>JAURYI010000067.1 GCA_030654015.1 Methylococcales bacterium | reverse complement strand
ACCGATAAGACCTTGGTTTATGAAAATAAAACCGTCTGCTAGCGCAGGTCGCCTTTCCTTACTTTTTACATCTCGAACAGTTGCGAGGAACGCCAAGCGATTCCGTATTTAACAAGAAAGAGAACAAAAGGTGACTATCATGTCAGAAACTAGCGAAGAACTCATCATGGTGGGCGTGGATGTCGCAAAAGACAAGTTGGACATTGCGTTTGCGAATGAACCCGCGCTGACGATTAAAAACGAGGCAGCGGCATTTAAAAAGCTGATTAAACATAGAGCAGTCGAGTCGTTATGCTTTGTGATGGAAGCGACGGGGGGTTATGAAAAACCGTTGGTCAGTTTCTTGTTGACGGAAGACATCAAAGTCGCGGTGGTCAATGCCAAACGGGTGCGTGATTTTGCCAACGCGATGGGAGCGTACGCGAAAAATGATCGTATCGATGCCAACATGATTCGTTACTATGCAGAAACAGCCTATCCCAAAGGACGACTGCAATGGCGAGAGTCACGCTCAGAAGTGGAACAACGCATCGAAGCCCTCGTCAAACGCCGTCATCAAGTGGTCGACCAAAAAGTCATCGAACAACTGCACCAAGCCAACGCTTAAGACAAAGATGCTGTGCGCTCGATTAAGCGGGTCATTAAACAACTTGACGAAGAAATCCGTACTATTGAAGCGAAAATCCAAACCGACATCGATAACGATGACGGCTTGAAACAAAAAGTCGCCCGTTTACTCACCGTCAACGGCATTGGCATCGTCAACGCCATGACACTGGTGTCCATGCTGCCAGAACTGGGCAGGGTTTCCAACAAAGAAATCGCCGCCTTAGTCGGTGTCGCGCCTTACAGCAAAGACAGCGGCAAAAAAACAGGCAAGCGCACCATCTTCGGCGGTAGGGCGTTAATCCGTTCCGCCCTATACATGGCGATACTCAGCGCGAAACGCTTTAACAAACCCATTAAAACCTTTTATCAACGTCTCATTGCCAGCGGTAAACTCGAAAAAGTCGCCCTCACCGCCTGCATGAGAAAACTGCTGATTACCCTGAATGCAATGGTTAAACATCAATCAGAATGGCAGCCAGATTTCGCCGATTTAGCTTGATTTTTAACACAGTTGCTCGCAGGTCTCCGTGATTCTTCCGATACTGCGCAGGCGGCATTCCGACAATATCCCGAAACGCCGCATAAAAATTCGATTGTGAACTGAAACCCACCGATAAACCTATGGATAATACTGACGCATTGGGTTCAGCGATTAACAGGCGTTTGGCTTCATTAATACGCTGCTCGCGAATATAGCGGGAAAAACTTTGTTGAAATTCGGTGTTAATCAATTCGGATAATTGATGCTGACTTAATGCCAGTTGTTCTGCCAATAATTCCAGATTCAGATTGTCTAACGTGTACAGTTTGTCTTGTTGCATCAAGGTATCGAGTTTGAGTAATACGGCGGCTTTGTCGATATTTTTCAGCGTTGAGAGGGTGTAGGCGGCTTGTACCGCTTCTGAGACATCGGCGGTAATGGATGGAAAGCGTAATAGCGTCAATGTCACGGCAAAAAACGCGCACCCGATGAGTATGCTGTAGGCAATGATAAAATCCTGTGCATCCAATAACGGCACGATAAAACCCAGTACCAACACCGCGATGGCAATCGCAAACAACGTGCCTAATGCCAACAATTCCAACCGAAAACGCTGTCGTTGGGCGCGTAAAAAATACACTGCTTGCGCCAGCCACAACACATAGCCGCTACCGATTAAAAAAGCGGTCGGCAACGTCCATTGAGACGACAACAACCAGCACAACAGCAACGGTAACGTGTGCAACACATCACGCCATGAATAATGACTATCGGCAATCAACAGCTGACGGCTGTAAAAATAAAAGCTGGGCGCGATAGCGTACAACAAAGCCACATACACGCTGGAATGCAAGCCGTCAAAGCCATACTGCACACTATATAAATGCACACTTTGAATCCCCGCCAACCCAAGCAGTAATAAAAAACCCGCCGCTTTGGACGTACACCGTAATGCGTTTTGTTGTTGTAATAGATTACCGATAATCAGCAATACCGCTGTACCTAATGAAAAACCGATAAATAATAAGGCGACAATGGACATGGTGTGTTTTAAAAGTGAACATGACTGATTTATATAGTATAAACGGTAAAAATTGACATTAATGCCCCTAAAAGTAGAATGAGCGGTTTATTTACGTCCCGCCATCGCTGGATTTTATTAAGTTACTATAGGAAAACACTGAATGAGCCACACTTTATATACCGCGTCCGTGCAACGAGTTCAACGTTGTGAATTAGCCGTTCCTGGTTCCAACCCTGAAATGTTTGAAAAAGCCTTGAACAGCGGCGTGGATTTTATTTTTCTTGATCTTGAAGATGCTGTTGCTCCAGACGACAAATTACAGGCGCGTAAAAATATCATCCAAGCGATTAACGATTTGGATTGGAAAGGTCATGGCATCACGGTTTCCGTGCGTATCAACGGCTTGGACACACAATATATGGTGCGTGATGTTGTCGATTTGGTTGAACAATGTGGCAGTAAAATCGACACCATTTTAATTCCTAAAGTCGGCGTGTATTCAGATGTATACATGGTTGAAGCGATGCTTAACCAATTGGAAATGCAACAAGGTTTAAAAAACCGTATCGGTATTGAAGCCTTGATTGAAACCGCGTTAGGCATGGCAAATGTGGAAGACATTGCTAAGCAAGGCGCGTTAGGCGGACGTTTAGAAGCTCTGCATTTTGGTGTAGCTGATTATGCGGCAAGTAATCGCGCCAGAACCACCAACATCGGCGGTTTAAACCCAAATTATCCTGGCGATCAATGGCATCACGCTATCAGCCGCATGACGGTTGCCTGTCGCGCTTACGGCTTACGCCCGATTGATGGCCCGTTCGGTGATTTCAAAGACCCTGAAGGTTATATTGCAGGTGCAAAACGCGCGGCGGCTCTTGGCTGTGAAGGCAAATGGGCAATTCATCCCTCACAAATCGCCTTAGCCAATGAAGTCTTCACCCCACCTGCGGCAGAAGTTGAAAAAGCCAAACGTATTTTAGTGGCACTGCAAGAAGCGGCAGCACAGGGCAAAGGCGCGGCAGCATTAGACGGTCGTTTAATCGACGCGGCTTCTGAAAAAATGGCGAATAATGTAGTAAGAGCGGCTGAGGCGATTGCGGCGAAAACTCGCTAAATTACAATGTGTAGGCTGGGATGAGCCTAAGCGAGTCATAGCCTATTCTGAATAGGCTATGGTTCGCACCTTATCCCAGTCTAATTTGGCTATTTAGACGGAATCAATAAATCTCTCAAGGTATCGGAGTATGTTAAATGTTAAGTCCATCAACGAGATGAGGAGCAACTGCTATGGCAAACCAATGTGAAGCTTGGATTGAGGGTACATGGCAGCGTATCGATATTCCTACGGCACTGGCTAATCCAGATTTATCTAAACGCTGTATCGAGTGTTATGGTGCAGTACGGATACATAAGGCTGGTAGTGGAGTTTCAGCTCACGCAGAGCATCGGGTGGGACACACTGGCTGCAGTTTGGCTCAGCACTTTGATGGAAAGCCCAGAAAACATCCAAATCCTGCAACTCCTAGTGCTGGTTCTGGGGAAAAAGACTTTGAACAAACTATAGTCGATTTTTTCCAATTATCTGATAATAAGAGGCGGATATTATTTAAAAATGACACTACAGAACCTCCTCAAAAAACTTCAGAACTTGTAACACGGTACGCACGAAAACAAAGTGTGGTAAATGATTGTTTATCTTTAGCCAACGGTAAATGTGGAAAATGTAAAAAACCTGCCCCATTTCGCAAATTGTCCAACAACGAACCATTCCTTGAGGTTCATCACATAAGACCTCTTTCAAAGAACGGTATTGATGAGGTACAGAATACTATTGCACTATGTCCTAATTGCCACAGAGAGACCCATGACAGACTCAGTATGGATGTAGATGATGAATAATTGCCACTTTTAGCAACCCAACATTAAACCAATCTTGGAGCATAACAATGACAAATAAAAATTTTGGTTTTGTAGATGTTAGACGTTATCAAGAAAACGTCATTGAAACCACTCCAGACGCACCACAAGCCGCGCCAGCTAAAGCACAACAAGAATCAAAAGAACTGGCTATGACAGAAGCTGAACGTAAAAAAGCAGAGGACGTAAAACGTATCAATGCTTTTATAGATAAGCATGAATCATTGCTTTTAAAATTGGCAAAATGAATGCTGAACCTGTTTGGCTCGATAAAGCGTTTGTGTTGTTGCTGCACGAAATAGTGATTAAAAGAACGGACGGTTCTCAAGGCGTTAGAGATGAGGCATTGCTTGATTCGGCATTATCCCGTCCGCAAAACCTGTATCATTATCAGCAAGTTGATATTTTTGACTTAGCCGCGAGTTACGCAGAAGGGTTATCAGGCAACCATCCTTTTATCGACGGCAATAAGAGAACTGCCTTTACCGCCGCTGGTTTATTTTTAGAGTTAAACGGCTATCAAGTGGAATCCGAAAAAGACAATGAACAAGAAATCCTATTTTTACGTTTGGCGGAAAGTAAAGTAAGTCTCGAAGAACTTGCCGAATGGTATAGACAACACACAAGTGTGTAATGGATAGATGTAATATCCTAAACCAATATAATCACACGTTAAACGTAAGTATTCAGGTTCGCACCTCACCTGAATCGATATTTAACTTTTTACCATTTCTACGATTACAGCGTGGAAACACTATAATTTCACAAGGTACATAATATGAAAGACAAACAAGAACAACTGGCGCAACTGGTTGCGGCATTGGCAAAAAATACACAGAAAGCAACTTATACTGCTGTTGCAGGGTTAATTGGCTTACCTGCTCGAACCGTTATGAATGCGTTACTTAAAGACCCTCAAGGCGAGTGGGTTGTTGCTAAACAGAGTCATCAACCGACTGGCTATTCCACCAATCAGTTACGTCCGCAACTTAAGTCAAACTCTTCAGTCATCGCGTCTACCGCTGTATTAGCTTCTTGGTGGGAAAAACACCCGTTATAAGTTAGTGTGGATTTTTTGTAAAGACGTTGCATTGCAAGGTCTTTGCAAGTTCAAACGACAATCTGCAACGCCAGAAATGGCACCAGATTAAACAGGTAAATACTGATTTTGTAAAAAGCCATACCCGCGTAATGAATGGTATCGAAACGTTCTACGGACAAGGTAAACCAGCGACTGTGCAGCTGATAAATCCAATCATGCGCATAGACAATCAGCAAAAACCACAGCGTCACAATACCTATATTAATAACCGTTGCCCAGCCTAAAACGGCACTCAATATGTCAATTGTCATCACAACTCCCCTTATCAGTGTTATCGTCTGCGTTTTTTAGACCCGCTTAACACCAGATTGTTCCGCAAAAATTCGTTAAATATGACATTGTGATGACACGAGCAATGACGATAGCCTATTAAAAAGCATATAATAGTCGGCTGTTTATGGCGGTAATGATTTCAACACGATAGGAAAATTTATGGATATTCATGAATATCAAGCAAAAGAAATTTTAAGCGGTTACGGTATAAAAATCGCTGAAGGTGGCTTGGCGTATAGCCCCGAAGATGCAGTACAACGCGCTAGAGAAATCGGTGGACATATTTGGGCAGTCAAAGCCCAGATTCATTCAGGGGCGCGTGGTAAAGCGGGCGGCATTAAAATCTGTAAAACTCATGATGAAGTGGAAGCCGCCGCTACTTATTTATTAGGCAAACGCTTAGTCACCCATCAAACAGGCCCTGCGGGTAAAGTCTGCGGCAGATTGTATGTTGAAGCAGGTACTGAAATCGCCAAAGAATTGTATTTTTGCCTGTTGGTAGACCGTAGTTCTGAACGCATCGTCATGGTCGGTTCAGCGCAAGGCGGCATGGATATTGAAGAACTGGCACGCACCAATCCTGAGGCGATTACTAAAATTGTCATCAAACCCTCTGTTGGCTTGCAGGATTATCAAGCACGAGAAATGGCGTTTAAACTTGGCTTGGATGCAGAAGTTATCAGCCACGCCGTGAAAACTATTAATGGCTGTTACAAGGCATTACGCGCCTTAGATGTCAGTATGCTAGAAATTAATCCGTTGGTAGTCACTAAAAGCAATGAATTAATCGCTTTAGATGCCAAAATGAGTTTTGATGATAACGCGCTGTTCCGTCAACTGAAAATCTCTGAATTACGCGATAAAAGTCAGGAAGACCCCCGCGAAATGGCAGCGGCTGACCGTGGCTTAAGCTATGTCGGTTTAGACGGCGACATCGGCTGTATGATTAACGGTGCTGGTTTAGCAATGGCAACCATGGACATGATTAAACTGGCGGGCGGCGAACCTGCCAACTTTTTAGATGTCGGCGGCGGCGCGTCCGCTGAACGCACTGAAAAAGCCTTCCGTTTAGTCTTAGCCGATAAAAACGTCAAAGCCATGCTGGTCAACATTTTTGCAGGCATTAATCGCTGTGACTGGATTGCCGAAGGTGTCGTACAAGCGGTGCGTAAAATTGATATGCAAGTCCCGTTAATCGTCAGATTATCAGGTACTAACGTCGAAGAAGGACGCAAAATCATTGCCGAAAGCGGCTTACCGATTATCACTGCTGACACACTCGCAGAAGCGGCAGAAAAAGCCGTACAAGCGCGTAACGAAGTTGTCGCCAAAGAAGCCGCAGGAGCATAAACATGGCTATATTAATTAACGAAACCACCCGCATCATCGTCCAAGGTTTTACGGGCAAAATCGGCTCTTTCCACGCCCAAGACATGATTAACTACGGCTCTAACGTCGTCGGTGGTGTTACCCCTGGAAAAGGCGGACAAACGCATTTAGGCTTGCCCGTGTTCAATACAGCAAGAGAAGCTGTAAAACAAGTTGGCGCAGAAGCCAGTATTATTTTTGTCCCGCCCGCGTTTGCCGCCGATTCCATCATGGAAGCCGCAGATGCAGGCATTAAATACTGTGTCGCCATCACTGACGGTATTCCCACGCAAGACATGATGACGGTAAAAAACTTTTTACGCCGTTTTCCTGCTAACGAGCGCATGGTACTCACAGGCCCTAACTGCGCAGGCACCATCAGCCCCGGTCGCTCCATGTTAGGCATCATGCCCGGTCATATCTATATGCAGGGTAATGTCGGTATCGTCGGACGTTCAGGCACATTAGGCTATGAAGCGGCGGATCAAATGAAACGTCTGGGCATCGGCATTTCCAGCTCCGTCGGTATCGGCGGCGATCCTATCAACGGCAGTTCACACCGCGATATTCTGGAAAAATTTGAAAATGATCCAGAAACTAAAGTCGTGTTAATGATTGGTGAAATCGGCGGCCCGCAAGAAGTAGAAGCAGGTTTATACGCTCAAGCCCACATGAGCAAACCCGTCGTAGCTTACATTGCAGGTTTAACCGCACCCGAAGGACGACGCATGGGTCATGCAGGAGCAATCATCTCCTCTGCGGGTGAAAGTGCGGCTGAAAAAGTAGCGTTATTGCGTGAAATGGGCGTAACCATCTGCCCAACACCAGCGGCAATGGGTGAAACGGTAGCGGCGGTATTGGCTGGATTGTAAGTCTTAAAAACCAATTACATAGTCGGTCAGAATAAGCTCACCCAAGCGTAATGCAGGGTGGGCGTTTCTGACAACTCCGTAGTTTGTCGGAAACCCCTGTTTTCGCTTTTGCTCAAACTGAAATCCCTAACTACGAGACTGTTTTTTAAGGTATCAAAAAACCCTTGCTTTATCTAAACCATTTGAAAAAAACTTTGCTTCATTTTCAAAAATCGTGATTTTGTTCGCCTTCTCTTTTGTCAATTCTGTTACTTCGAGGTATTTATTCTCATTTTTGGCTACTTTAATTTCAAAAGAGTAAGGTAAATCACCCGCTTTTGCTCCAAATTGGAAAGGCTCATTGCTGCTAAGAGAGGTACATCCTGCATTTATTATGCTAGCGAATCTATCAATGTTTGATTCCATTACTTCAATTCTTTGCTCGCCTGTTTTTGATTTTCTAACAATATGCAAACATTTACTGCCATTGCCAGACTGGGTTACACTAAAAAAATATTCATAGTTTCCCACCTTGATAGAATCTGAATAAAGAATTTTATCTTCGATTTTTTTATTCTCGCGTATGCCATGAAGCCTTGCATGACATTTTTCACAGACGACTACTAGATTATCAACATGGTCTTCTTTATATCTTTTAGGATATTTGACATGATGAACATGATTGTAGGGTGCATCACATAATTCACATTGATAATCTGCACGTTCCAATGCGATTTTTTTTAAATCATCCCATTTCTTTGAATTTAAATAATCTGGGTAAGACTCATGCTGTTTTGTATTATTGCTGATGATTCTTTTTTGATAAAACCATAATCCAGTAGAGCCACTCAGGAAGATTATAATTTCTATTGAAATAATTAGAAAATCAGTTGTCATCTTAGATTCAAATCCAAACTTTATAAAATTGATAATTATCGTTTTGCATAACACCGTAGATTGGGTTGCCGCTTTTTGGCAACCCAACAACAATACTAATTAACCAAACGGATGTTCTAAAACAATCGTTTCGTTTCTGTCTGAACCTGTGGAGACGATGGTGATTTTAACGCCGACTAATTCTTCTAAACGCTGAATGTAGGCTTTTGCTGTTTCAGGTAGTGCGTCAAAATCGGTTACGCCAGCGGTTGTGCCATCTGCCCAACCTGTCATGTATTCGACGACTGGTTGGCATTGTTCGTATTGGTCTGCACCTAATGGAGCGGTTTCGGTAATCACGCCGTTCAGGTTATACGCTGTACAAATGCCGATTTTTTCCAAGCCGTCTAATACGTCCAGCTTGGTTAAGCAAATACCGCTTAGGCTGTTGAGTTTTGCGGATTTGCGCATAGCGACGGCATCAAACCAACCACAACGGCGTTTACGTCCTGTGGTCGCACCGAATTCATGCCCTTTTGTGCCTAAATGTTCACCGTTGGCATCGTCCAGTTCAGATGGGAACGGGCCGTTGCCGACGCGGGTTGAGTAGGCTTTGGTGATGCCCAGTACATAATCTAAATCTAAGGGGCCAATGCCGCTACCTGTGGCTGCGCCGCCTGCGGTGGTGCTGGATGAGGTGACGTACGGGAATGTACCGTGGTCTAAGTCTAATAATGCACCTTGCGCACCTTCTAATAACAGGTTTTCGCCTGCGGCTTGGCGACGGTAAATGTCTTCGCTGACATCGGTGAGCATGGGTTTAAGTTGTTCGCCTAAACGCAGGGCTTCGGCTAAGGTTTGCTCATAATCAACTGCGTCAGTGTGATAATAATTTACTAACATGAAGTTGTGATAATCCAGCAGTTCTTTGAGTTTTTCAGCAAAGGTTTCTGGATTGAGCAAGTCACCTGCGCGTAAGCCTCTGCGTCCTGCTTTGTCTTCGTAAGCAGGCCCGATGCCGCGTCCAGTTGTGCCGATGGCTTTGCCGCCGCGTGCTTTTTCGCGTGCTTGGTCGATGGCGACGTGGACAGGCAAAATTAAAGTACAGGCTTCGCTGATTAATAAACGGTTTTGAACGGCAATACCCGCCGCTTCCAAGATGGCGATTTCGTCAAACAAGGCGTTGAGTGATAACACGACACCGTTGCCTATCATGCACACTACACCTTCATGCAGAATGCCTGACGGAATCAGGTGTAACACGGTTTTTTTGCCGTCGATAACCAGTGTATGTCCTGCGTTGTGTCCGCCTTGAAAACGAATAACGGCGTGTGCTTGTTCAGTCAGTAAATCGACTAATTTACCTTTACCTTCGTCACCCCATTGAGTGCCGATGATTACGACATTTTTTCCCATAATTATTCCAACTTATAAGGGTCTTATGACCCATTGATGATTAACAAATTCTAAAATCGCCGTACAGCCCAAGTCTTGCGCTGTGCCTGTTTGATCGGGCAGTTGTTGTATTACCGCTTGGTGATCCGCGCGTAAGGCTCTGATTGTTTCGTTTAACGCGGCATCATCGACACAAGGTGCGAAAATCAGCGCACGTTGCGGTTTGATACTGGTTTTTTTACTGAGTGCGGTAAGTAGTTTTAAATCGGCACTAAATCCTGTTGCAGGGCGGGCGCGTCCAAATACTGCACCGATGTTGTCGTAACGTCCGCCTCTGGCGATTTCTCTGCCGATGCTGGGTACGAAAGCGGCGAATACCATGCCTGTGTGGTAGTGATACCCGCGCAATTCGGCTAAGTCAAAGCTGATGGCAAGTGCTGGAAAGCGCGTTGCCAGTGTGTCGGCAATAGCGGTTAAGTCTGCTAGGGCTTGTTGAACTTCTTCATTAGCGTGGGCAAAAATCACCTGTGCTTTGTTCAGCACGTCACGGTCGCCGTTCAGTTCAGGCAGTTTTAAAAACAGGGTTTTCAGTTCGCTGGCAATAGCGTAGCTGTCCATAAGCTCAGCCAGTTCTGGACGGGCTTTGCGTTGCAAAACATCAAATAATTCGCTTTCTTGGGCGCAGGTCAATTGTGCCTGTTTGGCTAAGGCGCGGTAAATACCGACATGACCTAAGTCTAAATGCACGTTTAATAAACCTGTCATTGCCAACATTTCCAACATTAAGCGGATGACTTCGATGTCGCTTTCTTTGCCTGCATGACCGTAGAGTTCTGCGCCGATTTGCATCGGACTGCGGGTTTTTTCTAACGGGTCGCCGCGTGTATGTAAAATTGTGCCGACATAACACAGGCGAGTCGGCCATTCGTGTTTTAGATTGTGTGCATCAATACGCGCCACTTGCGGGGTCATATCGGCTCTGATACCGAGCATTTCGCCGCTGATTTGGTCGGTGAGTTTGAAAGTTTGTAAATCTAAATCATGCCCTGCCCCGATTAATAGGGAATCGAGAAAATCAATAAAGGGCGGAATAACTAACTCATAGCCCCAGCAGGCGAACAGGTCTAACAGCTGAGTGCGTAAGTTTTCCAGATGGGCAGCTTCTTCGGGCAGAATTTCTTCAATGCCTTCAGGTAACAGCCAAGAGTCTTTTGCTTGCATATTTCGTGTGTCCACTCAAACAAAACGCCCCGACTAGGCGGAGCGTTTTTAGGTAATGTACAGACGTTACTTTGCAACGCCTGTACGATTGGTAAGATAGTCCCTTATTTTTGCTTATTAAAATACTGAAAGAAATCCGAGTTGGGGTCTACGACCATCATGCTGGATTTAGAAAAGGTCTTTTTATAGGCATTTAAACTACGGTAAAAGGTGAAAAATTCAGTATCTGCACCGTAGGCTTTGCTGTAAATTTCCGCAGAAATGGCATCGCCTTCACCGCGTAAGGTTTCGGCATCACGAAAGGCATTAGCGAGTTCAACAACTCGTTGTTTATCCGCCTCAGCGCGTTTCTTTTCGGCGGCTTCTGCACCCTGTGAACGAAATTCACGCGCCACACTTTCCCGCTCTGCTTCCATACGTCGAAATACTGAACTACTGACTTCTTTCGGCAAATCAATCCGCATCACCTGCACATCAATAATATCAATGCCTAGGTTGGGCGCGATGGTTTTGGATTTTTCCATCAATACGTCACGAATCGCACTGCGGTCGGTTGAGACCAGCTGTTTAATATCGCGTTTGCTGAATTCGCCGCGAATGGCGTTTTTGATGGTTTGATTCAAACGTAAATTGGCTTGATTCACATCACCTGCAACGGCAGTATAAAAGGTAGTCACGTTACCGATACGCCATTTGACAAATAAATCCACAATGACGTTTTTCTTTTCAGAAGTCAGAAATTGCTCAGGCTTTTCTGCCATGGTTTGGATACGCGCATCAAACTTTTTGATGTTGTTGATAAACGGTAATTTGAAATGTATACCCGGGGTGTAGTCGTCTTTCACGATTTCACCCAAACGGAATTTAATGGCTTTTTCCGTTTCAGATACGGTAAATACACTCATCATGCCGATAATTAACACTAACCCCAGAGCTACCAATATTTTATTCTGCATCACTGCGTCCTCTCAAATCACGTCCACGCGCCGCACTACGGTCAATCGAGGCGGGTTGTTTTTCTGCCACAATGGGTTTTGGTGTTGGTGATGCGACTGGTTCTGCTGTGCTTTGCGATGTATTGCCAGACACTGCCGGTTGTTGTTGCAACATTTTGTCCAGCGGTAAATACAGCATATTATTCGCACCGTTTTTGACATCGACCATGACGGTATTGGTTTCGGATAATACCGATTCCATTGCTTCGATGTACATACGTTTGCGCGTCACTTCAGGTGCTTTTTGATATTCTGCCAGTAATTGAGAAAAACGACTGACTTCACCTGTGGCTTGAGCAATGACTTGTTCTTTATAACCTTCGGCTTCCTGTTTTTTTCTTGCCGCCGCGCCGCGTGCTTTTGGCACGACATCGTTGTAGTAGGCTTGGGCTTCGTTGATTAAACGCTCTTTGTCTTCACGCGATTTAATAGCATCAACAAAGGCATTTTGTACTTCTTCGGGTGGCTGAGCATCTTGCAGGTTGACCTCGGTTACGATAATACCTGCATGGTAGCTGTTCATGACTTCCTGAATTTCGGCTTTGATTTTCGTGACGATTTCACTACGACCTTCCGTCAGGATAAAGTCCATGGTATTGCTGCCCACGACACCGCGCTGTACGCTTTCGGTGACTTGCTTTAAGGTGGCGGCAGGATTAGCGACGTTGAACAAAAAGTCTTTGGCATTATCAACCTGATAACGCACGTTCAGACTGACATCGACAATATTTTCATCGGCAGTCAGCATTAAGGCTTCTTTAGGGACTGAGCCAGAGCCTTGCTCAGATGTACCCGCAACACTGCGATAACCAACTTCAATAAAACGTTGCTGTTTGACGTTGACAATATCATGCCGTCCGATAGGCGCGGGTAAATGCCAGTTTAAACCCGACTGTGTGGTGACGGTATATTGACCAAAGCGCGTTTCAATGCCGTTATTGCCTTCATCAACAATATAAAAGCCGCTGACACCCCATATAGCTAACAGTATACCCGCACCGATAGCCAAACCCAGTCCTTTCATCGGGCTATTTGAAAACGTATTACCAGAGGAGTTATTGCTCCCGCCTTCATCGCCGCCACCGCCACCAAAAATTTTGGTCAGCTTTTCTTGTAATGAGCGGATTACCTCATCTAAATCAGGCGGTTTCTTATCATCGCCTCGACCGCTCCAAGGGTCTTTATTATCGCCGCCAGGTTCATTCCACGACATACATTACTCCAAAGTTGGATTTAAAATTATCAATCCTATCGCGTAGGACACGTTAGCATCAACATGAACGCAACACTTTCCTTTCGCGTTTAATCATGCAGTTGCAGTATTCTATCTTGACATCCACCCCTGCCCAAAGGGCGGGGGATTCCTTAGTTTAGCCTTCCATGCCCGAAAGGGATGTCTCTGAAAAACACCTTATTTCAACCACTCTATAGCTAAGAAGCCAGAGCGAGGAAGTACACAGCAACAGCGTACCCAATGTGGACGATTCTAACATGAAAAAATCAACAGCACACCTTACATCCCCGCCCTAAAGAGACGCAGGCTTTACGGTGCTTTTTGGTAAAAAATTAAATTCTCGTTGTTTACCATTGACAACCGCTAACATTATTACCCGCATCCTCGTCAGTATGGCGCATAATTTAGATGTTAACATATCGGCAAACAGCGCAGAAACATCGGAACAACCGAGGTTTTTACAACAACAAGGTTGTGATAGTTAGCAAAGTCTTCTCTACACAGCATAAGCCTTTGTTGAGTTATGCCGTAAGCAAATGGTATAAGTAGGCACGAAAACAGTTATTATTATAGCTACAATAAATTTCTCCCTAGCAACCCGATGGATAACGTTATGGCAGTCAAAAGCAACAGACCGATTTCCCCGCATTTACAAGCCTACAAACTCCCGCTGACAGGCATTATTTCTATTACTCACCGCATAACAGGTGTCCTGTTATCTGTCGGGTTAATCGTTATTATCTATATGCTGTCGGCAATGGCAGGCGGTGCCGATAATTATGCCGCCATGCAACAGACAATGAACGGCTGGCTGATAAAATTACTGTACTGGGGTTTTATTTACGCACTGTTTTTCCATTTATGTCACGGTGTACGGCATTTAATATGGGACGCTGGACACAGTTTTGACCGTGAGACTTTAAACCGCTACGCGCTGATTGAGTTAGTCATCTCTATCACGCTGACCTTAGCCGCCCTTGTGTGAGGATACCATGGACTACAGAACCCCATTAAGCCGCGTACGCGGTCTAGGCTCAGTCAAAGCGGGCAGTCACCATTGGTGGATGCAGCGCATAACAGCAGTCGCCTTAATTCCTTTATCCCTCGTGGCTATCAGCTTGCTGAATTCGTTATTTAACGATTCTTACGCACAAACGGTCGCATGGTTGGCATCACCGTTAAACAGCACGCTGATTGTCGCGTGGCTGTTGGCGGTTTTTTATCATTCCGCATTGGGTTTGCAAGTCGTGATTGAAGATTATGTTGCCGCCGAAGGAGCAAAAATTGCCGCCATTTGGTCAGTAAATCTGATTTTTTTCTTATTAGCGTTGGCAGGTGTACTTGCCGTATTGCGCACTATTTCAGTAGGCTGAATATGACTTATAAAATCATAGAACACGAATATGATGTAATAGTAGTCGGTGCAGGTGGTGCAGGTTTACGCGCCACCTTGGGTATGGCAGAACGCGGTTTAAAAACTGCCTGCTTATCAAAAGTATTCCCCACGCGCAGCCACACGGTTGCCGCCCAAGGCGGTATCAGTGCCGCCTTGGGCAACATGGGCGAAGACGATTGGCGGTTTCATTTTTATGACACAGTAAAAGGTTCGGACTGGTTAGGCGATCAGGACGCGATTGAATATATGTGTCGTGAAGCCATGAACGCCGTTATTGAACTGGAACATTACGGCGTACCGTTCTCGCGCACCGAAGACGGCAAAATTTATCAACGCGCCTTTGGTGGTATGACCACCCATTACGGCAAAGGCACAGCGCAACGCACTTGCGCCGCCGCTGATAAAACAGGTCACGCCATTTTGCACACCCTGTATCAGCAAGCCATCAAACACAACGCGGAATTTTTTGTTGAATACATCGTGCTGGATTTAATCATGCAGGACGGTGAATGTCGCGGCGTACTCGCGTGGTGTCTGGATGACGGCTCAATACACTTATTTAAAGCCCACGTCACCGTATTAGCCACAGGCGGTTATGGACGCAGTTTTTTTTCCTGCACCTCCGCGCATACCGTCACAGGTGACGGCAATGCAATGGTATTACGCGCAGGTTTACCGTTACAGGACATGGAATTTATTCAATTCCATCCCACTGGTATTTATGGCTCAGGTTGCTTAATTACCGAAGGCGTGCGCGGTGAAGGTGGTTATTTAACCAACTCCGAAGGCGAACGTTTCATGGAACGCTACGCCCCATCTGCCAAAGATTTAGCCTCGCGTGATGTGGTCAGTCGCGCCATGACCATTGAAATTCATGAAGGTCGCGGTGTCGGTAAAAATAAAGATCATATCTACCTGCATCTGGAACATTTAGACCCTGCCCTGATTCATGAACGTTTACCCGGCATTGCCGAAACCTCACGCATTTTTGCAGGCGTTGATGTCACTAAAGAACCTATTCCCGTACTGCCCACCGTGCATTACAACATGGGCGGCATACCGACTAATTACCGCGCCGAAGTAGTGACATTAGACGGTAATGATCCTGATAAAGTGGTCACTGGTTTAATGGCAATCGGCGAAGCGGCGTGTGTTTCGGTACACGGTGCAAATCGCTTGGGCTCAAACTCGCTGTTGGATTTAGTGGTTTTCGGACGTTCTGCGGCGATTCGTTGCGCCGAACTGGTTCAACCGCACACGCCACACAAACCACTGGCTGACACCGCTTGCGATGCCGCACTTGCCCGTTTTGACAGCATTCGTAATGCCAATGGCAGCCGCAATGTTGCCGATATTCGCTTGGCGATGCAAAAAACCATGCAGAGTAAAGCCGCCGTATTCAGAACGCAGTCCACCTTGGATGAAGGTATTGCGGCAATGGCAGACATCAGCAAAACATTTGCCGAAGTCAATGTGCAGGATAAATCATTGATTTGGAATACTGATTTAGTCGAGACCTTAGAATTAGATAATTTACTGGCGCAAGCAAGCGTTGCCATTAACGCCGCTGGTAATCGTCATGAAAGCCGAGGCGGACACGCCAGAGAAGATTATCCCAACCGTGATGATGCCAACTGGATGAAGCACACGCTAACGTGGCTGGAAAATGGCGCAGTAAAAATTGCCTATCGTCCCGTGCATTTATACACGCTGACCGATGACGTAGAAATGATTCCGCCTAAAGAACGGGTGTATTAAACGCTATAGACCTCTGAGGTTTTTAAAACCTCAGAGGTCTTTTTCACAATCAATAAATGATTTTTTGTTCTTTCAACAACGTATAAATCTCATCCAACGTTTGCTTATCAGCATCAAAAACCAGCTCGGCTAAATCAGCACTGCTATCAGTCAACAAGCCAATCAAACCCGCATTTTTAATTACGTTAATCAATAACGCCGTCGCTTCCGCTTCGACTACCGTCGTCGCATGACCGTTATCAAACAAGAGTCTTTCCAATTGATACGCAACATCTACACGCAACGCGCCTGTTAATGAAACAGCCGTTGGCACTTGGCTGAATCGTGCCGCGCGTTCTTCACTACTGACAGGAGCTTGCACTTCGTCATCATGAATGCCCGTAATCATACCCGCACCTACCGTGCCGTTAGTCAAACGGTCGATGATAATAAACGCGCCTGTGCCTCGGTTGGTTTTGTAAGGATCAATCACCACAGGTGCATTGACCGATACTGTACAAGAGCCGATTTCGTTGAGTTTTAACTCTCTGGCATCATGGTGTTCCAAAGTATTGACATCAATACGGTGATGAATCAGTGACACCGAACCTGACACACTGCGCGTTGCCAGTTTAATAATATATTGCCGACCTGCAATCAACGGCTGTTCCGTCATCCACACCAAATTGGCTTTAAATTTATCGGTAATCGTCGCGGAAATGGTTTGATTACCAACCAACATATCACCACGACTGACATCAATTTCATCTTCCAGCGTGAACGTGACCGCCATTGGTGGAAATGCGCGTGTTATCTCACCATCATAAGTGACGATAGACTTAATTTTGCTGGATTTACCCGATGGTAACGCCGTCACCGTATCGCCTTGATTAAACACACCCGATGCGACCGTGCCGCAAAAACCGCGAAAATCTAAATTAGGGCGGTTGACATACTGCACAGGAAACCGCGCATCGACAAAATTATGATCGTCGGCAATTTGGACGCTATTGAGAGCTGTCATTAATGAGTCACCCGTAAACCACGGCATATTCTCACTGGCATTGACCACGTTATCGCCATCTAATGCGGACATCGGGATAAAGCAAATGTCGTGTAAATCTAAACTCTGCGTAAAGGCTAGATAATCTTGCTTGATTTTATTAAATACGTCTTCACTGTAGCCCATCAAATCCATTTTATTGACGGCAACAATAACGTGTTGAATGCCCAATAAAGACACGATAAAACTATGGCGTTTGGTTTGCGTTTGCACGCCGTAGCGAGCATCAATCAGAATAATCGCCAAGTCACAGGTAGACGCGCCTGTTGCCATATTGCGGGTGTATTGTTCATGCCCCGGTGTATCAGCAATAATAAATTTGCGTGTTGAGGTCGAAAAATAACGGTAAGCCACGTCGATAGTAATGCCCTGCTCGCGTTCTGCTTGCAAACCATCGACCAATAACGCAAGGTCAATTTTACCCGCGCCTGTCGTGCCAGATTTGACGCTATCGGATTGCACCGCCGCCAACTGGTCTTCATAAATCATTTTAGAGTCGTATAACAAACGCCCGATGAGGGTACTTTTGCCATCATCGACATTGCCGCAAGTTAAAAAACGCAATAATTCTTTGCGCTCGTGTTGTGCTAAGTAAGCATCTATATCAGTGCTGATTAAATCGGATTGGTGGGACATATAAACATTTTCCAAGTTGTGTGTGTTTTGTAGGTGCAAGGTACAAGGTACAAAAGTTCGATTGTTTTTGCACCTTTCACCTTCTTTTTAAGAACTTCGTGCTTGAATCAGAGCAGATAACATTCTCGAAACTTCTTCTGCCTCACGCTTCCAATTTAAGCCTTTTTCTTTATCGATATATCCAATTTTGATACCGATGTACGTTTGTGTTCGCAATTCGCCGCAAGAGCCTTTTGCATAATAAAAAAATTTAACTGAATCTTTATTTGAGCCACGTTCAAATCCTTCTGCAATGTTGCTGGGAACAGATAAACTGCAACGGGTGATTTGATCTTTAAAACCAAAATCTCTGCACGTTGCCAGTTCTTTATAAACCTCAACACAAAGTCGAGAAGAGCGTTTCCAAACTTCTAAATCTTCAAAACGTAAAACGCTTTTTGAACCCTGCACCTTTTACCTGCTTTTAGAAATACCCTTCGCGTTTCTTCTGCTCCATAGATCCTGCTTGGTCGTGGTCGATTAAGCGTCCTTGTCTTTCTGACGTGGTGGTTAAGAGCATTTCTTGGATGATTTCGGGTAGCGTTGTGGCTTCGGATTCGACTGCGCCTGTTAAGGGATAACAGCCTAGAGTACGAAAACGTACTTTTTTCATTTCCACTTTTTCATTTTCGCCGATGGGCATACGTTCATCATCGACCATAATTAACATTCCATCGCGCTCAACGACGGGGCGTTCTTTGGCGAAATATAACGGGACGATAGGAATATTTTCTAGGTGTATGTATTGCCAGATGTCCAGCTCTGTCCAGTTGGATAATGGGAATACGCGAATACTTTCACCTTTGTCGATTTTACCGTTGTATATGTTCCACAATTCGGGGCGTTGGTTTTTGGGATCCCAGCGGTGGTTTTTATCACGGAACGAATACACGCGTTCTTTAGCACGCGATTTTTCTTCGTCACGGCGTGCGCCACCGAACGCAGCATCAAATTGGTATTTGTCTAGTCCTTGTTTTAGTGCGTCAGTTTTCATGACATCGGTGTGTTTTTTACTGCCGTGGGTGAAAGGACCTATGCCTTGAGCAATACCGTCTTGATTAATATGTTCGATAAATTCCAGTCCTAGTTTTTTTACTAGGTCATCACGAAATGCAATCATTTCTTTGAATTTCCAAGTGGTATTAATGTGCATAAACGGAAACGGCGGTTTGGCAGGGTAAAACGCTTTCATGGTCAGGTGTAGCATGACGGCAGAATCTTTGCCGACGGAGTACAGCATCACGGGATGATCAAATTCAGCGGCGACTTCACGAATGATGTGGATGCTTTCCGCTTCGAGTTCTTTCAGGTGGGTTAATTTATAGTCGGTCATTAAAAATCCATCGGGGGGGTGATGTCATTAGGAGAGCAAGCTCAATAAAACTGCCTATTCTACAGTAATTATCAGGATGATAAAAATCGGTGCGATTGTGAATGTTGATAGGATTAAGTGTATAGCCCATTGTTTAATGCGGGCGGTGGTGCGGTAATATGAACTTGCACATAGAGACGTTGCGGGGCAACGTCCCTATGCTGGAATCCGTCTATTCGTTATCTTTTTTTGAGAAGAATTTACCGTACAAGCCTTTCATTTTTTCAAGTTTTTCAGTAATTTGATCGGCTACATCTTCCAGTTTGCTAGAGGAATCATCGAATGATTCAGGCGCAAGGTCTTTTATCTGTACTTTTGGCGTAGTATTTTTTTGATATGCGCTTTTTAGTTGCTCGATATTAATGGGTTTTTCTGGCGTTTTTTCAACAGCTTCTACTTTAATTGCAGGTGCAGGCTCTGCAATTGGCATGATTGGCGCAGGTTCAGGCTCTATTTCCGATATAACTGCTGCGGGTACTGGCTTTGGGGCAGGTGCAACAGGTGCGGGTTCTGCTTTGCTGGTGGTAAATTTGTTATACAGACCTTTTAGCGCAGTCCCTTTGCTGGATTTCTCAGGAGTTTGTTCAACCACTACCACAGGTGCAGGTTTTGGCTCTGTACTTGGCTCTGCTTTGCTGGTGGTGAATTTGTTATACATCCCTTTTAGTGCGGACACTTTAAGCGTTTTTTCAGTCACATCGGCAATAACAACAGGCTCAGGTTCTATTATTGGTGCAACTGGCGGGAGTTCAGCGAGTTCATTGAACGGTACAAACTCTGGAATAAGGGGTTCTGGGATTTCTACGGGTACAGTTACTTCAGGCTCAGGGATAACAGATGCGGCTTGCTGTTTTTTAAACAGGTCTTGCATTTTAGTCGCCGAATCATCGGCTACTGGGCTTGAAGGCAAAGCGGGTTCTTCTGCAACCGTTATAACTGGAGTGACAGGTGCAGGTGTTACTGGTGCAATCGAAGCGGTGGCGGACGGTTGTGCATGAGCGACAGTTGATGCTTGTTGTTCCAGTTGTAACAAGCGCGTTAAATCAGTCTGATGTTTTTTCAGTGCGTCCGTCAGGTCGCGCTGAGTGTCATTTTGTTGTTGCTGCAATGAGGTGGTTTGCGTTTGCAGGGCAAGAACCAGACTAGTTTGACTGTCTAAATTGGTTTGTAAGCTGAGTAACTGGGCTTCTGTTGCCGCGAGTTTAGCTTTTTCAGCCTGATAAAATTTTTCCAATTCCGTTTTGGCGAGTTGTTCAGTGCGCAGGCGTTCGATAAGTTGTTTGGTGACTTTATCGTGTTGTTGCCATAAGTCGTCTGCTTTAGAGTTTTCAGGAACAGGTAACGGGCGTTCGCCTATATCAAAACTGCTGGCAAGACTTTGTATAGTCGCGGCAATTTCTTGATTACGCTGGATAAGTTGCTGTTCTGCTGTTTGGGCGCGTTGTTGCTGTTGCGCGAGTTGTTCCGTCAGCCCGAGCGTGTCGTTTTGCGCCTGCTGGAGTTGTTGTTGTGCAGTGTTGAGCGTGGCTTCGGCGGCTGTTCGCGCCTGTTCACTAACGAGATTTTTTTTCTTTAATCCCGCCATTTTGATGCTGTACAGTATTGAAGTCAGTAGCCAGATGCTGATGACTAATGCTGCTGCATATAAAGGCTGGGCTAGGGTGAATTGTAACCACTCGGCAAGAGTAGTTTGGATGATGGGTAGGTATGCTTCCATTTGTGTTCCTCAATAAAAAAGTGGGATTGCATGGGTGCAGAGTATCCGCACACTATGAATAAATTTCCACCTATTGCGGCAAGTCACATCTACACTTGTTTAAAAAGGCAGTCGCGTAGTGTAGGGAATGCCAAAACTACGCGACTATTTTTAGCTACAAGACGAATTACTTCACTTTAGCTTTGTTACGTTCACTTATTTCTTCTATTACGTTCTCGTAGGTTGGGTTGCTGCTTTTTGCAACCCAACAAACACGATGAACAAATAACATTTACAATAATAACCGTGCGTGGTTGTGTTGCCAAAAAGTGGCAATCCAACCTGCATGACTACGGTTAAGCCTTAGGAAATTAAAGACCCAACTCAGAATGGGATCCAAGGCGAACCAATTGCAGACAAGCAGCAGTTGGTTTTCGATAGATTAAAATCAAATTAGGGCGAATATGACAATCTCGAAAGTCGTTCCATTCTCCCGTTAGCGGATGATCACAAAACTTTTCTGATAAAGGTTCATCGTTAGCTAACTTCCCCAGAGCTTCAATAAAAGCGGATTCAAACGTGCCTATTTTCTTAAAATCACGCTTAAATGCAGTAGTCCACTCAATCTTCCTCATTTACAACTTCATAGCAACCATAAGTTGCTCTATAGTTTCCGTCGTTTGCAACTGCCCCGCCCTAGCTTCTTCCATTGCTTTGACAGTTTCGGCGTTAGGAATAAATTCATCAAAAGGCAGCTTGTGGTCTTGTGCAATTTTGATAAGCATGAGTCGAATAGCATCCGAAATAGTCAGCCCCATTGTCGCAAGCACTTTGGTGGCTTCATCTTTTACGTTACTATCAATATGTGTTTCAACCAAGGCATTTGTAATCATTATCAAATCTCTATGGGTAACTATTGATTGTTTAAACGATAGCCGAAAATATCGGGTTACGCTACCGCTAACTCGAACTACGCGGCTAGTTCATTTTCATTCACTACTATTGCTCCTAAAACTAAGCCGCTTGCTTCAACGGAATAAAAAACGCCTGTTGTATATCCTGTCCCAATAAGTTATCGTTTTTAGCTTCAATTACTGTGAGCGAGGTAGCAAAATTAAAACGATTTTTTAATTCCGCTAAGTCTGGATGGTCATGTTCCACAATAACAATGTGAGATAACATCAATACTTCATCTTTTTGCAAACAAGCGTTTACTTTAGCGACTACCTTACTTAAACCCTCTTCTCTATTCTCATCAATCCAAGGTGCGGAAACTATTACATCCCATAGCCCAGGTGAATTATCCCTGAGAAATAGGGCAAACAAAGTAAATTCACCGTGTTCAGCCGCCAATTCTTGTTCAACAGTCATCATTTTTTGAGCAAGTGAATTCATAATATTGTTATCAACCTCTTTACAGAATTTAACATTGTTGTAGCCTTTGTAGCCTCTAATTCTGAAGTCAAACTGTTTGTTTTATAGCGGCTTTCTGGATTCCAAGCACTTACATTTGACCAATCAGCCATATGATTTGTCTTAATTTCACCTTCCATACCCGACAGATGTAACAATACGTCTAAATTATGCACTTTAAAGCTTTGGTAGTTTTGAAATTCCTTGCTCGATGAGGGAAAATCAGACCATTTAAGCGTTTTACAAATTTTTGCCTTTAGCGATAATTCTATTGCATAGCCACAGATATACGCTGCGCCATCATAGCGTCCAGCGGCTATCAACGCATCTGCATCAAGCAAACGCTCTTGAGCAATTGTTTCAAGTTCATCGAGAGTTATCATAAAAAGTCGTGTAGATCAGGTTAAACTAACTATTTAAGCGTGTAGCAACATAGGTTGATCTGACGATAGTCAACCCAACAAATTAATGGATATGTTGGGTTGCAAAAAGCGGCAACCCAACCTACGCACATTACTTAGCTTTCGCTTTGTTACGCTCAGTCACTTCTTTAATGACTTCTTCTGATACGTTTTTAGGACATGGCATATAGTGTGAGAACTCCATAGAGAACTGTCCACGACCTGATGTCATCGTACGCAAATCACCGATGTAACCGAACATTTCGCTTAATGGTACGTCAGATTTAATACGCACACCAGTTACGCCAGCATCTTGTGATTTAATCATGCCGCGACGACGGTTTAAGTCACCGATAACGTCACCAACGTGGTCAGCAGGTGTAAACGTGTCCACTTTCATAATCGGTTCGATTAACTGCGGGCCTGCTTTTGGAATTGATTGACGGAAAGCCGCTTTTGCCGCAATTTCAAACGCGATTGCAGACGAATCGACCGCGTGGAACGCGCCGTCCAACAACACGACTTTAAAATCTAAACAAGGGAAGCCGGCCAATACGCCCTTATCCAGCATAGATTTGAAGCCTTTATCAACCGCTGGCCAGTATTCGCGCGGTACGTTACCACCTGTAACCGCTGATTCAAATACATAACCAGAACCAGGCTCACCTGGCTCGATACGGTAGCTGATTTTGCCGTATTGACCTGAACCACCTGATTGTTTTTTGTGGGTGTATTCGTCTTCAACCGATTTAGTGATGGTTTCACGGTACGCTACTTGTGGTTTACCGACGATAACTTCAACGCCATGAGTACGTTTTAAAATATCGACTTTAATGTCAAGATGCAACTCGCCCATGCCTTTCAGGATAGTTTCGCCGCTGTCTTCATCGGTTTCAACGTGGAATGAAGGATCTTCCTGAATCATTTTGCCTAATGCGATACCCATTTTTTCTGACGCAGCTTTGTCTTTTGGACTGATAGCTAATGAGATAACGGGATCAGGGAAGACCATGGGCTCTAACGTTGCTGGGAATTTAGGATCACATAAAGTATGACCAGTCTGTACGTTTTTCATACCCAATACAGCAACGATGTCGCCCGCTTGCGCAGATTCCAGTTCGTTACGCGCATCAGCGTGCATTTCTACGATACGACCGATACGCTCAGTTTTACCTGTAAAAGTGTTTAATACTGATGTGCCTTTTTCCAGTTTACCTGAGTAAATACGCAAGAACGTCAACGCGCCAAAACGGTCATCCATAATTTTGAATGCTAATGCGCGTAAGGGTTTTTCAGCATCAACAATCGCAAATTCACCTGTTGGGTTGCCTTCTAAATCCACTTCTGGTTGTGGATTAACTTCAGTCGGGCAAGGCAAGTAATCAATAACGCCGTCCAATACTAACTGTACACCTTTGTTTTTAAACGAAGAACCACAGAAAGTCGGGAAGAAATCCAGATGGATTGTGCCTTTACGCAAACAACGTTTGATGGTTTCTACGTCTGGGGTTTCGCCTTCAAGATAGGCTTCCATGACATCATCAAATTGATCGGCAACTTGATCAATCATTCTTTCACGCCATTTTGCCGCCAGTTCCACCATATCGGCTGGAATGTCTTGAATGGTGTAGTTCATAGGATCGCCAGAGTTATCCCAAACCCACGCTTTTTCGGTTAATAAATCAACCACGCCTGAGAATTCGTCTTCTGTACCGATAGGTAAAGTCATGACCACAGGCACTGCACCTAATACTTCTTCTACTTGTTTAACAACACGGTAGAAGTCAGCACCGATACGGTCTAATTTGTTGATATAGATAACACGCGCAACTTTAGAGTCATTCGCATAACGCCA
>JAURYI010000064.1 GCA_030654015.1 Methylococcales bacterium | reverse complement strand
GCACGATCCTTTTCCTGTTTAGGCCGGGTGATGCCGTGTTTGCTCATCCAGTTACGCAAATTGGCAGGCGTAGTGCCATAGCGTTCGGCGATAAAAAACTGGGTCGCACCATTGGCAAGCAAGGCTTCGATTTCTGGGCGGAATGGATCAAGCTTGCTCTTGCCCGGTCCTTTGGGGCGGCCTAGCGACATACCAGACGCTTTCTTTGCGCGTAAGGCTTCTTTCGTACGCTGCGAAATTAAATCCCGTTCAATCTCGGCGGCCATCGAAAATGCCATCGCAATAATCTTGCTCTGGATACTTTGGTCAAGCCGCCAATTGCCTTTTACCGAATAGACATGGATACCCCGTTCCATGGCAATCGACAATATTTCTATACATTCCAGCATACTCCGTCCTAATCTGCTGTTGATACCCTCAGATAACCGATAGTCTGTGCCATCATCTTACCAAAACACCTTTAAAATCATTAAGGGTAAAGTAAACCCTAAAAACCGTCTTTATAATAACCAAAATAAGATCGAAAACACAGTGCTTTTCTTTAACGAAAGCAGTCAGTAAAAACGAACGTTTTTAATGATGGTTTTAACCACAATCGCATTTTGACTGTGACAGATAAAGTCAAATAATGTGAGAAACTCCACCCGATAAAATCACTTAATGTGACCAGACTAAAAGTCAGGTGCAATTAATGTGAGAAAAACTGAATTTATAGAGTCAGTTAATCTGAGATGAAAATGGCGGATAAGTGCAAGAAATTTCGATTATGAAATCAAGAAACTACAGCTACCAGTGTTAATAATACGGGTCTGACAGCTAGTTCTGTATGGGTTATTTAAAAAATCGGCTGAAGAATAGGGGCTTATGGGGTATTATCACGCACCATTTATTCACTTTTAAAATTACAGGAAGCTAAATATGACCCAAGATGAATTGAAACAAAAAGTTGCCGAGGCAGCTATTCCTTATGTAAGAGACGTTGCCATTATCGGTGTGGGTACGGGTTCTACTGTTAATCATTTTATTGATTATCTGGCTGATTTTAAAGCCGATATTGAAGGCGCGGTATCCAGTTCTATCGCCAGTACTGAACGCTTGAAAAAATTGGGTATTCCTGTATTTGATTTGAATGCAGTGGGTACGCTGGATGTGTATGTCGATGGTGCTGATGAAATAAGCCCGCACAAACATTTAATTAAAGGCGGCGGCGGAGCATTAACGCGCGAAAAAATTATTGCCGCTGCTAGTAAAAAGTTTGTGTGTATTGCCGACGGTTCTAAACAAGTTGACGTATTAGGTGCATTTCCATTACCCGTTGAAGTGATTCCAATGGCGAGAAGTTATGTTGCCAGAGAGTTAGTTAAGTTAGGCGGTCAACCTGTGTGGCGTGAAAATTATATTACTGATAACCACAACGAGATTCTCGATGTGCATAATCTGAACATCCTCAATCCAATTGAATTAGAGCAAATCATCAATAATATCGTCGGCGTAGTCACCGTCGGTATTTTCGCTATGCGTCCTGCCGATGTAGTGCTGGTGAGCGTCGGTAACGACATCATTACGCTTTAAGTGCCTTTATAACCTACGGTGTATGCCGTAGGTTAGTCATCTCAATCGCTTTAGGAAATAACCGTGAGAAAAATCGGATCAATTGATAAAACTGGAAGGCGTGATTGCGCGGATTTCATCGTTGCTGATTGCCGAAGGGGTGGATTCAATTGACCAGATTATCAACGTAGACCCTGTGTTATCGTCGATACGCACAGGCGTGGCGTTTAAATTTATTTTGCATTTAGGTTCACAAGCGATTGTCAGACGGCACTTAGGCGAAACCACGGAAAAATTAATTCCGTTAGGTTTAGCCAATGCGCGATCTATTGCGGATCTGGTAGATGATTTAGATGATAAAAACGGCGCGGATGCCAAAAGCAGAGCAGAAGCGTTATTAGCCGCCACGACCGCCTCGGTAATGTCTGCCAGCAATAATGACACAGCCGTTGTCACCAGTGATTATTCAAGCGCGTGTCTGGAATACAACTTTCGGCAAATCGCTAATAATAATTACACCAAGTTTATTCAGGGTAAGTTGTTGAAGCTGAATTAAGTATTCAGGTTAGATTGCCAAAAATTTTGTAGGTCGGGTTAGTGATAGCGTAACCCGACTTACACATAGGGGGTAACCAGATCTATGAAATCATGCGAAACGGCAAACGAATGTCCACAACAATGATTAGTATCATTTTTTTCAACAATAACTTCAAACTCAAGCCAAAAATACCCATAACTATCAATCTCTCGAACTATGGTTTGCTGTCCTATAAATTCACGCATTTCTGTTTGCTCACTTTCTGGCAAATCATGGATAAGCCAGTGAGGCAAATCAATTAGCTTCACGCTGTCGCCCACCCTAATTTTATCATTCATATCAACAGCCTCTCAGGTTGGATTGCTTTTTTTCAGCAACCCAACATTAATCCAAACGGTCATAAATTCTACACCGCTTTTTTATTGACTTCGTTTATCGCCCACCCAATCTACACATCACGCAACCACTGCGCCACCGCCTTGGCGTAATAGGTCAGAATCGCATCACTACCCGCACGTTTAAAAGCTAACAACGATTCCATCACGACTGCTTTTTCATCCAGCCAGCCGTTGATAGACGCGGCTTTGAGCATGGCGTATTCGCCGCTGACCTGATAAGCAAAGGTCGGTACGCCGTATTCATCTTTAACGCGGCGAATAATATCCAGATAAGGCATTCCTGGTTTAACCATTACCATATCCGCGCCTTCTTCTAAATCCAGTTGAATTTCACGCATAGCTTCGTCGGAATTGGCTGGATCCATTTGGTAGCTGTATTTATTCCCTTTACCCAAGTTTCCCGCTGAACCCACTGCATCTCTGAATGGGCCATAAAAAGCCGACGCATATTTGGCAGAGTAGGCGAGTATCAGCGTGTTCATGTAACGTTCAGTTTCCAAGGCTATTCTTATTGCTCCGATACGTCCGTCCATCATGTCCGACGGCGCGACTATATCGGCACCTGCTTCGGCATGGGATAAGGCTTGTTTGACCAGCACGGCGATAGTTTCGTCATTTAACACATAACCCGCTTCATTGATGAGTCCGTCTTGCCCGTGAATGGTAAACGGGTCTAGGGCAACATCGGTGATGATGCCCAAGTGGGGTAAAGTTTGTTTTAAGGTTCTGACGCTACGCTGTACCAAGCCATCAGGATTGTAGGCTTCTGCGGCATCGTCTGATTTTTTATCGGCAGAGATGACGGGAAATAAGGCAATCGCGGGAATGCCCAGTTCATAGACTTCACGCGCTTGTTCAACCAGCAAATCCAGCGAGTAACGTTCAACATCTGGCATGGAGGCAATGGCTTGTTTTTGGTTTGATCCTTCGATGACAAACATCGGATAAATGAGATCATCAACCGATAATAAATTTTCACGCATCAGGCGGCGGGAAAACTCGTTGTAACGCATTCTTCTCATGCGCGTAGGCATTGTGATGTTATGATATGGCATCTTATTCTAGGCTCAACAGGTTAGGAATATCACTGGTTTAGTGGTCGATTCTGAGGCTCATTATATCAGTGAATTGTTTCGTTGACGGTTGCAAGCAAAGGATAAGTAAGAATACATCGGTTTTATTTTTAGAGGCTTTTATGAAAGTTAAACACACTACATTATTTGGGTTGTTCGCATTATTATTGGCTTTTATGCCGTTTGCCCAAGTAACAGCGGCTGAGCTGGCTGCACCGCAACAACCCATAGCGGCTGCTTCAGATCAGTTACAAAAAAGAATGCAGGATAAAAATTTTGTTAAAGACTTTGCGCAAGTCACTCAGTTTGTTAATGAAACGATTTACCCGCATACTGATTTCGATAAAATTTCAGCGTTGGTGTTGGGCAAACTGTGGAAAACAGCAACACCTGACGAAAAAGAACGTTTTAAACATGAATTTCAAATCCTGTTGATTAGAACCTACTCGCGTGCGTTTATTGAATTTAAAGAGTGGTCAGTGCATTATTTGCCGCTGGAAATGGAAGAAGGCGCGACTAAAGCGGTGGTAAAAACGGAAGTATTACAACCCGGTATCAAACCTATCGGCGTAGATTACCGTATGGCGTTGAGTGATGGCGAATGGAAAGCCTATGACATCATGATTGAAGGCGTGAGTCTGGTGACTAACTATCGCACCACATTCAGTAATGAAGTTGAAACCAAAGGTTCATTATCTGCGGTAATTGATGGCTTGGCAAAGCGCAATGCTGAGGCAATGTCAGCAAAAAACTCATAAAGGAATGAGTGTTGCTTGCTGAGTCGATTCGGTAAGTCTGCAATACATTCCTAAGCACATTTCAAATAATCACCCTATCACAACGTGGCGGGGTGATTTTTTTACAGACCACTTCCGCTGGTCAACTCTGATTCAACATGAGCGATTATCAAGCTTTATATGACGCACTGCGAGAGGTAAAAGCCGATGCGTGGGTTGAATTATTACCCGCACAGCTCGCACACGCCTTTGATGCAGACCAGCATGGTGATTTAGTACGCTGGCAACACGCTATTCAACAATTGCCCCAACTCACGCCCTCGCAACGGTTATTAGACGGGGATGCGGTGCAAATTGGTTGCGCCGATGAGGTGAGCATCACAGAACAACATCAACTCGAACAGTCTTTAAGAGCCTTACATCCGTGGCGTAAAGGCCCGTATCAACTCTTCGGTATTCACATTGACACCGAATGGCATTCGGATTGGAAATGGCATCGGCTACAACCCCATCTTGCGCCGCTGGAACATCGTTTGGTGTTGGATGTCGGGTGCGGCAATGGCTATCATGCGTGGCGATTATTAGGGGCAGGTGCAAAACGTGTTATTGGCATAGATCCCACTTTATTAAGCGTGATGCAGTTTCAAGCGGTTAAATGTTTATACGGTGCTGCCCCAATTGACGTATTACCACTGGCTCTCGAAGACCTGCCCAGCAATTTACAGCTGTTTGATACCGTGTTATCTATGGGGGTGTTATACCATCGCCGTTCGCCGTTCGACCATCTATTAGAACTGAAAGGCTGTTTGCAACACGGCGGTGAATTGGTATTGGAAACCTTGGTAATTGAAGGCGATTTAGGCGAGGTATTAGTCCCCGAAGGGCGTTATGCCAAAATGCGTAATGTCTGGTTTTTACCCAGTTGTGCGACCTTGATGAGTTGGATGACCCGCTGCGGGTTTAAAAACGTGCGTTTGGTCGATGTCACTGTCACCAGCATTGAAGAACAACGCAGCACCGAATGGATGCAGTTTCATTCCCTGCAAGATTTTCTCCATCCCGATAATCCGCAACTGACCTGTGAAGGCTTGCCCGCACCGCGACGGGCGATTTTTATGGCGAATGCCTGACAACAAAAAGCCATCGTGAGAATGTCTCACAATGGCTCTCGGTAGTTGCCCAGTCTCGTTGTCACCGTATTAAATCAAGGCTACTGTTATATTATTTTATCCCCACTTTGTTTCCAATTGCCGATGTTCGCTTGCGCAATCGCGAAGATACAAATTTATCAAGCTCTGATAAGGAATACCTTTTGTATCCGCCATGTCCTTGAAGTAAGCAATAGTTTCTTCATCAAGGCGAATAGTAACTTGTTTTTTAAGGCGTTTTGCGTAGGGATTTTTGACTGATTTTGAAAAATCATAAGATTCACGCATGGCGATAGCCCTCATACTGTTTTCGTTCAAGTTTGTCAGCTTTTCGCGCTGAAATAATACGAATAGTGTTCGAGTGTCTTTCGCAATGGCAAACCGTTAATAGATTATATTGCGAGCTTACACCCATCAGGATAAAACGCGCTTCGCCTTCGGAATTATCAGGATCGGGAATTAACCGCGCTAACTCATCTGCAAACACAGTCTTGGCTTCTGCAAAGGAAATACCGTGTTTTTTTTGATTTGAGATATTTTTATTTTCATCCCATTCGAATTTTAAACTATTCATGGGATGAATATAATTACATTGTAGTTACAAGTCAATGCAGATAACCGTGAACGGATGTAGACAAAAATGTGTGCAAAATACTTTAAATCAGAATAATGACGCACTGACCTGTGAAGGCTTGCCCGCACCGCGACGGGCGATTTTTATGGCGAATGCCTGACACGTTGTAGTTGGACTGCCAAAAAACAGCAGCCCAACTGACAGTGATTATTTGTGGGTCATCGCCGCAATTTTTTCTTTTAACTCTTCGGTTCTGGGATCGGTCATGGTTGCCATGCAGTTTAATTTAAACGCCTCTTGCATCATTTTATCGTCAGGCTGTTCATTGGCGGCTTTCAGTAAACAATCCTCTTTACGCTGTTGTAACCATTGTTTTTGTTCAGGCAATAAAGCCGCTTTGATGTCTTGCGTGGCGGCATTCCACACGACATTAATCCGCTTGTTTGCCTCATCCAGACGAACCTGCGCCTGATTTCTGGAGGCTTCTGCTTCCGACGGATTAGAATCGGTAATCTGATCGTCATTTGTTGCAACAGAAGCCGCTGTTTCGGTAATGTCCTGTTTCAGTGCGTCGGTTCTCTGGTCGCTCATGGTGGTCATGCAGTTTAATTTAGCCGCTTCCTGCATCACTTTATCTATCGGCTGTTCACTGGCGGCTTGTAATGAACAATCATTGTCCCGTTGCGCTAACCATTGATTTTGTTCAGGCAACAATACATCTCTGATGTCTTGACTCGTGCCGTTCCACACCGCATTAATACGTTTATTAGCAGCATCCAGTTGTATCAATGCCTGATGTTTAGCGGCTATCGCTTTATCGGCTTCTGCATTTTCTGCGGGTGCATCAACAGGAGGCTCGTTAGTGACAACGGGTTGCTGGTCGGCTACTGGGGGCGTAGTCGCTGGAACGTCAGCAGGATTAGTTGCAGGTGTATTAATAGATGCTGCGTTATTGAAAGCGTTTGAGATAGCGGTATCAGTAATTTCTTTTTTCAAATACAAACCCAGAATAATAAACAGCACACTGCCTATAAAGCACATATATCGGGGTAAACCTGTAATTTGCGGTATTTTGACTTCTTTGACATCAATGCCACCGCCGATAATGCCGATGAAAAATAATAGAATCCCTGTATAAAACGACACTTCTCCGATATTCATTTTTACCTCTGCTTGAATGTGTTTGGTGGGTAGCATAACAAATGCCACTTTGTTGAATAGTATAAAAAATTTCAATGCTCAAAGCGATTGAAACATTTTACAGGGTGCGCTGGGTGGTGTTGAAAATGTGGGCGGGATGGGTGAAGAATAGAAGTTGCTTAAATTGGTTGGCGATAACAGCCAACCAACCCGACATACACCGCTTACATAACTGACTAAGGTATGATTTTTGTTGAAACCACCTTGCCTTGCTCTACTTTGGTTTCAACAGATAATGGATTTTTTTCTGGTGCGTCAGGATTTTCAGATGTAGGTTTAGAGTATTCAATCTTATTTAAGAAAGTCTCGCTTTGAGTTTGACCAGAATTTGCCGCGTTTTCTGATGATGCGCCGATTGGAAAAGATAAAATTTTTGTTGCAGTCACTTTGGGTTTTTTAGTTTTAAAGTCGTACTGCACTTTGGTTTCTGCAAATAATACTTGGTTTGCATCAGCCGACCCCAGTTTATTTAGGAACGTATCATGTCGGTCACACATATCTGGATTAGGTTTAGGTTCATTATCGCAATCACCCATTTCAGAAACACCACTATCAGAAGAATGCAATACACTGACATTCCAGTTATCGAACTTAACGATGGAAACTTGTTTATTGTAAGAACCTGTCCCGCCGCCACCTGAACGAATCATCAATACTGAGCCTTTGTCGCTATTACCTAAATTAACTATGTCACTACTATTTCCTTCTGTTGGCATATAACGCGCTAATACAACGGCTTTTGTCGCCGCAGGTCTGGCTAAGACATAGCCTATTGGTGTTGGTATTTCATCTTTAATACTGGCAGAAGCCAAATAAGCATCCTCGCCATTGGTTAATTTTATCGGTGTAATGTTGGAAAGTGCTACATTGCTTTTAGTTGCACTATCAAAAGTTGCTTTGAGTGAAGCTACATCAAGCCAATTGATAATGTCTGTTTCTGTGTCTGCTAATGCGTAATTTATCGGTAATAGCAGGGTTAATAGTAACGTCGTTGTTTGGATTGGTTTCATAGATTTTTGAAATAGGGTTGATGCGTTATTGATAGCGAAAGCCTTTGCTCTGCATACAGTTAGTAATCAACTCTTGTTGTTGATTAGCAGGTATGCCGTGCAAGGCGGCTTGATACTTACATTCTGATATGTTGCTGTTTGTGTCATGATGGGATACGCCCTGTTGTTGCCATGATGCTTGATAACCACCAAGACAGCCCGTGACGCTAAGCGATAATGAAATAATGGTGGCGATAGAAATAACGGTTTTAACCATAAATTAATGAATCCTAAAATGTTTAATTGGCTGTCTATTGTGGTGTTAAAATGCGTCAACAACCAGCAACTAACAGTCACTTTTTCCCCACTATAGGTATTAATTATGAAGTTTCACGAGAAGATTCGTTTTATGCGCCAGTCTAAAAATTGGTCGCAGGAGGATATGGCGGATAAGTTGGGAATGTCGGTGGCGGGGTATGCAAAAATTGAACAGGGTAGAACGGATGCGAATTTTTCAAAACTGGAGCAGATTGCCAGTGTGTTTGATATGGATATAGTGGAGTTGTTGAGTTTTGGTGAAAAAAATGTGATTTGTTTAATCGGTGATAACAGTGTCAATATTTCGCAAATTATCGGTTCATCAAAAGATTTAGCTTATGAGCTTCAAAAACTGCAATTGATGGTAGAGCATAAAGACGAAATGATGACGCAGAAAGACAAGGAAATTGCAGGGCTAAAGGAAGTGGTTGCGTTATTAAAAGCTCAGGCGGCATAAAAAGGATAAAATCATGTTAATTATATTAGATATACCAGCGTGGCTTGGTTGAACTATGATAAAAAAATAATGGTTTTTAAAATCTGATGAGGTGTATTATTAGAGATGTTAAAACGCAGTAGAGTTTAAAGCTAAACCCAGCGCAAGTTGGGGGCAGAAAGTTACGAATCCAAGATGTTTGGAAAGTCGGACTGCCGAGAGTGACTTCGTTAATGTCACACCGAGGCTTTCAAGATTTTACACATTCATTTCAGGAGACGTGTCATGTCAGACTCAACGTTTACCCATTCTGTCAGTTCTTTTGGTTCAATCAATGCTGTTCCCGGTATCGGCGGCATTACCGCAGTTACCGCTGTTGATGACACCACTACTGCCACTCCCTTCTCAAAAATTACCCTTATTGACAACGATGTCGGCGCGATATTGACGGTTACTATTCGCTTGGACGTGGCTGCGAAAGGGAGATTTACTGCACCGTCATTAATTGCATCGGGTTTTTCGAGCGTGGATGGCGGTTTAACGTATACCCATGTAGCGGCAACGCCCGCGCAGTTACAAGCCGCTATGCAAATGCTGGTGTATCAACCGACGGCAAATCGTGTGGCGGTGGGTGGTACGGAAACCACGGTGTTTATTATCAGTGTGAGTGATGGTATTGCACCCACCGTGAGTAATAGCAGCACGACTGTGGTATCAACTTCAATCAATGATATTCCCGTAGCAATCAACGATACTTTAGCCACTACAGAAGACGCTGCGGTGATTTATAGTGCGGCGCATTTGTTAGGCAATGACAGGGATGCGGATGGTAATCTGTTGACTATTGCCTCGGTTACCAGTGGCTCAGGTGGCGCGGTGGCGTTGAATGCTGACGGTAGTGTCATCTTTATTCCTCATAGCAATTTTAATGGTGTGGCGAGTTTTGCTTATACAGTCACTGATGGTATGAGTACCAGTAACAGTGCGACGGTTACGGTTAATGTGGCTGCTGTCAATGATATGCCTGTTGCCGCTGATGATACGCTGGCGATCGTTGAAGACACGCCTGTCACCTTTAGTGCTACCAGTTTATTGGCTAATGATTCGGATGTGGAGAGTCCGCTGACTATTGCCGCTGTCACTAATGGCAGGGTGGTGATGGAGTGGAATTATAACTGGGATGCGTGGCAGGTTATTACCTACAGCACGGGTGGTACGGCGGTGCTAAATGCTGACGGTACTGTCACGTTTACCCCTGATAATAATTTTAACGGGGTGGCGAGTTTTACTTATACGGTCAGTGATGGGACGTGTATCAGTAATAGTGCGACGGTTATGGTGAATGTTGCCGCTGTTAATGATGCGCCTGTAGCGAATAATCACAGTTTTTCTGCCGTTGAAGACCTCCCCATAACTTATGATGTTGCTAATTTGCTGATTAATGATTTTGATGCCGATGGCGATGGCGATGTTTTAAACATTGTCGCTGTTGCTAATGGCACAGGGGGTAAGGTGGTGTTAAGTGCTGATCAAACAACGCTGATGTTTACGCCCGATGTAAATTTTAACGGTTCGGCAAATTTTACTTATACCATCAGCGACGGCAAGAGTATCAGTAATAGCGGGACGGTCACGGTCGAGGTTGCGGCGGTTAATGATGCACCCGTAGCAAGCAACGATATGTTAAACGCGACGCAATATTTTGTCTCTACTTACCATGTCAGTGAGTTGTTGGCGAATGATACGGACGTAGACGGTAATCTGTTGACTATTGCCGATGTGACTAACGGCACGGGAGGCACGGTGGTGTTAAGTAGCGATAAGACCATGCTGACGTTTACGCCCAATGCCGATTTCAGCGGTGTAGCAGATTTTACTTACCACGTCACCGATGGCGTTGATGTTAGTAACAGCGCGACTGTCACGGTTAATGTGGCTTCTGTAGTAGCAATCGACACGGTTAATGTCACTGATTTTAAACTGGGAACAGGTGTCAGCACCGAGGGTGTGAATCAACTTGATTTAGCCAGTACCCTGATTGCCGCTGATACCAATGGTGTTGATGGCGTTGATGCGGGTGTTGTTCGTAGTCACAGTATCGGCAACGGTATTATCAGTTTTAGTGATATAGACAGTTATGCGATTCCACTGACTATCACGGCTGCGACTAATTTGGTCAATGTGCTGGATTATTTACGAGCCAATATCACCGATAACAATACCGTAGCATTTATGTCCGAAGGCAATACCTTTGTTTTTCAGGATGGCGGCACGACGGATACGTTAGTGGAATTAGTGGGTGTGACCGGCAGCAGTGTCAATACGTCTGGTCTGGTTGCAGGTTCGGTATGGTTGGTTTAATAAACGCTACATTACACTACGCACAACGCGCGTCACTTCATGCTTTATACACATCACGTTGTATACAGGTCTCAGCGGTTTTTAAAACCGCTGAGACCTGCGACATATAGTCGCAACTAATCTACTGGTCATCTCGTTTGTTGTTTCTATGAAATGCAATGCAAGCTAATCCAATCCAGATTCATTGCATTAATAACCCTCGATTTTCACCGCGCTACATAAAAACTACAGCCGTATTGAATTCATGACCCTTAAATGCAGGTCTTGGCAAAACAGTTCAGTAAGCCTAAACTGCTTGGCATTATTCTTTAAGGTATTTTGTTACCATGATTCATTCTTTGTTACGCTGTATTTTTTTTCTTTTCACACTACTTTTTTATCAGTTCAGTGCGGCAGACGATAATAATGTATCCTCGCAATGGCGTTTTAATGATTGGATTGGTCATCAATGGCAACAGCTGCAAGACGGTCATTCATCTGCTTATCAACCTACGTTCAGTAAGCAGAAACCAGTTAATAAAAGGCTGTATGTCGTCGGTATTCATCCTTTGCATAATCCTAAACGTTTATTTCAGGTATACGCGCCTATTATTGAATTTATTGATGCACAATTACCCGACGTGGAATTAAAACTGGAAGCATCGCGTAATTACGAGGAATTCGACAAAAAACTCTACAGCGGGCATTTTGATTTTGCCATGCCCAACCCTTATCAAACCGTTCTTTCATTGGCTTATGGCTATCAAATTTTTGGTAAGATGGCTGACGATGAGGATTTTCGCGGTATCATTCTGGTACGCAAAGACAGCGGTATTCATCAGGTTGGCGATTTAAAAGGTAAAGCGGTGTCTTATCCCGCTAAAACTGCTTTGGCGGCGACCATGATGACGCAGCAATATCTGCACACACACGGTATTAATATTAATACAGACATCGAAAATCACTATGTAGGTTCACAGGAATCTTCAATTATGAATGTACTGCTCGGTCATACCGCTGCGGCCGCTACTTGGCCTATACCGTGGAAAACCTTTAGTGCCGAACATCCTGAACAGGCGGCACAATTGGAAGTAAAGTGGCAAACCGAGTCGTTATTAAATAATGGCTGGGTGGTGCGTGATGACGTACCGAGTGACCTTGTTACGCAATTTTCCCAGCAACTGTTCACTTTACAAGACACCGAGGCAGGTAAAAAAATGCTGGCAACCGTGCCTGTATCGCGTTTTGAACCCGCTGATAATGACACTTACGCGCCCGTAACAGCATTCATGGATAACTTTAATAAAACCGTACGCCCTATTGAGCAATGAGTAAATATCTAACTTTCAAAGTATTCGGCTCTATCCAGCGGCAACTGGCGTTGACATACGGGTGTGTATCGTTAGTGATGCTCTTGGGTTTAACAGGGTTATTGCTGAAACAGCAGCAAAATTTTCTCGATGATGCCAGTATTCGCCGTGCCATGACACTTGCCAACAGTGTGGCTTACAGCAGTAGCTCTTGGATATTGGCCAATGATGTGGTTGGCTTAAGTGAAATTTTACAAGGTTATCGTGATAAATCTGATCTGGATCGTGCGTTTATCATTAACTTGCAAGGTCAGGTATTGGCATCCACTCAGTCGCAAGAAGTCGGTTTATTTATCACCGATAACATCAGTCTGACTTCGTTAGCTAAATCGCCCGTTTCAGAAGTGTTGGTTGCCAATAGCAAAATAATTGATGTTGCCGCGCCCGTCATTGCCGATAATCGGCATATCGGCTGGGTCAGAGTGGCGTTGAATCAGCAAACCACGCAAGCCAACTTACGCGCAGTGCTGTTAAGCAGTCTGGAATTTATTGTGATTACCGTGTTGATTGTGCTGACGCTATCGACCTTGCTGGCGAAAGGCATGGTTCATCGCTTACAGCAATTAATCGGTGTTGCCCTCAGTATTGCCGAGGGGGATCGCAGTGTGCGAGCCGATGTGCAGCGTGATGATGAAATCGGAGATCTGGCTATCAACATTAATACCATGCTGGATAGTCTCACCCATTCCGAACAACAGATGGATCGCCTGAATCATGTCTATGCAGCGTGGACAGAAAGCATAGCGGCGATAGTGCGTGAAACCGATGAATTGGTATTGCTGGATCGTATTTGTCAAATTCTGGTGGAAAAAATAAATTTTCGGCTGGTTTTTATCGGCTTTACCGATAGCGATAACGATTGGATTGATTTTGTCGCCTGTAGTGACTGGCAGTCGCCTTGTATGGTCAATCGAAAAATATCGGTTAATCCTGAGCGTCCAGAAGGTGTCGGCGCGACAGGACAAGCTATCCGCGAACACAAGGTGCAGATTTTTAACGATTATCTGACAAATACTGATGCTACGCCGTGGCAAAAAGTGGCGCGTGCTAATTCCATCCGCTCCGTTGCGGCTTTTCCGCTGACACGCTCTGGAAAAGTGGTGGGTGCTATCTCCGTTTATTCACAGGAAGTCAATTATTTCAACTCTGACATTATCACGCTGATTAATGGATTGTCGGCGGATATATCGTTCGCGCTGGACAATTTTGATCGGGAAAAACAGCGACAACAGGCAGAAACAGAACTGACACTTGCCGCCTCGGTGTTTGAAAACAGTCAGCAGGGCATTTTTATTACTGATGCCGAGAAAATCATTGTGCGTGTCAACAGTGCGTTCAGTACGCTGACGGGTTACGATGCGGAGGAAACGATAGGACGTATCCCCGCGCAAATGCAGGTTTCAGAGCAGAACAATGAGGGATTGCATCAGCTGATGTGGGAGCAGATTAACGCGCAGGGTTATTGGCAGGGTGAAATCAACAATTGTCGTAAAGACGGTAATCGTTATTCAGAATGGCTCACCATTACGCAAGTCAATGATAAAAACGGCGCGATAACTCATTATGTCGGTATTTTTATTGATATTACCGAGCGTAAACTGAACGAAGAACGTATTCACAAACTGGCGTTTTATGACGCACTCACCAAATTACCGAATCGCCGTTTACTCATAGAGCGTCTGCGTCTGGCACAATTTGCCAGTCAGCGTAATCATCATCACGGCGCGTTGATGTTTATGGATATTGATCGCTTTAAAATCCTTAATGATACGCAGGGTCACGACATCGGCGATCAATTATTGGTCGAGGTTGCCAAGCGTATTGCCCATTGTGTACGCGAGCAGGATACGGTGGCACGGATTGGCGGTGATGAGTTTGTCATTATGCTGGAGGGATTATCCGAGCATGAGACGGCGGCTATAGCACTGGCTCAACGCATTGGCAGTAAAATTCTGGACGCGCTGAATTCACCTTATTTGCTATACCATTACGATCAACACGGCTATTCGCTCCCTATTGAACATCATTCCAGTGCCAGTATCGGCATGAAGCTGTTTCAAGGGACAGAGATCGGCAGTGATGACATACTGAAACAGGCGGACATGGCAATGTATCAGGCTAAACAAGCAGGGCGTAATACGCTGTGTGTGTTTGATCCCGATATGCAGTCGCGTTTGAATCAACGTGCATCGCTGGAAGTCGATATGCGTCAAGCCATGCAGAACAATCAATTTTGTTTGTATTATCAGGTGCAGGTCAATCAGCAGGGCTATGCGGTGGGTGCAGAAGTGCTGTTGCGCTGGGCGCATCCCGTGCGCGGCAATATTTCACCTGCGGAGTTTATTCCCTTAGCCGAAGAATCGGGGCTGATTGGAATGCTGGGTTTGTGGACGTTGAGCGAAAGCTGTAAAACATTGGCGCAGTGGGCGAAACATCCCGATACTGAGGGCTTGACGTTAGCGGTTAATGTCAGTGCCAAACAGTTTGACCGTGATAATTTTGTCGATCAGGTCAAGGCTATTCTCGATAGAACGGGGATTAATCCTCAACGTTTGAAGTTGGAAATTACCGAAAGTATTATTCTGGTGAATGTTGAACAGATTATCGACACCATGCACATTTTGCGCAGACTCGGACTGAGTTTTTCAATGGATGATTTTGGTACAGGCTATTCCTCGTTATCCTATTTACAACGTTTACCGTTATCACAGCTGAAAATTGACCAGTCGTTTGTGCGTGATCTGGCAATTGATAATAATGATACGGCGATTATTCGCACCATACTGGCATTGGGCAGCAGTCTGGGACTTACCGTCGTTGCGGAAGGCGTGGAAAACGAACAGCAGCGTGATTATTTAATCAGCGGCGGTTGTGATATTTTTCAAGGTTATTTGATTGGTAAACCTGCACCACTGGCTTTGTTTGAACAACAGCTTCATGATTTGAAGCCTTGGTAGTGTCAATCACTGGCTATCGACTTTCTGAACAGTGCTTCAAAATTAGCCGCTGGTAAAGGCGGGCTGGTTAAATAACCCTGATAGAAATCACAACCCTGTTCCTGCAAAAATGCCAGTTGGGCAGGATTTTCCACGCCTTCAGCCAATACTTTCAGTTGTAAGGTGTGGGCGATGGCGATAATGGTGGCGGTGATTTCTCTATCGCTTTGCTGGTCGGGAATATCATCAATAAAACTTTTATCAATTTTCAGGATATTCAAAGGAAACAGTTTTAAATAGGACAGGGAAGAGTAGCCCGTACCGAAATCATCAATGGCAAGCGTGACACCTAAGGCGTGCAACTGCTCAAGAATCAGAATGGCTTCACCTTCGTGCTGCATCAATGCGGATTCGGTTAATTCCAGCTCCAGTCGATGGGCGGGAAAGCCAGTTTCAGCTAATATATCGCGTACAACGCTATCAATGTGACTGTATCTGAATTGATGGGGCGAGACATTGACGGCGATAGTCAGCGGCGGTAAGCCGGCATCCAGCCAGCGTTTACCTTGCAAACAAGCCTCTTTTAATACCCAGTTGCCGAGACTGGTAATCAATCCCGTTTTTTCAGCCAGATCAATAAAAATAGCGGGAGACACCAAGCCATTTAGGCTAGGCGTAAGGATTCCTTCGTAAATTGCTATTAGTGACCTGCAACAAGCATTACGTCTACATTTCTTCACTATTTATGTCCGAAACCGGACGGTTTCGGACATGCCTTCTGGTGGGTG
>JAURYI010000060.1 GCA_030654015.1 Methylococcales bacterium | reverse complement strand
GCCGATGCCAGTTATGAAATGGGGCAGGCGCAGAGCTTCATTATCGAATTATGCAAAGTATTTGATTTAGACTACATCCGCGCCGTGCGTTTTGAAGACCGCGTGAAAAAAGCCAAAGGCAAAGGGCGGATTGATGCGTTTTTTCCCAGCTTGTTATTAGTGGAAATGAAATCAGCAGGTAAGGATTTAGACGAAGCCTATCATCAGGCAACCGATTATTTTCACGGCTTGAATGATGAAGATTTACCGCGTTGCGTGTTGGTCAGTGATTTTCAAAACCTGCATTTATACAATCAGGAAACCAAAGACGAGCCGCTAAAAATCAAACTGGCTGAATTACCGCAACACATCGAGCGGTTTCGGTTTTTAACAGGTTACAAAAAAATCGCCACCGAACGGCAAGAGCGCATCAACAAAGCCGCCGCCGAAAAAATGGCAGACCTGCACGATGCCATCAAAGCCACAGGTTATGACGGTAAAGACTTGGAAAATTATCTGGTGCGCTTGCTGTTTTGCCTGTTTGCCGAAGACACGGGCTTGTTTGGTGAAAACGGCACATTTTTAAATTACCTGCACAACTGGACACGCGCCGACGGTTCCGATTGTCACAGTGCGTTAAGCCGACTGTTTGACACCCTCAACAAAGCCGATAACAAACGCCTGAAAAACCTGCCCCAGCATTTAGCCGATTTTCCCTACATCAACGGCGCGTTATTTGAAGGTGCGTTAGCCGAATGTTATTTTGATGAATCCTCCCGCCTTATGTTAATTGAATGCGCCAATCTGGATTGGAGTGAAATCAGCCCCGCGATTTTCGGCTCATTATTTCAGGCGATTATGCACTTTGAGGGCGAAGCGTCGAATGCCAAAACCAAAAAACGCCGCGAATTTGGTGCGCATTACACCTCTGAGGAAAACATCTTAAAAACCATCAACCCGCTGTTTATGGATGATTTACGCGCGGAATTTGCCAAATGCAAAAAAGCCAAATTAGCCGCGTTTCATCAAAAATTAGCGGGATTGAATTTTTTTGACCCTGCCTGTGGTTGCGGTAATTTCTTGATTATCGCCTATCGTGAATTGCGCTTGCTGGAACTGGAAGTGATTAAAGCGCAATGGGGCAAATCACTGACTGCGCAAATCAATGTTGATACCCTGATTTTGTGTAACGTACATCAATTTCACGGCATAGACATAGATGAAAGCGCGGTGCATATCGCCACGCTGGCAATGTGGCTGGTGGATCATCAAATGAATTTGCGCGTGCAGGAACTGGGCTTGTATTACAACCGCATACCGTTGAAGAAAAAAGCCAATATTGTCTGTGCCAATGCTCTACGGCTGGATTGGGAAGACGTGATAAAACCCAGCGAGTGCAGTTTTATTATGGGCAATCCGCCGTTTGTCGGTTATAGCTATCAAACCAAAGACCAAAAAGCCGATTTAGCCTTAGTTTTTCACGGTATGAAAGGCGCGGGCGTGTTGGATTTAGTCGCCGCGTGGCATATTAAAGCCGCGCGTTACCTTCAAGCCAATCCGTCTGTGCCTGTCGCGTTTGTGTCCACCAACAGCTTAACGCAAGGCGAACAAGTCGCGATTTTGTGGACGGAATTGTTGAAGCTCAATATAAAACTGCATTTTGCGCATCGTACTTTTCAATGGAGCAATGAAGGGCGCGGCGTAGCGGCGGTGCATTGTGTGATTATGGGTTTTCATTGTGGAGGTCAGGCTTTGCCTGACTGTCAGGCAAAGCCTGACCTCCAATCGAATAACTGCCGATTATTTGATTATGGCGACAACATCAAAGGCGAACCCGTTGAAATAAAAGCCACGCAAATTAACCCGTATCTAGTGGACGCGCCAACGGTGTTGATTGAAAAACGCCGTAAGCCGTTAAATCCTAATGTACCTGAAATGACAAAAGGCAGCCAACCTACCGATGGCGGACATTTATTATTATCACTCGAAGAGGCAGAGGCTATTGGACAAAACGACCCGATTGCCGCTAAATACATTCGTCTGTTTTTAGGCGCAGAAGAATTTATTAATAATCTGCCGCGTTATTGTTTATGGCTAACAGGTAGCACGACAAACGACCGCCTTAACTCGCCAGAAATTAAAAAACGCATGGAACTTGTCAAAGTAATGCGTTTAGCCAGCCCAAAAGTGCCAACACAAAAATTAGCCGAAACGCCGTATTTGTTTGGTGAGATTCGCCAAACCGACCAGCTATATTTATTAATTCCGCGTGTATCGTCTGAACAACGAAAATTTATACCAATTGGCTATTTTGAAGCTGACGTGATTTGTGGTGATGCTAATTTCATGCTCCCCAACGCCAGCCTGTACGATTTCGGCTTATTATCGTCAAGTTTTCATAACGCGTGGATGCGAACTGTGTGCGGACGACTAAAAAGCGATTACCGCTATTCAAACACCATCGTTTACAACAATTTTCCATTCCCCGAAAACATCACCCCATCAGCAAAAACTAAAATAGAAACTGCTGCTCAACAGATTTTGACCGCCCGAAAAGCCGAAGAAACACTGTGTACTGAGCAAGGGCAAAAATACTCACTCGCCACTCTCTACGCCGCTGGCAATATGCCCGCCGATTTACTCAAAGCCCATAACGCCCTCGATAAAGCGGTTGATGCCGCCTACGCTTACAAAGGCGGCAAAGATGACGCGGCACGGGTGGCGTTTTTATTTCAGAAGTACCAACAACTCACCGCGCCCTTGATTACCGCAGAGAAAGCAAAAAAACCCAGAAAATCAGGCGTAAAACAGCTTTAGCTGTTTTTAGCCAATAGTTAAAGCTATTGGGTTAAAGCTATTGGGTTAAATCTGTTACAACAGCATAAATGACTGCCAGTCCTTTAAGGCATAGGTATCTACACAAATTAACAATGAAAAATAGTATCATAATAGAATGACTAA
>JAURYI010000057.1 GCA_030654015.1 Methylococcales bacterium | reverse complement strand
AACCCCACTCCCACGGCAATCAGAATTCTACTAACTTAATGGCAGTGACGCACAGCGTACCCTACCTGACTGTATTCCCACGCCCTGCGTGGCATAAGAAAGAAAATTATTTATAGGCATCATGAAAACATCTCAATTACTCGAAAATGCACCCTACAGTGAAACCCAACGCGCTTGGTTAGGCGGTTTCTTTTCAGGAATGCGCTCACAACTCAAGCAAAATGCAGGCGCGGCGAATGCTACGGTTGCACAAACTATCCACATTTTATACGGCAGTCAGACAGGCAATGCGGAATCCGTGGCAAATGATGCTGCGACTGCCGCGAAAGCGCATGGTTTAAAACCCGTAGTCACCAGTATGGATGCGCTTGATAGCGACGCACTCGTGGCAATGGATACTTTGCTGATTGTCACCAGCACTTACGGCGAAGGCGAAATGCCTGATAACGCGCAGATGCTCTGGGAAGCCGTCAGCGCGGATTCTATGTCTGCATTGCCCAACCTGAAATTCTCCGTATTAGCCTTAGGTGATACGGGTTATGACTTATTCTGTAAAGCGGGTATTGATTGGGATAATCGCCTAGCCGAATTAGGCGCGACGCGCATTTATGACCGCGTTGATTGTGATGTGGCGTTTGAAGCCCCTGCCGAAAGCTGGATTAGTTCAGTTATTCCGCAGTTGGGCAGTAAAGACGCGGCTTCTATGGTGGTTGATACCGAAACTGCCGCACCTAAGTCGCAATACAGCCGCAAAAATCCGTTCCCTGCAAAATTGCTGGTTAATCGTTTATTGACTGCCGCTGATTCGTCGAAAGAAACCCGTCATTATGAAATTTCTATCGCAGGTTCAGAGTTAAGTTATGAAGCGGGCGATGCCTTGAGTATCGTACCGACCAACTGCCCTGAATTGGTAGCGGCGATAATCAACGCTATCGGTTGCACAGGTGATGAAATTGAACCTGTCAATGGCGAGTCGATGAGCTTAAGCGACGCGCTACGCACCCACTTTGAAATTAAATTACCCAGTAAAGAATTAGTACAGGAAATTGCCACCCGCTCAGGCAATCAAGAGCTGAACGGGCTGTTAAGCACAGGCGATAAAGAGGCGTTAAGCAATTATTTATGGGGACGCGATACGCTGGATTTATTACTGCAAAATCCCTTGTGTGAATTTGCGGCGGCTGAATTTATTGCCTTGTTGAAACCATTGCAACACCGCGCGTATTCCATTTCCTCCAGCGGCAAAATGCACAGCGATACGGTACATTTAACCGTTGCCAGCGTGCGTTATGACAGCTTTGACCGCCAGCATAAAGGCGTATGCTCAACATTTTTAGCCGATTTGGTCGATGCCCAAACCGAAGTGCGTTGTTTCTTTACCCCCAATAAAGTGTTTAGAGTGCCTGAGGATAACAGCCTGCCGATGATTATGGTCGGGCCGGGTACGGGTGTCGCGCCGTTCCGTGCATTCTTGCAAGAACGCCAATATCGTCAAGCGACAGGCAAAAACTGGTTATTCTTCGGCGACCGTAACGCGGCAACCGATTTTATCTACCGTGATGAACTGGAAGCGATGCAAGCCGATGGTGTGTTGACACGCTTGGATTTAGCTTTCTCCAGAGATCAGGCAGAAAAAATCTATGTGCAGGACAAAATGCGAGAACACGGCGCGGAACTGTTTGCGTGGCTAGAGCAGGGCGGTTATTTCTTCGTCTGCGGCGATGCGTATTACATGGCAAAAGATGTTGATAAAGCCTTGTTAGACGTGATTGCGGAACACGGTAAACTCACTGAAGCGCAGGCAGTCGATTATGTTAATCAGCTGAAAAAACATAAACGTTATGTCAGGGATGTTTATTAATAGCCCATTCTTAACGGTTAGGGACGTTGCACACAGCACAGGCGATCAATGATGGATGCAGAAGCGTTACCGTTCCCAATTTCTGTTTATTACCTTAGAGTCACTTTGAAAAACTCTAAGCCGCCGATATGGCGTGATGTGTTAGTGCCTAGCAATCTGACGCTGACCGATTTGCATTATGTCATTCAAGCGGTGATGGGTTGGGAAAATAGTCATTTGCATCAATTTATCGCCGATAAAGTGCTGTACACTGACGAGACTAGCCATAGTATTCGTGACGAATATGGTTTGGATGTCGATGATAGGCAAGAACATGACCGCAACGAAAAGCAGTACACGGTCTCGCAATTATTGCCGACAGAAAATACCAGTATTATTTATGAATATGATTTAGGCGACAGTTGGGCGCATCAAATCGAGCTGAAAAAAATTCTGCCTGTAGACAGCCTTGCGCACCAGCCCCGATGTATTAAAGGTGCGCAAGCCTGTCCGCCAGAAGATTGTGGCGGTATTTGGGGTTATACCGATATGCTGGAAGCCATGCAACAGGCTAAAAATACTGAGGATGCTGAAATGCTGACGTGGTTCGGGGAGGACTTTAACCCCGATTTTTTTGATCTGGATGAGGTAAATAGAGTGCTGAGACATTTATTAACCAGTAATGAGAGCCTGAACACTGACACCTGATTACCTCCTCATCATCGCCAGTTCAGCGCGAATGCTGGCACAAGCGGCACACAATGCAGGTTTCAAGCCGCTGGTGCTTGATGTGTTCTCCGACCTCGATACGCAACAGTACGCCGCCGATTTTAAACTTCTGCCCGCATTAACTATTGAACATCTAACCCCCGCACTGGATTATTTTGTCCAGCATTATGGCGTAACACAAGTGGTTTATGGCAGTGGTTTTGAACAGCACCCTGATGCCTTACGCTATCTCGCCAGTCGTTGCACACTATTGGGTAATTCACCTGAAACGTTTGACCTGTTACACGACAAACCCCGTTTTTTCGCCACACTGAAACAGCTCAACATTCCTTATTCTGAAACGGTTTTTGTCCCGCCTGATAATGCGGATAATTGGCTAATTAAACCTCTGCGCGGACAGGGCGGTGTTGGTATTCAGCGTCTTACGAATACAAACCTAGGTTTGGATTCCAAAGTATATTGGCAAAAATACCAAGCAGGCACACAGCATTCCGTATTATTTTTAGCCGATGGACAGCATCTGCAAATCATCGGTTTTAATACTCAATGGACTGCCCAACCAAGCAATCACTCGTTCCCACGCGCTGCGTGGGAATGCAGTAACGGCGCGCCGCGCCATGCGGAAACGAATGAATTTATCTTCGCAGGTATCATCAATTACTGCCCATTAGCCGATAGTCACAAAGCACAAATAACTAACTGGCTAACAAAACTAGTCCCCGCTTTCGCATTAACAGGCTTAAATTCACTGGATTTTATACACACCAATGGCAACAGCACCGTGTTAGAAATCAACCCGCGTCCGCCTGCCAGTATGCAGTTATACGATGCCGATTTATTACGCCGACACCTAATGACTGCCAGTCCTTTAGAGGACTGGCAGTCCTGTTTATATCCACCGCCACAATCAGGCTACACAGGCTATCAAATCATCTACGCCGAACAGGACATACACATTCCAGACGGCACTATCTGGGACAACGGCGTGATGGATATACCCACCGCAGGGGCAATCTGTCACACAGGGCAACCGATTTGCAGTATTATTGCCCACCATAACCAAGCCGAAGCGGTCTTGCACGAATTAACCCTTAAACAACACATCATACAAAGGTCTTTATACCCATGGAAAACAACGCCAGCGTTAATAAACTCACCCAACCCCTAGTTCAACACCTGCTGGATAATGCCGCAAAACTGCGCGTCGGCGTGGAAGTATTAGCCAACGGTTGCACCGTCATTGATGCAGGTATCAACGCCATCGGCGGCTTGGAAGCAGGACGCATTATTGCCGAAATCTGTTTAGGCGGCATGGGAACAGTGTCCATCAGCCACAGCCCCTACACCAACAACTGGCCGTTATCCGTCAACGTCCACACAGGCAACCCTGTACTGGGCTGTTTAGGCAGTCAATACGCAGGCTGGAGCTTATCGCATGAAAAATACTACGCACTAGGTTCAGGCCCAGCGCGTGCAATGGCAACCAAAGTCAAAAATGGCGAAGTTGAACCCGTTGAAGAACTATACAAAGAACTCGCCTACCGCGACACCGCCGACAGCACCGTGTTAGTCATCGAAAACGACAAACTACCGCCGCTGGAAATTATCGAAAAAGTCGCCACCGCGTGTAACGTCTCACCTGATAAACTCACCATCATCGTCACCCCAACCAGCAGTTTAGCAGGTGGCGTACAAGTGGTAGCACGAGTATTAGAAGTCGCCATGCACAAAGCCCACGCCCTGCATTTTCCACTAGAAAACATCATCGACGGCAGCGGCTCTGCGCCAATCTGTCCGCCACACCCCAACTTCGTCAAAGCAATGGGACGCACCAACGACGCGATTTTATTCGCAGGGCAAGTGCATTTATTTGTCAAAGGCAGTGATGAAGCGGCAGAAGAACTGGCAAAAAACCTCCCCAGCTCAACGTCTAAAGACTATGGCAAACCGTTTGCTGAAATCTTCAAACAATACGAATACGATTTTTTCAAAATTGATGCCATGTTATTCAGCCCCGCCAGCGTGATTGTGACGGCTGTTGATTCAGGCAAAAGTTTCCGTGCAGGTCAATTGGACAACGCGCTGTTAGATTTATCGTTTGGTGCGTAACCGCGAGACCTGCGAGGTTTTAAAAACCTCGCAGATCTCATAAA
>JAURYI010000049.1 GCA_030654015.1 Methylococcales bacterium | reverse complement strand
CTTCTGCTTTGGCTTTTTCAGCGGCTTCGGCTTTCGCTTTTGCTGCTTGTGCTTTGGCTTGTTCGGCAGCTTCGGCTTTTGCTTTTGCTGCTTGTGCTTTGGCTTGTTCGGCAGCTTCGGCTTTTGCTTTGCTTGCTTCTGCTTTGGCTTGTTCAGCGGCTTCGGCTTTCGCTTTTGCCGCTTCCGCTTTTGCTGCTTGTGCTTTGGCTTGTTCGGCGGCTTCGGCTTTCGCTTTGCTTGCTTCCGCTTTGGCTTGTTCGGCGGCTTCGGCTTTCGCTTTTGCTGCTTGTGCTTTGGCTTGTTCGGCAGCTTCGGCTTTTGCTTTGCTTGCTTCCGCTTTGGCTTGTTCGGCAGCTTTCGCTGATTCCGCTTCCGCTTGCTCTGTAGCTTCTTGAGATTTTTCCGCGTTGATTTTTGCTTGTTCAATAGCGGCGGCTTGTGCTTTTTCTTCTTCGAGTTTGCTACGCTCAGCCGCTTCGGCTTGGGCTTTTTCTTGTTGTGCTTGCTTTAATGCCCGTTGTTTTTTTTCAACGTCTGCCTGCATTTGGGAAGAATCAACAATGGTGGCGTGAATGATTTCAGGTGCGTCTGGGGTGCTGGCTTTGGGTTTGAATAACGCACTCAAACCGAACAAGCCTAACAGTATTAGGTGTAACACTAAGGCCAGAATAAACGGCCATGACAATTTTCTTTGACTGTCCATCTACGGTTTATTTTTCGTCTGACTTGGTCATCAATCCTACATTAGGGACACCCGCATTTTTTAATGCCGCCATAACAGTCACCACCGTGCCGTAAGCCACGTTATTATCCGCATTGATTAATATAGGAGTTGCAGGTTTGTTGCTTAATACAGCGACCACACGCGCATTGATTTCTTCGGGTTGAATGCGTTCATCGTCTTCGCTCCCCGCCTTAATATAATATTCGCCCTGTGCTTTAATCGACACCACAATCGGCGGCGTGTCTTCTTTTTGTTCGACGGGAGCAGAATTCGCCTGTGGTAAATCAACCTGTACGCCTGTTTGTAGCATCGGCGTAGTTATCATAAAAATAATCAGCAATACCAACGTGACATCTATATAAGGGACGACGTTGATTTCTGCCATTGGCTTGCGGCGTTTCGTGCGTCTGCTCATTTGTTGTGTGCCTGTCTTTGTAATAACACCACAAATTCTTCTACGAATAATTCATAACGTCCTGTCAATCTGTCCAAACGGGTAGAAAAACGGTTATAGGCAACCACCGCAGGAATCGCGGCAAATAAGCCGATAGCCGTCGCAATCAAGGCTTCGGCAATACCGGGGGCGACTTGGGCAAGTGTGGCTTGTTTGGTGTTACCCAGCGACATAAAGGAATTCATAATCCCCCACACCGTACCGAATAAGCCGACGTAAGGACTGGTTGATCCCACGGTTGCCAGAAATGATAAATGTTCATCAAGCCGGTCTAGTTCGCGTGATAATTCAATACGCATGGCACGTTGCGCACTTTCCACTTGTACCGATGGCTCAACGGTACCCGATTGGCGCATTCTGGAAAACTCTTTATAACCCGCTAAAAAGATTTTTTCGATACCTTCGGGTTCAAAATCTTTCGCGGCTAACTTGCGATACAGTTCAGTCAATGCCATCCCTGACCAGAATTGTTCTTCAAATTCATCGGTAATTTCAATCGCGCGGTTTAATTCTTTGCGCTTGGAAAAAATAAATGTCCATGAAGCAAGCGAGGCAATAATCAATAATGCCATCACAAACTGAACGACAAAACTGGCTTCTTGCACTAAGTGGAGGATGGATAAATCAGTATTCATGCGATAAACGACTCATATAAATATTCAGGAATTGCTTTGGGGCGCAGGGTATGTGCGTCTAAACAGGCGATACGAATGATACCAGTACATAACGGCTCACCGTCACGATTAATTTGCTGACTGAACGTTAAACTGGCTTTTTTAACCTCGGCGACATCACTACTAACCTGTAAAAGGTTATTAAACAAGGCAGGGCGCAAATAATCAACCTGTACCGAACGCACAGCAAAAATAACGCCGTCATTGGCTCGAATGTCATCTTGCTCAAAACCCCATGCGCGGAGCATTTCCGTTCTTGCCCGTTCAAAGAATTTCAGATAATTGGCGTGATACACCACGCCCCCTGCATCGGTATCTTCGTAATACACCCGAATGGGGTAAGTAAATTTTTTTACTGTCATTATTTAATTAATAATTAAATGTGGTCTAGTTAGCAACAGCGTTGCTTAACTCTACACGGCTATCTTATGCAATCAGACAATGCGACTAAACACTGAGTTGTTGTTCCTAAATTATCAGGTAATTGAATAGATAAAGAAATGAGTGTTTCTCTTAAGGTTGTTTGATTATCGCTCGCGATTGACGATGCTCCGTACCTCAGTCCATCCTATCGTGCTATTGCGCCCTACGAGCTAAGACTTTCAATTGCTTTATTCAAATAATATTCAATAAAATTTCTTATCTGATAAGCACTTAATTTTCCTTCACGAGATTGTTGTTCTTGAATAAGTAAATCTCTAACCTTTTTCAACCACTCTAATTCCTGCTTAAGTGCTGAAATATTATAATTATATCGCCCAACTAATGCGTAAACAGCAGTACGCTTATCCTTTGGAGATATATTCATAAGTGTCGAGACAAATTCATTAGGACTAATATGTAAAAGGATTGGTATATCGCAATAAATATTATCTTCATGATTGCAGTAATTTATTCGCCTATAAAATTTTTCAATATCCTCTGTCATAAGTTTTAACAATTCCTGCCCAGCATCTGGATAACTCTCATCTATCGCAACATCTGTTTTCTCTTTTATATAATTGCAAAACTCTTTAAATTCATCTAACTCTTTTCCAAAAAAACCAAGCCCTCCCCAACTTTCATTAAAAATATTACATTCTTTTCTTGTTAAGAATCCCTTATCTTTTAATGAGTCAATATATTTTTTTGAAAATATCAATGTTTCATTTTTTTCTTTTTTATAAAGATTGATTTCTGATAAATTTAGAAAGAATCCAACTAAGTGCATTACTACACCAAGTTCATCGTATTTCATCGTATAAAACTCATCTTCTACAATTTGTAAATATTCTGTAAATTCATCATCTGTTAAATCCGTAAAATGCCATAATTTAATCCATGTTGGAGTGTTTTTATCCTGAAAATATCTGCTTTTAAGTAGTGATTCTTCTATGGCTGAACTATTTATAAATCCTTTATCAAATATATCCAGCCAAATTGATGATTCTAACAAAGATTCAAAAAAGCTAATATTTGTATACTTCTTAGATATTTTCTCATAAATTGATTTTTCTTTACTTTGTTTACCTGTAGCCAAGATGACAGCATAGCTCATACTTAATGACTTAATATCACAAGGTAAAATATTGCCACTTTTTATTTCAAAAGAATAGCATAGGTAAAGTTTCAGTAAGTGAATGACTAATTCTTCTTTGCTTTTAGCTGCTTCTGGCAAATGGCGATAAAATCTTTCAAAGTCCCATAATGCTTGTTTCAAATGCCTTAAGTTTTTATAATCAGAATTTTCATATAACTCGTTAATTAACTGAATATTTGCATTACATAGTCTTTGAACTTTGTCACAGGGTATTTCGTTGATGAAAAATTGTAATGCGCTATTTAAGTCGGCTTCTATTTCAAAAGTTTTGCCGACTAATTTTTCCTTGATTCTTTTATAAGTAATAGAATCATCATTTTTCACATCTTTTTCTTTGGCTAAAATTTCATCTTCATTAGCAATAATTATGACTTTGTAACCTTGATGTTCAACAAAGTGATTTATGTATCCTAAAATATTATTAATATTTATTGAACATCTTTCCAAATCATCAAAAACAAGAACAAATCCTTCTGTTTTTGTTAAATATTCAGGCAAATTAATATCTGGTATTTGTGATGAAACATTTCCTTCTGGTCTTTTGTCTTGGTCTATATCTATATGAATAGTAGTTTTTAGAAGACCTTTAGCAATTTTTCCTGCTAAAGTCATACTTTTTGATGATAATAGTGGATGCAATTGTTTAAAAAATTCTCCCTCAATTTCTTCATAGCTATTAATTCCATATAAACTAACATACAGATATTTACCGCCATCTTGCTTAAATGTTTCGAGTGTCTTTGTAATAAACCACGTTTTTCCTACGCCCCAATTGCCTTTAAGCAATACTGCATATTCAGGAGGTTTTTCAAAGTTGTAGTAATAATCTAAAAATTCTTCAATATGTTTATTTGGTGTTGTCATTAAATATTTTTTCCACTTTTGTAATTTTGGTTTAATTAAGTAGTGCTATTTATTCAAACAAATCCACCGACACGCCCAATTGTTTAGGCACGGGCAAGCCAAAATGCAAATACGCGTTTTGTGTCACTACGCGCCCACGCGGGGTGCGCATGATAAAACCTTGTTGTAATAGATACGGTTCTAACACGTCTTCAATCGTGCCGCGTTCTTCGCTGATTGCCGCTGCGAGAGTATCCAATCCGACGGGGCCGCCTGCAAAATTATCTATCATTGCCATCAATAATTTGCGGTCTAGGGCATCGAAGCCGTTGCTATCGACTTTCAGCATATTGAGTGCGGCGATAGCGATTTCTTCCGTTACTGTGCCGTCGCCTTTGACTTGCGCATAATCACGCACACGGCGCAGTAAGCGGTTGACGATTCTGGGCGTACCGCGTGAACGGCGGGCAATTTCAAACGCGCCGTTGTCTGCCATTTCAATCCCTAATACTCTGGCAGAACGCAGTACGATACTGGCGAGTTCTTCCACTGTATAAAATTCTAAGCGTTGTACGATACCGAAACGGTCGCGTAACGGTGAAGTCAATAAGCCTGCGCGGGTGGTCGCACCGACTAAGGTAAACGGCGGTAAATCCAGTTTGATGGAACGCGCCGCAGGGCCTTCGCCTATCATTAAATCCAGCTGATAATCTTCCATTGCGGGGTATAAAATTTCTTCTACCGCAGGACTGAGACGGTGAATTTCATCAATAAATAATACGTCGTGGGCTTCCAGATTAGTCAGCAAGGCGGCTAAATCACCCGCTTTTTCTAACACGGGCCCTGAGGTTTGCCGTATCGCTACGCCCATTTCGGCGGCGATAATATTGGCGAGCGTGGTTTTGCCCAAACCCGGTGGGCCAAAAATCAGGACGTGATCCAAGGCTTCTTGTCGCGCCACTGCCGCTTGAATGAAAATTTCCATTTGGGTACGCAATTCTACTTGCCCGACATAATCCGCCAAGCGTTTGGGGCGAATGGCGCGGTCTTGGCGTTCTTCGTCGCTGTGACTGCGTGCGGTTATCAGTCTATCGCTTTCTATCATCGAACCGCACCTTGTAATGCTAAGCGAATAATATCTTCACAACTTTTGCCTTCTGAATGAATGCCCTGCACCATTTTCGTGGCATCCAGCGGTTTATAACCCAAAGAACATAAGGCACTGACCGCCTCTTGTTTGGCATTCCCAACAAGGGGCATGAGCGTGGCAGACTCGCCTAAATTGGGTAATCTATCGCGCATTTCAATCACTAAGCGTTCAGCGGTTTTTTTACCAACACCAGGTAAGCGCATTAAGGCTTGAATGTCATTATCATGAATGCACTGGTGAAATTGTTCCGCGCTCTGCCCTGATAAAATGGTCAATGCCAGTTTAGGGCCGACACCGTTGACTTTAATCAGCGTTCTGAACATCGTGCGGTCGGTTTCGGTAGCAAAGCCAAATAAGCTGTGCGCGTCTTCGCGTATCACTAAATGGGTGTGTAGGGTGATTTCCACGCCCAGCGCGGGCAATTCATAAAAAGTGGTCATCGGGGCTTCAATTTCATAACCGACCCCGTTCACATCCAGCACCAATAACGGCGGGGCTTTAACCACTAATTTACCGCGTAAAAAACTAATCATCGTGTTAATCCAGTCTGCAAACGTAATGCCGTTTTTTGATAATGAGTATGGCAAATCGCAATGCCCAAGGCATCACTGGCATCTATTTGTAATTGACCTTGAATGCTTAACAAAATTTTTACCATGTGTTGGACTTGCAGTTTATCAGCACTGCCTTTGCCGACTACCGCTTGCTTGACTTGTCGCGCCGCGTATTCAAATACTGGCAAGCCTTTGGTTTGTACTGCGCAAATTGCCGCGCCGCGTGCTTGCCCCAGTTTAAGTGCGGAATCGGCATTTTTGTGCATGAATACTTGTTCGATTGCCATTTGTTCGGGGTGATACATTTCTACAATTTGTACGATACCATCAAAAATTTGTTTCAATCTATCAGGAAAATAATCGGCTTCAATACGAATACTGCCGCTGGCGATATAGTTAAAACCGCGCCCTGCTTCTTCGATAATGCCATAACCTGTGAGTCGTGAACCAGGGTCTATGCCTAAAATTCTCATGTTATAACGATTTTAAAATCAGTAAGATACCGGATATAAATAAGAATACGGCAAATAGCTTGCTGTATTTTTCATTATCAATGTTTTTATATACCAGTTCTTCGGTCACTAAAAATAGAATAATGCCCACTTGTACAAACGTCACTTTATCGGCGAAAGCGACCGTGAATTGTGTACCCAGCAATAACAAGGTGATTAACTGACAGGTTGCCACCGTCGCATAACTAGCCGCCGCCGTGACGCGGGTTTTATCTTTGGTGTACTTTTTCGCGTAAATGATAATAGTCAGCATCGAGCCGCCTAAATTACTCATGCCATGCACCACGCCCATAACCAGCAAATACATCCGCTCATGAACCACTATCGACTTAAGCAATCGTTCGATAATTGGTAAAAAACTTTTTAATGCCACAAAAATCAGCACACCGCCAATCACAAAACCAACATTCATTTTGACCGAGGTCACCAGCCACAAAAACACCACCACCATCGGCACGGTGTAAAGCAAAATGTTTTTATAAAAACGGGTATCAAGGTCGTCATAATGCCTGACAAACTGCAAGGCATTCACCGCAATAGACACAGGCAACAACACGCCCAATGCTTCAACAAATTCATAACCCAATAACAGTAATATCGGTGTCCCGAATAATAAAATCCCAACTCCAAAAATGGATTGAATAACTGATACCACAATTATGGCAAGTAAAATATCAACGGGCATGATTTTCCTTTTTAAATGAGAGGGGAAATAAATGTAGGGTGGGCAAGTGTTTTTGCGTATCTTTTATTGGCCCACGATAAAGCGGTTTGGTCACCTAATATATGGCTAATTGAATATCAGGTAAAAATTTAAAATCTTTACGGTTATAAGTAAATAGCGGCATTTGATAATAAATAGCTGTCGCACCAATAATTGCATCGGGTAAGGCTACATTATGTGATAAACGGTAATTGCGTACATAACCAGTTGCTAAATCAAAAATATCTTGCTGCATAGTCAACAGTCGAAATGAATGCAGTTTTTTCTCAATAACACACAATTCCTTTTTATCGCGTGCGCCTTGTAATAATTCCATTTCAATAATCGAATTAATAAACAATGTGGTTTTATTATGCAGTAAATCGTTTAATACTTGGCTACGTCCGCTCATAAAATCAATAATGACGCAGGTATCACAAAGCAAATACTCAGACATCGTTATTTTTTCTTTGCCAACTGGAGTGTCTTAATTGTTTTCCATAACTAGCGGCATCTTCAACATCAGTAAATGCCTGCTCGTTATTATCATCCACCTCATAATCAATAGGTCGAGAATAATTTAATGGGTCTATTATTGGCTTGGTTTTTTGTTGATGCGGGAATTGTTGTAATAACTTAAATACTAATTCTAAGTAACCCTCATCGAGTTGTTCAATTTCTTGTTTTAAATCGTCTTTGGTTATCATTATTACCCCATTATGGCGGTTTTTGTTTTATTTTTATGCTGTGTAATAAGATATGCCGACGATAGGATGTGCATCATTCGTATCAATTCGAACGATGCGCTTCGTACCTCAGC
>JAURYI010000046.1 GCA_030654015.1 Methylococcales bacterium | reverse complement strand
TGTCAGTATTGACGGTATCCGCTATCAATTGAGCCATGAGATGGCAGGGCAAGAAGTCACGCTGCTCTGGGGACTGTTCGATAACGAATTATTTGTCGAATTCAAGAACGAAAAACACGGACCATTTTATCCTGAAGAAGGGCTCATCCCCTTCGGCAAGTTCCGTAAGCATAAAAAGAGCCGTGTTGAAATCAAAGCGGATCGGATTGGGCAACTGGCTAAAGCCATCAGCCTGCCGCGTTCCGCATTATCCGGCAGCAAAAGCAGTGATCAAACCCTGTTGACCCAAGCCAATATACTGCACCTGAAAAAACCGAATTCCACCCCGTTTGATGATAACCCTTTCCTGCAAACCGCTACGTTTAAAAACAAGCTGGATGCGAAAACCGCCATTGCCGACTATCTGGGCAAACCGTTGTCCCGATTGAGCGATCTGCAAATGGCAACCATCAATACTATCCTCGATGAATCGCTGGATAAGAAAACAATACTGGAAAAAGTTCGCGCGTATTTTACTTTAAGCTCGGTTGAGCACTCGGGAGGTGACTAATGTATGGTGAAATGATGCAATACTATGGCTTAGTGAAAGACTTCGATAAAACAGATTACTTTGAGACGGAAGCGTTTAAAGGCGTATTGGCCAGTCTTGAAATCGCGGTCTTGTCAGGGGGAATAATCGCCCTGACCGGCATTGTCGGAGTCGGTAAGACGACCATTATTAGGCATTTCCAGAATAGCCTGAAAAAGAAGAACCAGGTGATCATTGTCAAATCGTTGGCAACCGATAAACCCCGCGTCAATATCAACACCTTATATGCCGCGTTGTTTGCCGACTTGCCGACGGCAAAAGAATTCAAGGTGCCAACCCAAGCTGAAATCAGGGAAAGGAAACTTCAGGAATTGATCCGTAAAATTAACAAACCGATCGCCTTTTTTATAGATGGTGCCCACCATCTCCATTGGCGGACGTTAATTGGCTTAAAACAATTGATAGAAACGATTGAGGATGCCAAAGGTACATTGACCATTATCATGGTGGGTCACCCGAAACTGGGTAATGACCTCAACAGGCCGGCAATGGAAGAAATCGGTGCCCGGGCCAAATTGTTTAGCCTGGACAGTTGGGGACAACAGAAACAGCGGTATATCGAATGGGTATTGGAGCAGTGCAGCAAGCCCAAAACGCCAATTCATGACATCATCACACCGGATGCCATTAATCTATTAGCAGAACGATTAATTACCCCGTTACAAATTTGCCATTACCTGACGCTCGCTTTAATAAAGGGAGCCACCACAGGGACAAAACCCGTCGATGTCGAGATTATAGAAGCCGTGTTATCGCCAGATTTAAATACCCTGAAACCTAAATTAGCTCGGCTGGGCTACAACAAACGGCTTTATGCGAACATTTGAATGCCCGGAAAAGTGAAATCAGGGCGTATTTCAATGGGCAATTGCCAGCGGTCAGGGCAGATGAGTTCAATAAAGAGATTCATAAACTAGGGATTTTATAAAGCAAGACCGACCAAACCTCCCGTTTTTTGGCATAAGATAGAATCAAATAATGTGGGAAATTTCACCCGATAAAATCACTTAATGTGAGCAGACTAAAAGTCAGGTGCAATTAATGTGAGAAAAACTAAATTTATAGAATCAGTTAATCTGAGATGAAAATGACGGATAAGTGCAAGAAATTGCGATTATGAAATCAAGAAACTACAGATAAGCAAAACCCACAAAACAGTCTGGCACAACAGGATTTGTTTGCAAGTTATGGAAAATTAGGATTATTCCATAAACACTTAAAACAAAACCAGCTAGCCCTAGGTTTTTTTAATAAAGCCTTACCGATTGCCGAAAAACTAGCTGAAGATAAACTGAACCAGCAAGCTCAACAGAATTTAAAATTGGTGCAGGATAATATTAAAGCAATGCAGAAATAGCCTTGCTGTCAACGGACAAACGAGTAGCCTAGAAAACAGTAGGGGCGGATTAATCCGCCCCTACTATTCACCGCCTAAAAACTTCTGTAATTACCGCAATACGCCCTTTGGACTGCTGTAACTATCTAACACCTGCACATAATTAGCCCGTTCATACGCCGTCGGATCAATCGCGTGTTGCTGGCTGACACTGCCTTTAAGTTGTTGTATAGATTCATATTCACGCGCAATCAGCCATTGCTCCAATTCATTGCATATTTGCGTGAGTCGTCCCGTGCCTTCTTTCAATAACACACTGCATAAATGCACTACATCTGCGCCTGCTAACAAGGCTTTGATAACATCAGGCGTTTGATGAAAACCACCTGTGACGGCTAAAGATAGATTGACGCGCCCATAAAGCAAAGCCGTCCAACGCACGCGTAATAAGGCTTCTTGCGCTGTGGATAATTCAAGTTTTGGAATCACATCAAGCGTTTCTAAATCGATGTCAGGCTGATAAAAACGATTAAAAATCGCCACACCGTCTGCACCCGCATTTTCTAAGCGTTTAATAAAATGAATCGGTGAGCTAAATTGTGGCGATATTTTCATGGTAATTGGAATACTAACGTGGCTTTTTATGGCTTGTAAAATTTCCACATATTGGTTTTCCACGGTTTCACTACTGTCATTGATATTCGCGGCAAGATGGTAGCTGTTTAATTCCAGTGCATCCGCGCCCGCTTGTTGTATATGCGTGCTGTAATCTATCCAACCGCTTAACGATGAACCGTTTAAGCTGGCAATCACTGGAATAGATAACGCCGATTTAACGGCTTGTAGATTTTCTAAATACTGCTCTTGATAGGATTTAATGTTGGCGGGAACAGGATGAAACGAATCCAATTCACCTGTGCCGAGTCCTTGTTGATAAAAGAAGCGATCCATTTGTTGGGCTTCGGATTCGATTTTTTCTTCAAATAACGAGTGCATGACAATAGCAGACGCACCCGCGTCTTCCAGTCGTTTGGCACTGTCGGCATCTTTGCTAAACGGTGAGGAAGACGGCACGAGCGGGTGCGCCAGTTTTAAACCCAGATACGTTGTTGTTAAATCAACCATTGTTTTGCTCCTTTGCGCCGTCAGTTTTTACTTGCGCTTTGATTGCCGAGACGCTGGTGGTTTCATTCCAGTCCAGTTCTGACAGTTGTTTGTAATAGTGATAGCGATTTTTTACATCTTGTTGTGCTTGCGCTAAAAAGCGTTCAGCGTCTTCAGGATGGCTTTGCCAGAGCATACTGAAACGGGTTTCGGTTTTGACAAAATCGCGGTACGGAATTGAGGGTTCAGCCGAATCCAACTGCATGGGGTTTTTGCCCAATTTGATTTTTTCAGGATTGAAACGGAATAACGGCCAATGTCCACTTTTTACCGCTAGATTTTGTTGGCGGTGGTTGTTGGACATATCGACACCGTGCGCAATACAAGGCGAGTAGGCAATAATAATCGACGGGCCATCGTGGGCTTCGGCTTCTAAAAACGCATTCAGGGTTTGCGTATCTTTACCCGCATACGCGACGTGAGCGACATAGACATTGGCGTAATCCATTGCTAATAGTGCGAGGTCTTTTTTCGCTGTAGCTTTACCGCCTGCTGAGAATTTAGCGACAGCTCCAAGCGGCGTGGATTTTGACGTTTGTCCGCCTGTGTTGGAATACACTTCGGTATCTAATACCAAAATATTGACATTGCGACCACTGGCTAACACATGGTCAACACCACCAAAGCCAATGTCATACGCCCAGCCATCACCGCCGATAATCCACACGCTTTTTTTACATAGATTGTCAGCGAGTTGCGCTAAGCTTTTTGCCGCTGGGGTGTCTAGCTTGCTTAGCTGTTGTTTGAGTTCAGCAACGCGTTCACGTTGTTCATATATACCCGCTTCATTAGATTGGTCGGCGTTTAAAATAGCATCCACCAATTCACCATTAAGCTGTTCGCGTAAGGATGACAAAAATTCCCGCGCCTGTTCAGCGTGTTTATCAATCGACACCCGCATTCCCAAACCAAATTCCGCATTGTCTTCAAACAGCGAGTTATTCCACGCAGGGCCACGACCTTCGGCATTTTTAGTCCACGGTGTCGTCGGTAAATTGCCGCCATAAATCGATGAACAACCCGTGGCGTTAGCAATCACCATTCTGTCACCAAACAATTGTGAAGCCAGTTTTAAATACGGCGTTTCGCCACAACCGACACACGCGCCCGAAAATTCAAACAGCGGTTGCAATACCATCGCGCCTTTCAGCGTATTGGTTTTTAACAGCGTTCTATCGTATTCAGGAATGCTTAAAAAGAAATCCCAGTTTTCGCGTTCTTGTTCCACTAATGCTGGTTGTGGACTCATGTTTAAAGCTTTACGGCTTGCGTTAGATTTATCCCGAATTGGGCAAATATCCACGCACAACGTACAGCCTGTGCAGTCTTCAGGCGCGACTTGATAAGTCATCGATAGCCCCGCAGGAAAATCTTTACCCAACATCGGCATGGATTTGAAAGTCTCAGGCGTGTCGCTTAATAATTCAGTCGGATAGATTTTGCTACGAATCGAGGCATGAGGACACACCATCGCGCACTTACCGCATTGCGTGCATAAATCAGTTTCCCACACAGGAATTTCCAACGCTAAATTACGTTTTTCAAACGCCGCTGTGCCGACTGGGAATGTGCCGTCGATTGGCATAGCACTCACAGGCAGTAAATCCCCACGTCCTGCAATAATTTCACCCGTGACTCGTTTGACAAATTCAGGCGCGGAATCTTTTATTACCGAGACAATATCAAAGCCACTGCTAACCTGTGTCGGTACGGTAACTGAATGCAAACTTGCCAGCGTTTCATCAATCGCTTGGAAATTCAATTCAACAATGCGTTGACCTTTTTTGCCATAAGTTTTTTCTACCGCGTGTTTAATCGCGGCAATGGCTTCGTCTTGTGGCAACACACCTGAAATGGCAAAAAAGCAAGTCTGCATAATGGTATTAATACGCTTACCCATGCCCGTTTTTTCCGCAACTGCGTAACCATCAATCACATAAAAACGAATATTTTTTGCCAGAATTTGGGCCTGCATTTTGGCAGGTAAAGAATCCCAAATAGTCTCGATAGGTTCTTGTGAATTCAATAAAAATACCGAATTATCCGCCGCGTTATCCAGCATATTATAACGATGCAGGAATATAGTTTGATGACAGCCGATAAAATTGGCATCGTTATCGCCGATTAAATAACTGGACTGTATTGGCTTCGCACCAAAGCGTAAATGTGACACCGTAACCGCGCCCGACTTTTTCGAGTCATAGACAAAATACCCTTGCGCGTGTAAATCGGTATCTTCGCCGATAATTTTGATAGTGTTTTTATTCGCGCCCACCGTGCCGTCACTGCCCAAACCGTAGAACATGGCTTGAATGGTATCGCTATTTGCACCCGTGCGAAAACTGGCATCCCACTCTAAACTGGTATGGGTAACGTCATCATGAATACCGATGGTGAAGCCATTTTTCGGCGCGTCTTTTTTCAGTTCATCGTAAACCGCTTTAATCATCGCGGGCGTGAACTCTTTAGACGACAAGCCATAACGCCCGCCGACTATTTTTGGTAGCGTCGGAAACTTCGCGCCGCCACTGATGAAATCTTGGGCAATCGCGCCTAATACATCTTTATATAACGGCTCGCCGTCTGCGCCCACTTCTTTGGTTCTATCCAACACGGCAATTTTTTGTACCGAGGCAGGTAGCGCGGCTAACAACGCGGCAGCATCCAATGGACGATATAAACGCACGATTAACACGCCGACTTTTTCACCGTGCGCATTCAAATAATTCAGCGTTTCCGTCACCGTTTCCGCGCCTGAACCCATGATAACAATCACACGTTCAGCATCCGCCGCGCCGCGATAATCGAATAAACGATATTGCCGCCCTGTCAGTTCAGCAAAGCGATTCATAGTATTCTGCACAATGTCAGGCAAGGCGTTATAAAACGAATTCACCGTTTCTCGCGCTTGAAAATACACGTCTGGATTTTGTGCTGTGCCGCGCAATACAGGATTATCAGGCGTTAGCGCACGGTTACGGTGTGCCGCTACCCAATCTTCATTAATCATGGCGCGTATCACGTCATCACTAATATCGACAATTTTCGCCACTTCATGCGAGGTTCTAAAACCATCGAAAAAGTGCATAAACGGCACGCGACTTTCTAAAGTTGCCGCATGAGCAATCAGCGCGAAATCCATTGCTTCTTGTGGCGAGTTGGAACACAACATGGCAAAGCCTGTCATACGCGCCGACATCACATCACTGTGATCGCCGAAAATTGACAAGCCCTGACACGCCAAAGAACGCGCCGCAATATGAAATACCGCAGGCGATAATTCGCCCGCAATTTTGTACATATTGGGCAACATCAACAATAAACCTTGCGAAGCGGTAAACGTGGTTGCCAGTGAACCCGCTTGTAACGCGCCATGAATCGCACCCGCTACGCCCGCCTCACTCTGCATTTCAATCACTTGCGGCACCGTTCCCCACAAATTCGTTTGCCCTTTCGCCGACCATTCATCCGCCCATTCGCCCATATTGGATGACGGCGTAATCGGATAAATGGCAATAACTTCATTAAGTTTATGCGCGATACTCGCCGCCGCTTGGTTGCCATCAATGGTAAGTGTTTGCTGCTTGTGCATAAGACGACCTCTGAGATGAAAGAATAAGTAATTATTGCTAGTGTAGCCCTAATTTTTGAATGGTTAAATCGTTAATACTATAAATAATTAGTGTAGGTTGGGTTGGTGGACAAACCAAGGTTTGGATTCCGAATTAGCCCATTCAGGTTTTAAACATCTGAATGCTTTGGAGTGGCTAGGCTTAAGGTTTCCCAATAGGCTAAAACCCTCACCGCCCAATTGTTTGCCCATACTTTACAAAGCGGCTTTAGATGACTTCCACTAAACCCAAGGCAATGGCGGTGTGTAAATCCTGTTCGCTACGCCCACACCAAACAACAATGAGGTTTCTAATAAACTGAGACCTCGCTCTTCTCTTAGCAATAAAAATTTTTGTCGGAAACCTTTTGAGTACGCCATTTTGTAATTCGTGTCTCCCCAGTTTCGCCTATTATTTTATTGGCGGTTGGCTGTATCATGAGATAAATCATCCATCATCACTACGAATTTAACCACAGTCTTAACGTTTTACTCGCAGTCGCAATGACTTTAATGGGTATTTCTTATATCCATTTTATACCCTTTAATACTCTATTTTTAGTCATTGCATTTTCTATTTTCAAGGTCTAGTCTTTGTAGCTATCGCTAATCAAAAGCTAATAACTACGCAGTTTAGAAATTATGTTGCTAATTAGGATTCATTAATTACGGTATCAATGAGCATTCTTATAGAGCTAACGCACAATAAGGTGAGCTTGTCGAACCACATTCACACTTCGATAAGCTCAGTGCGAACAGTGGTTAGCTATACCGAAAAATGCGCCCGCTTTTCCATAGATATTAATTTTCGTGCGATTTGTAAGATATAAAGCAATATAACCATGATTTATTAGATAGCGTTGTTAAGTGCAGAGCCAGACAAGGTCTGAAATACTGCTTGGATTAATGCTCGTTGATGATGGGAAAAACAACCATGTTCGCTATTACTCGTACACCACGTCTTCTCGTTAAAATGCACACTGCGCCAGAACAAGCAGTGAGTTTTAAATTCGGCAAAACACAACAGGACGTTACTGCCACTTTTCAGCCGCTGTTTGAACATATCCCGCGTGCAACTGTTGCCCTAGGTGCTGCCCCGCCATCACAGTGGTACATCATGTCAACTGGCGAGCAGAGTCGCGATGTCAACGCGTGGGATTTGTGTCATCATTTAGTTCAACAGGGCTTTGGTGTTGCTGATTCGCAAGCAGTGGAATTTGCTGAACCTGATCTTGAGCAGCAATGGCTGAGCGGAACAGTTGCGAAGCAGTCGTTTGCAATAGCGCGGGATTGCCAGACTGCGGCACCTCAGGATGCCACGCCGCCGCTTGCGACGTTACCCGATGATAATTGGTTTCGAGACAACCAGCATTCTGAATTGGACGCGGCACGCACGGCTATTGGTAATCCTGCCGATAAGGTTCGAATCGCGCATTTAGACACAGGATACGACCCTGCTCATCAAACCTTGTCTCAATTTTGGCGGCGAGATCTTCAAAAGAATTTTGTTGATGAGGACACACCCAATGATGCCAGCGATCAGACTTCCGGGGTTTTGACTAATCTTGGACATGGTTGCGGAACACTCAGTATTCTGGCGGGTAATGCCGTTGGCGGTGTGTATGTAGGCGGCGCGCCTTTCCTAGAAGTCATCCCGATTCGTGTCGCTAATTCGGTAGTGCTGTTCAAAAACAGTTCGATTACTCGCGCTCTCGATTATGTTTACGGCTTATTCCAAAATCCAACGCGCCGTGCCCACGTCATTACTATGAGCATGGGCGGGCTTGCTTCACAAGCATGGGCAGAGGCGGTGAATGCACTGTATGACATCGGCGTGTTCATGGTGACGGCAGCGGGCAACAATATCAACAATCTACCCACACATCACATCGTTTATCCCGCACGCTTCAACCGCGTCATCGCCGCGTGCGGTGTTATGGCTAATGGTCGCCCCTATACGGATTTGCCTTTCAATATGATGGCAGGCAATTATGGCCCTGCGAGCAAGCTATCAACTACGCTGGCGGCATTTACACCTAATACGCCTTGGGCGCGAATAGGCTGTTCTGCTTTGGTAGATCACGATGGTCGCGGCACGTCAGCCGCAACACCACAGCTTGCCGCCGCTGCGGCGTTATGGATTCAGAAGTACAAGACTGAATGGGAGCGATACCCTGAAGGCTGGATGCGCGTTGAAGCAGTTCGCAAAGCCTTGTTCGATTCAGCACTCGCTCCTCCCGCTAATCAGCAGCAGTATTTGGGATGCGGTACACTCAGAGCCAATTCCGCTCTTGCTCAGCAGCCTGCGACCGCTAACAGTCTTGTGCAACAACCGCGTGACTCTGCCAGTTTTCCATTTCTCCGTGTCATTACGGGGCTTGGTATGGCGGTAACTCCTGATGTCCGTCAGCGTATGTTTGAACTAGAGGCATTACAGATTTCCCAACAATCGACCGAGATTGCGCAATTGTTGCCTGACCCAGAAAATCTGGAAGCATTGTCGGTTGCTGATCGCCAACGTATCATCGAACTACTAAGCAATGCGCAGGGTATTTCTAGCGCGCTCAAGTCTTTTTTGACTGACTACGCGGCGAGAGTTCCTCAAGCGCATCAGTGTGACCTCGTGCCACCGCATCTTTCTCAACGCGATGTCGCACGGTTGACATTAGCCATAACGCCTCCACTACGTTCGCCACAATATCGTAAACTTCGCGTGTTTACTTATGATCCTTTATTGGCGAATAACCCAGACCTTCTGCATCTGAACCAGACGACATTGGATGTTATCTGGGAAGATGACCTGCGTGCGGGGCCAGTGGGTGAATATCTTGAAGTGGTTGATGTTGATCCTGCAACGGGCTGTTGTTATGCGCCTGTGGACTTGAATCATCCGTCCATTCTGTCTATGTCAGGGCTAACGCCGTCTGAATCAGATCCGCGCTTTCATCAGCAGATGGTTTATGCGGTTGCAATGAAGACTATCCAGCACTTTGAACACGCATTGGGGCGAGTGGCTTTGTGGGCTCCGCGCTTCACCAAACAGACACAGGACGATAACGCATCCAGCAATCGCCAGTTTGTTCGCCGCTTGCGTATTTATCCGCACGCCCTGCGTGAAGCCAATTCGTATTACAGCCCTGAAAAAAAAGCGTTACTGTTCGGTTATTTCTCCGCATCAACGACGGAGTCGGGCGATAACCTTCCCGGCGGAACTATATTTTGCTGTTTGTCCCACGATATTATTGCGCATGAAACAACTCATGCTTTGCTGGACGGTTTGCACCCTTATTTCAGCCAACCCAGCAACGACGATGTGTTGGCTTTTCACGAAGCATTTGCCGATATAGTTGCGTTGTTTCAGCATTTCAGCGTACCCGAAGCATTACAGGATCAGCTTGCTAGAACGCGCGGTGACCTTACCCAGCACAATTTATTAAGCGAGTTAGCACAGCAATTCGGGCAAGGCATCGGTGGACACGGTGCGCTGCGTAGTGCTATCGGTCATACGGATGGTGAAAAATGGATACCTGCCACGCCACAGCGTTCCGATTATCAGGATGCCACGGAGGCGCATGATAGAGGTGCGGTATTGGTTGCCGCCATCTTCGACGCTTTCCTCGATATTTACCGTCGGCGCAGTGAAGACCTGATTCGCATAGCCACAGGCGGTACAGGTATTTTACCTAATGGATTAATGAACCATGAGTTAGTGAATCGGCTTGCTGAGGAGGTCAGCAAAATTGCGGCACATCTTTTGAATATCTGCATTCGCGCACTCGACTACTGTCCGCCGATGGATATACTTTTTGGTGAATACCTGCGGGCATTAATTACCGCTGATTTGGATTTAGTGCCAGATGATCTGTGGGGCTACCGAGCTTCAATTATCCAAGGTTTTCGCCGTCGCGGCATTTATCCTGACAATGTGCGCACCTTATCAACCAATAGTCTGTGCTGGGAAAGACCAGAGTTATCGTCCGATATGAAAGGGAAATTACAAGTTATTCTGGGAGAACTACGGCTGGATTGGGATTTGCGTTTACAACGTCAGCAAGCGGACAAAATTTCACAAGAAAACTGTTTGAAAGTCTGGACGTGGTTAATGTCTGGAGATAGCGTTAAGCAAGAAGACCTCGAAGCCTTGGGGATTTACCGCCAGCCGAATCAATTACCTGCGAATATCGCCGAACTGCAACCGTTTGAAGTGCATTCAGTTCGTCCTGCACGACGGATTGGCTCCGATGGTCAGCAACGCACGGATTTAGTCACTGAAATAACCCAGTGTTGGTCGTCAGAGAGTGGTGAACAATACCGAGGCGGCTGTACCTTAATCATTGATTTAGAGTTGCATACCATTCGATATGTCATACGGAAACGCGTGGGAAATCAAGCGCGTATGGATGTGCAAGATGATTATCAACGCCGCTTGACGAAGCGTAATCTGGCTGTCAACTATCTCAGTAAATTAGCTTTGAGCAAAGAACCGTTCGCTATGATGCACAGGGATTTTTAGGAGAATAGAGATGGCAACTGAAAAAACAACGAAAACCAAAGTGAAGACCACTTCAAAATCTACATTACGGACAGCCGCTTCAGCGTCTAAATCGACGAATGTGAAAATTCGAATGTATAGACAAGGATTGGGTGATTGTTTCTTGGTGACTTTACCGCGTGATAAAGGCGAACCGTTTTACATCATGATTGATTGTGGTGTCATCATCGGAACGCAGGACGCAACCACCAAGATGCAAAATGTCGTTAATGACATCATTAAAACCACCCATGGTCATATTGATTTGCTACTCGCGACGCACGAACATTGGGATCACCTGTCGGGGTTCTTGCAGGCGAAGGAGCTGTTCAGTCAGCTTAAAATCGACAAGGTGTGGATGAGCTGGGCTGAGAATCCAGATGACGAACTCGCCCAGAAAATTCGGGCTGAGCGTCGGGCGTTGCGTATGGCATTAACGTCTGCCTCTGCAAGAATGCGACTAGACGGCGGCGGTGATTCTCTCGTTGATAGTCTGTTGGAGTTTTTCGGTGCAAGCGGTCATGGTACGACCGCTGAGGCATTGGAAGTTGTGCGGCACTTAGTTAAAACACCCCGTTATTGTCGTCCCAAGGATGCGCCAGAAGAGCTTGCGGGAACGGGTATACGCGCCTATATACTGGGGCCGCCGCCTGACAAAGCGGCACTTAAACGCTCGAATCCCTCTAGTCGTCATCCGGAAACATACGGTTTGGCAGCGGTTTTTCTTAATCAGCTGAACCCTGAATTGACCGATGATAATCGTGCTGCGCCGTTTGATTCAGTCTGGCAAATTCCTAAGGAGATAGCGCAGCAGATGCCGTTTTTTCAACAGCACTATTGGGGGGTTGATGCTGATTTGCCCGAAGCGTCAGACCAAGCATGGCGGCGTATTGATTCGGATTGGCTAGATATTTCCTCCAGTCTTGCATTGCAACTTGACAATGCCACCAACAACACCAGCTTAGTGCTGGCATTGGAACTAGCGAATCGTGATGTGCTGCTGTTCGCAGCGGATGCTCAAGTGGGCAATTGGCTATCTTGGCAAGACTTGAGCTGGGCGGTGAATGGCGAAACAGTGACCGGCCCCGATTTGTTAAAACGTACCGTGTTTTACAAAACAGGACATCACGGCAGCCACAATGCCACGTTGCGCGAACAGGGGCTGGAAATGATGACTAATCTGAAAGTTGCGTGTGTGCCAGTTGACCACGAAATGGCTGTCAAGAAACGTTGGGTTCAAATGCCTTTAGGCGAACTGGAAAACCGTTTGAACGCCATAACAAATGGCGGTGTGTTGCGTAGCGACCAAGGTATTCCCCTTGCACTAAGCAGTTCTGTACAACAGGATGCGGCTCAAGCACTCTACTATGAAGTAGAGATTGGTGGTTAAGCCGCTGTATATTAAATTTATTAACTGAAATTAAGGAGACCTTGGCTGCATTACAGAGTATTTATAAATTCGCTCGGTTTATTGGACTGTTGAAACTGGGTGGAATAACACGACCCTATCCTAATAATAAGGAGCTTGTCATGCCACATAACGACGAACAAAAAATCAATGATTATTTAGCCGCTTTTCAGCAAGATCCAAAAGCAGTTATGAATCGGCAACCACCCAAAACAGATGCCACTGGTAAAACCGTTGCCAGTAGCACACTATTTTCGCAGAGCGCGATTGATAACAAAGACTATATCGCGGCACGCGATACCCAGCGGATGCACATTTTACGCCCTGCGGGTAGCGATTTTTCGGCGGCTATTGCATCCAACGACAAACCAGAAAACCTTGTCGATGCACTCAAACATAATAAATTGGATGCGATGGAAGCTGCGGGGCTTATGCAATCCAAGCTCACTGAATCGCCTTGGTCGGATGATTATTGGGCTATTTACAAAGGCATTCTGGGCGCACGCTATGCGGACACAAAATTTCCTGCCGCAACAGACTGGAAAAAAAACGTCGATTACATTAAAGGCAAACCCTCTGCGGGTATTCTTGCCAGTAATGATGCGGCTCGAATCAACGAACTGTCGCCTTCGGAAAAATATGATGCTCTTATTGGCGACAGTAGCGGATCACTCACGCAACGTATGTGGGCTGAAGGCAAAGACTATTTTGACAGTAACGGCACGGTCGAAACATGGATGGGTATTTGTCACGGCTGGGCACCTGCCGCCTATATGTTAGCGCGACCCAAAAAGACAGTTATTCTCAAGACACCGAACAACGTTTCCCTGACTTTTTACCCGTCTGACATTAAGGGTCTCGCTTCATTGTTATGGGCTAACTGTGCCAGCTCCACTCGTTTCATTGGCGGTCGCTGTAATGACAAAAAACCGACCTCCGACCCTGTGACAGGGCGACTCACGTCCAGCCAATGCTTTGACACCAATCCTGCGGCATGGCATCTTGCCATCGTCAACCAAATCGGGGCTTCCAGCCGTAGTATGGTGCTGGATGTCACGTTTGACTATGAAGTGTGGAATCAGCCTGTTTATAAATACAGCTATCGGTATTTCAACCCGCAGCTCATGGTTTTCAAACCCACATTAGCAGACGCAACCGTTGACAAAGCAGCATTTACCAAAGACAAATTCACTAAGTTTCGGAGTGCGCAAGCAAAATTCGTTGTTGGCATTTACATGACTGTTTCGTATGTGGTGGAAACTACCCCCAACCATAATTCTACGGACAGCCCAAGTAATGATTTGATTCGTCAAGTCGATTACTACTACGATTTGGAACTGGATGCGAATAAAAAAATCATTGGCGGCGAATGGTATACTAACAAGCACCCCGACTTCCTCTGGACACCCGCCAAAGGTCTGCGGGCTAAGACCCAATATGAATCTCAAGCGACTGGTGCATGGCAACAGCTCCAGCCTTTACCACAGACTTGGCAAGTTGCCGCTAAATCCGCCGCCCGAAATCAAAGTGCGCCGCTGGCAACCATTATTGAACAGATGATTAAATTTGCTCAATAGCTTTGCGTGAAAATTTTTACGGTTACGTTGGTATAGTGTGACATTCTGTACATGATAAAAATTTAAATAGCTCAAATATTTTTGTAATTTAATGAGTTACAATTTTTGTCGTGTACAGGGTGACCTAATATAAATATTCTTAATCTCATCCATGTAATTGAATCTGCACGGTGTCATTCATTAAAAAGTGAGTTAAAAAATATTAAATCGCCAACGCCCGAATTAATTCCAGCTGCGACTCCTCGGTGATGTCGGTTTTTTTGCCTAAACATTGCTCTAAAGGCACTATTTCAACTTCACCGTTATTAAATGCGGTAACGTGGGCGTGCTTGCCTTCATATAGTGCGTGGACGGCGGCGTAGCCCATTTTTGAAGCGATAGTACGGTCAATGGCAGTTGGGCTGCCGCCGCGTTGAATGTGTCCCAAAATGCAGACGTGTACGCCCAGATTGTATTGTGCCTGTAGCGTGTCTTTGATTTGATAGGATAAACCTGCTTTTTCACCCTCGGCGACGATGATGATGAAGGAGGTTTTGCCGCGTGCTTTGCCTTTGTTGATGT
>JAURYI010000022.1 GCA_030654015.1 Methylococcales bacterium | reverse complement strand
AACCGATTTGTCGAATTTTTCAGCAACCAGCAGTTCGCCGGTTTCACGATCCAAGGTGTAGCCAAAACCGTTACGGTCGAAATGCACGATAGTTTTGTGCATTTTGCCTTTCACTTCTTGGTCAACTAACACAGTTTCGTTGATACCGTCAAAGTCCCATTCATCATGTGGAGTCATTTGGTAAAACCATTTAACTTCACCTGAGTCCGCATCACGCGCCCACAATGACATAGACAATTTGTTATCACCAGGACGTTGAGTTGGATTCCAAGTAGATGGATTGCCTGATCCGTAGTAAATCAAGTTCAATTTAGGATCGTAGCTTGTCCAGCCCCAAGTAGTACCGCCACCAATTTTCCATTGGTCGCCTTCCCACGTTTTGATGCTTGAGTTTTCGCCAACTTTAGCAACTTTGCCGTCTTCCCAAGTAGTAGTTTTATCAGCATTGATTAAAGTGTCTTTATCGGGCCCGATGCTATAACCTTTCCACGCCAATTTGCCAGTGTTGATGTCATAAGCGGCCAAGAAACCACGAACACCAAATTCACCACCTGAAATACCGGTCAAGACTTTGTCTTTAACAACTAAAGGCGCGTTTGTGTTGGTCATACCTAATTTAGGATCACCGTTTTGTACGCTCCATACTCTTTTACCGGTTTTTGCATCCAATGCAGTTAACACAGTGTTAGATTGTTGCAGAAAGATTTTGCCGTCGCCGTAAGCTAAACCACGGTTGACAGTGTCGCAGCACATAACAGGAATAGTTACGTCTGCATCTTGAGTAGGTTCAAATTCCCAGATAACCGCTTGGGTTTTTTGATCTAATGCGTAAACTTTGTTTGGAAATGGTGTGTGAATGTAAATAACATCGTCAATAACTAATGGACCACCTTCATGACCACGCAATACACCTGTTGAGAAAGACCAAGCAGGTTGTAAAGTTTTTACGTTATCCGCGTTGATTTCTTTTAATTCGCTATAACGAGTGCCTGCATAGTCGCCGCCCCAAGTTGCCCAGTTAGCTGGATTCTTAGTTAAGGTTTCAACGCCTTGGTTAGCAGTTGAAATTGCGGGTGCTACGAGTAAAGCGGCAACGCTGGAAGCGAGTAGCCAGCTTTTTAAAGGCTTTTTCATCATATATGATTCTCCTAAGTATCTTGATGAGACAAAATACTGGTTGTGTTTTTAGACTAATATTAGTTTTTGGGGTGAAGTTTTTAATTCCTCCCTATTTAGGAATTTTTCACACCAAGTGCCTAGATTTAATGATTTTGACTTAAAAGTCAACATTTAATAGGGGAAATCTTATAGCCTGTTGTTTCTAAATAACTTCGAGTTGATGCCCGTCTTTGTTCCAACACAAAATTTCACCTGCATTTTTGCTCCATGCGGCAAGTACAAAACGCTGAGCGGCTTGTCCGTCGATGTCAAACTGGTGTAAATCGGGGCGATGGGTGTGCCCATGAATAAGGCGCAAGGTGTTGTATTTTTGCATGACGCTGATAACGGTGTCTTGATTGACATCCATGATGTCATTGGATTTTTTACGCTTATGAAAGTAACTGCGTAAGCGATACCAACGGGCAGCTAACAGACGTAATAACAGGGGTTTTGATAGTACATTTTGTTGCCATTCGGACGTGTGTGATTTAACGCGGAAGGCTTGATAAGGCAGGTCATCAGTACACAATAAATCACCGTGTGTTATTAATGTCGGTGTGCCGTATAAATCAATCACCGCATAGTCATCCAGCAAGGTCACGCCTGTGTCTTGAGCAAAACGTTCGCCCAGTAAAAAATCACGATTGCCTTGCTGGAGAAAAACCTTAACGCCTGAATCGGTTAATTTTTTAAGCTGTTGCCGTATTTTATTATTGGGCGGCATAAAGTCATCATCCCCTACCCATGTGTCGAATAAATCACCCAGAATGTAGACGGCTTTGGATTTGGTAGCACGATGGGCTAGAAAATCCAAAAAACGACGGGTGATTTCGGGTTTTTCCAGTGACAGGTGCAGGTCGGAAATAAACAGGGTTTCGTGATTCATAGGGTTTTACCTAGTTCCCACGCGCTGCGTGGGAATTCATACAGACCGCGCTGCGGTCTACAACGCGGCGCGTTGAAACTGCATTCCCACGCGGCGCGTGGGAACGAGGAAACATTACCTACAGATTTATTTCAAAACTTCGGCTTTTTCAATCACGATGTCAGTTTTAGGTACATCTTGATGTCCGCCACGGTTGCCTGTGGCTTGGGTTGCCATTTTATCGACTACGTCCATGCCTTCAATCACTTCACCAAATACGGCATAACCCCAGCCGCTGGCATTTTTGCCTGTGTGGTTTAAAAAAGCATTATCTTTGTAGTTGATGAAAAATTGCGCAGTCGCAGAATCTGGCACATTGGTGCGTGCCATTGCCAATGTACCGCGAGTATTTTTCAAGCCGTTATCAGCTTCATTTTTGATAGGCGCGTGTACGGCTTTTTGGTCGAAGCTGGTATCAAAACCACCGCCTTGTGCCATAAAATCTTTGATGATACGGTGAAAAATTGTACCGTTATAAAAACCTTCATTAACATAAGTTACAAAATTCGCCGCTGAAATCGGGGCTTTTTCACTGTTTAATTGAATAACAATGTCACCTAATGAGGTGGTTAATTTAACTTTTGGGTTTGTATCAGACATTTTATTTTCCGTTGCAAAAGAGAGAGTTGTAGTAAAAAACAGCATCATGGATAGTATTAAGACGCGCATAGCGATTCCTTAATCATCATGGAAAGAGTGGGTTGGTATTTATGGGGTCGGCGGGACGAGTACGACGAACCCCACAACTAGACGGGGTTCGTACCTCACCCCAATCTACGGAGCTAAAGTGAGACGTTAGCTTGATGTGATGATTTAGTCTTGTGGCAGAGCGTTGGCAATGTCATTAAACGCTTCAACTTTTGCTTTTCCAGTTTTGACCAGTTCAAATCCTGTATCCATAACCAGTTTGCAAAGTTCAGGCATTTTGTAGACTGTCAGACATAAATAACCAACGACAGGAATAGCGACCAATGCACCAATAAAACCGTGCAGACCAAAGACTCCCAATAATTTTATGAGTAATACTATGGCATCCAGTGGCAGTAAAACCATCGCACCAAAATACGCGACTACCATGAATGTAAATAGCACAAAAACGACAAACTGAAGCAGTCTTACTAATCCAACATTAACTTTTTTCATATTACTTTTAATCCTGATAACTTAAGAAGTTTTTGATCAGTCTATAGCGACTGATTCTGGTTATTTTTATTAAAAACCTGTTTTTAAGGGTGCAAATTATACCTTAACAGCATCAAAATACGTCAATTTATTCAATTGTCTGTTTTTTAAGAAATAAGCGATACAAAATAGAACCTGCAATGAATCCGCCTAAATGCGCCCACCACGCAACATCAACCATGGTATTTTTCATCACAATCGAGGTGGTAGCATCGTGTAATTGCATGATGACCCACAAGCCTAGAAAAGCAATGGCTGGTACATGAATGACAATCGGCAAGAAAAAAAACAGCGGCATCCACAGTATCACGCGCTCAAAGGGATAGAGAAAGAAATAAGCCGCCAATACGCCTGCGATTGCGCCCGACGCGCCGACAACAGGAATATCAAGGCTGGGTTCAAAATACCACTGTAAAACGCTGGCAAACACGCCGCACAACAGATAAAACGCTAAAAATGGCAAGCGTCCCATGCGGTCTTCAACATTGTCGGCAAAAATCCACAAAAACCACATATTGATAATTAAATGTCCCCAATTAGCGTGTAAAAATAAATTGCTCAGGAAGGAGAGGTAATAATCAAACGGCAACCCAGAATCCACTCCCCATTGTGGATTGGCATAGCGAAGCGGAATCATGCCATACAGGTTAATCAGTCGAGAACTCAGCTCGAAAGGTATTGATTTCATGGCAATAAAAATGCTGCTGCACACGATAATCAAGCCCCAAGTAACCAGCGGTTTGTTATGACAGGGCGCGGTATCTCTAATCGGTATCATGGTTGCTAGCTCGTGTGTATTGAAACATTATTACGGCATCCCAAGTGTGAAGACGTGCAGTGCAGCGTCTCTACCTGCGTTGATTATTCTTCAACCAAGGTGTGTATACGATAAAACGCCGCTCCGTCATTACCCAGCGCATCGACCAGCCAAGGTAAAACCGTTTGCATTTGCGCGCTCAGCGTCCACGGCGGATTAATGATAATCAGACCGCTTGCCGTCATGCCGTGTTCATCGGTATCGGCGGCAATACCCAGTTCAAATAACTGTATATTTTTGATACCGCTGGTTTGTAGGGCATTTTCTAATGCCTTATTACGACTGCGTTCCACCACAGGATACCAGAGTGCGTAAGTTCCTGTAGCAAAACGTTTGTGCATGGCTATCAAGGTATTAACAACCTCCGTGTAATCGGTTTTTAGCTCATAACTCGGATCAATCAATACCAACCCACGGCGTTCTTGTGGCGGTAATAAGCCTACAGCATTTTTTAAGCCGTCCGCATGAAATACTTTGACCTGTTTGTCTCTACCAATAGCGGTAGTCAGTAAATCAACATCGGTGGAGTGCAACTCATACAAAAATAAGCGATCTTGCTTGCGTAATAGTTGTTGTGCAATCAATGGTGAACCAAGGTAACGAGTCATCTCGCTATGATTAGCCTGCTTGATGAGCTGCACATAACGAGCAACCGCATCGGGTAAATCATGACGTTGCCATAATTTACCGATACCTGTAGCAAACTCACTATTTTTTAGTGCGTAATCGCTGTCGAGAGCATATTCACCGGCACCTGCATGGGTATCAATACAACAAAATGGCGCGTCTTTTTTACCAAAATACTCAAGCAGTTGTACCAGAATGACGTGTTTTAACACATCGGCAAAATTGCCCGCATGAAACGAATGTCGATAACTAAGCATAAACGGGTAGCAAATGATTATTCAGCAATTTTTACCAGCCAGCCATTTTCGGCTTCACAATGGGCATTTTTTCCGCTGACTTTAATGTTGATTCGCGCCACAGTATTGCGTAGCGAATCAGGCAGTTTGGCGGTTATGTTGTAATAAGGGTCTTTAAATTCCGCATTAATGTCCACAGGAATATTTTTTACCGTGACAGTAATGTTTTCAGGATGCTGAATATTGGAGGCTCTGAATGAAAATTCAGAATTTGGTGCGACCAAAGCTAATTTATCGGGTGAAAATTTAGATAACAGTGGTTTTTCACAAGCGACACTCTCGCCGCCGCCTTTGCCGCCGTGTGTACTGTGATCCATGACGGCGTAGGCGGTATTGATATTAAAAGTGACAAAAAACAACGCGACTAATGTTGATTTATTCATGATGGTTATCCCTCTTATTTTTGTTATTCTTATTATGTAATACATAACACATTGATTTTTAAGGTCAGCCAACAGTGGCTAATAAAAAATTCTGTTAATAGTTTACATAAACCCATTACAGTAGTCAGTATTTTTTAGAATAGGTAGTGGGTGCATCAAAAGCGGGCAACAACAGCTATTGGAATGCTATTTTCAATCCACCGAAGCGCATAAAGGATGCTAGTGTGCAGGTTAAAGCACTAATGCAAATAAAATTGTACCGTCATATTATTAACAACCAACACATCATGATGCTCCAGTTTGATAATTTTATCGTCTAATGGCTGATTGTTTAAGGTGATGATGCCTGTGCTTTCCAGAGTAGACGCGAAATATCCCTCTTTTCTCTTGGAAATGACAACTATACCGCTACCGTGCTCACCGATCATAGTCATCCGCATATTCAAATGAAATATTTTGCCGATACCTATACCGCTTATGACTTGGAAATTAGCGGTGTGTGCGATGTAACTAGCGTTTGTTTTAGTGGATTGCACAGCGTTACCCGCATTGTAAACAAGATCATAGTGTCCCGCAGTGATAATATCACCGTGCTGGAGCTTGTCTTCTTTAACGCTTTTTCCGTTTATAATTAATGGAAAATCATCATTCAGCTGTCTTATCATACATCTATCACCCCGCGTCACAATAAGTGCGTGAACGGGGGCGACTTCTAGGCTATCTATCACTAAATCGTTAGCTTCGTCACGCCCGACACGCACTCTCTCAGCTTCAAACAGATATGAACGAATAACGTTATTTTTAAAATAAACAGTAAATTTTGCCATTACAACGATTGGTTAAAATAGATAAAGCATCTGATAATTATAGTTGGTATTTTTCCTTATATTCAAAAAGTATGATTATTTTCTAGGCAGAAATTTGACCAGCTTAACCGCATTTTCATCGCGTTTTAAAATTTCCAGCGGATGATCGTGCAGTTTAATACTTGTGCCAGGTTCGGGAATGGTTTCCATAAACTCGATAATCAGCCCATTCAGTGTCTTGGGGCCTTCCGTTGGTAGCGACCACTGTGTGACCCGATTTAATTCGCGTACCGTAATATTGGCATCTACCAGATAACTGCCATCACTTTGTCGTCTAGCGGTAGTATCCTCGGTGAGTAATTCGCCGACGATTTCCTGCAACAAGTCATCCAACGTAACTAAGCCCTGCACGTCGCCGTATTCATCAACCACTAACCCGATGCGGCTTTTTTCGCTTTTAAAACTCAGCATCTGACTGTGAACGGGGGTGCTTTCAGGAATAAAGACAGGTTTTGATAACAAGCCTGTCAGCGTGTGCTTATCAAAACTTTCATGATTCACCAGCACCAGCACTTTTCGCAGGTGTAAAAAACCGACAACCCTGTCGATATTTTTTTTATACACAGGTATTTGTGTATGCGGACTGGTTTTGATTTGCGTAATGATGTCTTCAAGGGACTGCTCTAAATCAATACCGATAATCTCATTACGAGGAGTCATGATGTCTTCAACAGTTGCCGATTCCAGATCCAGAATACCAAGCAACATTTTTTGATACCGCGCTGGCATCAGGCTTTCCGCTTCGGTAATGATGCTTTTCAGCTCATCTTTACTAAGCTGGGAATCGGGGTTGGTTTTCTTAACATCAACACCGACTAAGCGTAATAATACATTAACGAATAAATTAACGAACCAAACGATAGGATAAAAAATCTTCAATAACGGCGTGTAAACCCATGCAGCAGGAAAAGCCAGTAATTCAGGTTTAATTGCCGCGAGCGTTTTGGGTGTCACTTCTGAACAAACCAGCATCACGATGGTCAGAATAGCCGCCGCTATGGCGACACTGGATTCTTCATTGGCATAGAGTTTAATGGCAATAATCGTAGCAATAGATGAAGCAAAATTATTAACAAAATTATTGCCCAATAAAATCAAGCCCAATAAGCGGTCTGGACGCTGTAACAATCGGTGCGCTTTTATCGCACCCGTATGTTTCAGTTTGACTAAATGTCGCAGGCGGTAACGGTTTAAAGTCATTAAAGCCGTTTCTGAACCAGAAAAAAAAGCGGACAAAACCAGCATCAGTACAAGTATGCTAAAGAGCATACTAAGGGGCATATCGTTCAAAGAAGGTCATCTCTTAATTTATGAAAACTGCTGTAGTGTCTACGATGAGAATTTTTTGTCAAGTTGGAATGTAATTTCCACACTTTCTAAGGTCAATTTTTAAAGTTTAACGACGTTAAGTGAGTTGCAAAAAAGCATTAAAAACCATAGGAACCACGTTAAACTGTCAAATTAATGTAATATTAGACCATTACAATTGACCATTTTGAATGATAAATGACGAGATAATTATGGTAAACGTGTTGATTTTATGTACGGGAAATTCTTGCCGCAGTGTACTGGGCGAGGCATTAATTAATCATCTGGCAGGTAATAGATTACACGCATTTTCAGCGGGCAGTCATCCACTGGGCAGAATAAATGCGGGCGCACTGGCAACATTAAACCGCAATGGCATTGCCACCGAAGGTTTTACCAGTCAATCATGGAATGAATTTGCCGATGCGGGTATTGATATTGCCATTACCGTGTGTGATTCAGCGGCGGGTGAAGTTTGCCCTGTGTATTTAAACAGTGTCGTTAGAGGACACTGGGGCGTATCTGACCCAGGTCACGCAACAGGAACTGAAGAAGAGATTACTGCGGCGTTTCAAGCCACTTACGAGTTATTAAAAAGGCGTGTACAGGCACTCTTAGCCCTGCCCTTTGAAACCATGCCTGCGGCTGAACTGAGTCAGGCAATCAACAAAATCGGCGCAGAGGTCAGCTGATTATGCAGACTGAAAAACGCTTGGGTTTTGTCGAACGCTTTTTAACACTGTGGATTTTTATCACGATGGCGGCAGGTGTTGCGCTGGGTTATTTTGTACCCAGCTTTACGCAATGGCTAACGCAGTTTCAAGTCGGCACAACCTCTGTGCCGATTGCTATCGGGCTTATTTTAATGATGTATCCGCCATTGGCAAAAGTCCGTTATGAGGAATTGCCGCGCATTTTTAAAAATACCAAGGTATTGTTATTGTCCTTGATACAAAATTGGATTATCGGCCCCGTATTAATGTTTGTCTTGGCTATCGTGTTTTTACGCGATTATCCAGAGTATATGGTGGGCTTGATTGTCATCGGCTTGTCGCGCTGTATTGCGATGGTGCTGGTGTGGAATGAATTAGCGGACGGTGACAGTGAGTATTACGCGGGTTTAGGGGCATTGTATTTTCGAGAAAAATACTTTGTAACAACGATAGATTAATAATATGCAAGTTAGTCAACAGCAACGGCTGTTGACTATGAAATTGGTTACCGACACAACTTAACGGCGTTTGCCGCCTTTGGCTGCGGGTTCTTCAAATTTAACTTTTAACGGTTTGCCGCAATATAAATTGCCATCCAGTGCTGAAATAGCCGCGCGGGCTTCATGCCCTTCCATACCGATAAAACCAAAACCTCGACACCGACCGCTGAATATGTCGGAGACCAATTCAATGGAACGGACTTTGCCGTATTGAGAAAATAAGGCTTGAACAGTGGCTTCAGTCGCCTCGCTAGGTAAGTTTCCTACAAAAATTCGTTTCAAAAGACATATCCTGAAATAAGGGGGGAATAGATTGACTGGATAAACCAGTGATGCCACAACCCCGCTGTATAAACGGGATTGGGTAAGAAAGTAGTCGCTTAAACGCTGGCTACATCGGATGCTTGTGGGCCTTTAGGGCCTGTTTCTACTTCATACTTAACGGCTTGACCTTCAGCCAAAGTGCGGTATCCACCTGTGCTGGCAATCGCAGAAAAATGTACGAATACATCAGCACTGCCGTCGCTAGGTGAAATAAAACCGAAACCTTTAGACTCGTTAAACCATTTAACAGTACCTGTTGCCATTTTGTTGCCTCAATAAATTAATAAAAAAATCTGCTTGCAAATCACGCAATGCACAAAAAGGAAACAACGAAAGGAATTTCTGAAAAGTGCTGAACGATAGGCAAGACTTATAAAGTAAAAGTCTCGTATCTTTGGATGACTGTCTACTAAGCGAACATTATAGAGGCTAATGCTGGCTATAGCCATTTAAACTTTGTTAAACAGTGGTATTCACTACCATGAAGTTATACCGTTCGGACTAAGCTTGTCCAAGTATGAACGGTATAACTTCATGTATTATTTCTTAAAACTAACAGCCAGATAACTCACTCATTGCCCAACGCGGACGCGCAACAATACCTAAGCCCTCCTGTTGTCCTGCCATCAATCGTTGACAGCCCGCATAAGCAATCATCGCGCCGTTGTCGGTACAAAACTGCAAGCGCGGGTAATAAATCTGTGCATTTTCTTTCGCTACCATCTCCGTTAAGGCGGTGCGAATTTGTTTATTAGCAGCGACACCGCCCGCAACGATTAAACTCTTTAGGCCAGTTTGCTGTAAGGCGCGACGGCATTTAATGGTCAGCGTATCGGCAACTGCGTCTTGAAAAGCCAACGCCACATCGGCTTTATCCTGCTCGTTTTTTTCAGTGGCATTGATAGTATTCATGGTAAAGGTTTTTAAACCACTGAAACTAAAATCCAGTCCTGGCCTGTCAGTCATTGGACGGGGAAATTTAAAGCGATTAATACCGTGTTCAGCAAGCGCGGATAATTTAGGACCTCCCGGATAACCCAAACCCAGCATTTTTGCAGTTTTATCAAAGGCTTCACCTGCGGCATCATCCAAAGACTCGCCTAATGCTTGATAGCGTCCAATGCCGTCCACTTGCACTAATAATGTATGTCCGCCCGAAATAAGCAACGCTACAAACGGAAATGCGGGCGGATTTTCTTCCAGCATCGGGGCGAGCAAATGCCCTTCCATGTGATGCACCGCAATAGCAGGCACATTCCACGCCCATGCCAAACTTCGCGCCGTTGCCGCACCGACCAATAATGCGCCCATTAAGCCCGGCCCTGCGGTGTAGGCAATGCCGTTTATATCGCCGCTGGTGAGCTGACTTTCCCGCAGACATTGCTTAATTAACGGTATACATTTACGAATATGATCGCGGGACGCAAGTTCGGGAACAACGCCACCATATTCGCTGTGCATATCAATTTGACTGTATAAAAGATGATGAATCAAACCGTGTTCGGAATGATAAATCGCGATACCTGTCTCGTCACAGGAGGTTTCTATGCCTAAAACGTACATTGATTTTTTGAATATTGATAAAGTAAAGGTATAATTCTCGGTTCTGTTTGTCCAGTGGGCAGACTCAACACCCTTAAATATTAACATAGTTGGAATTATTATAATGCCGTCAGTGAAACTTAAAGAAAACGAACCTTTTGATATTGCTATTCGTCGCTTCAAACGCGCTTGTGAAAAAGCAGGTGTTTTAGCCGAAGTCCGTCGTCGTGAATTCTATGAAAAACCGACTTCAGAACGCAAACGCAAAGGCGCAGCGGCTGTTAAACGTCATTTGAAAAAATTAGCGCGTGAGCGTTATGCGTTGAAAAACTTACGTCGTGGTCGTCCCGCGCTGTAATCATGACTGATTTATTAACAGACCGACTCAAGGAAGAGATGAAAGCCGCCATGAAAGGCGGCGACAAAGCCAGATTAGCGGTTATCCGTTTAATGCTGGCTGCCGTTAAACAAGTTGAAGTCGATGAGCGTATTACGCTGGATAACGAGCGTACCATTATGGTGCTCGATAAAATGCTTAAACAACGCCGCGAATCAATCCGCCAATTTACCGATGGCAATCGCATGGATCTGGTAGCCATTGAAGAAGCTGAAATTACAGTGATTCAGGATTTTCTGCCGCAAGCCCTGACTGATGCCGAAGTCGATGCCATGGTGAGTGCGGCGGTTGCCGAATCAGGCGCACAATCCGTTAAAGATATGGGGAAAGTCATGGCATTGTTAAAAACACAAATGCAAGGTCGCGCCGATATGTCTGTGGTCAGTAATAAAATCAAGGCAGCGTTAGCTGAATAGTTTGTTGTTATCCGCATGAATGTGCCGGGTAGAATTCCACGCGAATTCATTAACGAACTGTTAGTGCGAGTTGATATAGTCGATTTAATCGATTCGCACCTTCCCCTCAAAAAAACGGGCGCGAATTATGTCGCCCGCTGCCCGTTCCACACCGAAAAATCCCCCAGCTTTTCTGTCAGTCGCAACAAGCAGATGTTTCATTGCTTCGGTTGCGGCGCGAGCGGCAACGCCATCGGTTTTCTGATGGATTTTAATCACCTTGATTTTGTTGAAGCCGTTGAAGATTTAGCCGCGTTTGTCGGTGTGGATGTACCCAGAGAAACAGCCACTTATTCACAACAACCCGCACAGAAAAAAAACGACTTAACCACTCTGTACGCCCTAATGGAGCAAGTCGCCACTTTTTATGTGCAGCAATTGCGTAATAGCAGCGAAGGAAAAAAAGCCGTCGATTACTTAAAAGCGCGTGGTATCAGCGGTGATTGTGCAAGTGATTTTATGCTGGGCTACGCCCCTGTACAGTGGAAACCGCTACTTGAACAGTTCGATTCCAAAGCCTTAATGGACTGCGGCTTGCTGGGCAGTAATGATCACGGAGAGGCTTACGGTCGTTTTCGCGGGCGGTTAATGTTTCCCATCAGAAACAGACGCGGTCGAATTGTCGGCTTCGGCGGACGAGTATTGGATGATAGTTTGCCCAAATACTTGAATTCGCCAGAAACGGCACTATTTAGCAAAGGCAAGGAAGTTTACGGTTTATATGAATTATTGGAAAAGAGTGCAAAACCGCCGCGTATTCTAATTGTTGAAGGCTATATGGATGTCATTGCCTTAGCGCAATTCGGCATTCATCATGCGGTTGCGGTGTTAGGCACAGCCACATCACGCGACCACTTGGATTTATTGTTTCGGTTTTCATCGGAGCTGGTATTTTGCTTTGATGGCGATAAAGCGGGACAGACAGCCGCGTGGCGGGTGATGGAATCGGCTTTTTCCAGCTTGAAAGATGGGCGACAAATCCGCATTATGCTGTTGCCGCCACAACATGATCCTGATTCGTTGATTCGTGAACGAGGACTCAATGGTTTTACTGAACAAATACAAACGGCATTACCGTTGTCGGATTACTTTTTCGGGCATTTTACCAATGCGCTGAACCTAAGCGAAACCGAAGGGCGAGCGCAATTAGTCAGTCAGGCTAAACCCTATCTGGAAAAACTGCCAGACAGCGTGTTTAAAGAAATGATGTTTGCGCGGCTTAAAGAATTATCAGGATTTGGCGCACTCGATGTTTTGGCAACTACCACTACCCATAGCCCAAAACCAACGCCGCAGAAAAGACCAGAACCAAGCGGAAGAATGCCATTGCAACGGCGGACGCTGGCTTTATTAATTCAACATCCCGAATTAATCAGCATCCTTGAGCAGCGAGACATAGTGTGGGATGGTTTAAAATTTGATGGTATTGAAACATTCAGACGTATTTTACAGGTGATTTTGGACGAAAAACCGACTAATACGGGTATTTTACTGGAATATTACCGCGATCATGAAGATGAGCGAATTATAAGATTACTCAGTGATTTGCAACTGGGAATTCCAGAAGGTGGCGAAATCGCGGATTTTTCTGGCACATTAGATAAATTAGTTGAAACTTTGACTAAAGCTGAACGTCGTAGACTGTTAGATAAACTGGAAACAGAAGGCTTAACGCCTCAGGAAAAAGAACAGCTGCAAAATTTATCCAAAGCAAAGTGATTGTATTTTTAACCCAAAATACAGTGTCATACAGGTGTAACGCATTGATTTCATAATAAATTGGCAAATTAAATGAAATAGCATTAAATGAATAGTCATCCTAGTGCAAAAAGATGAATTGTGTAGTATAATTCCGCGCTCAGTGTAGTCGGGCTGAGCAGAACACTCAGTGAGTAAATAATGAATCAAGAACAACAATCTCAGCTTAAACAATTAATAGCCAAAGGCAAAATGCAGGGATACCTGACGTATGCCGAGGTGAACGATCACTTGCCCAGTGACATTGTTGATCCTGAACAAATTGAAGACATCATTGGCATGATCAATGAAATGGGCATTCAGGTTCACGAAGTTGCCCCCGATGAAGATTCCTTGATTACTGATTCTGCCACCGTTACTACCGATGACGAAGATGCAGAAGAAGTTGCCGCCCTCGCCTCTGTTGACAGTGAATTCGGCAGAACAACTGACCCCGTGCGTATGTACATGAGGGAAATGGGTTCAGTTGAGCTACTGACTCGTGCTGACGAATTAAAAATCGCCAAACGTATTGAAGAAGGGCAACAGCAATTAGTGAAAGCCATTGCCAGATCATGCGTGGTGGTTGAAGACTTTTTAGAAGCCTTTGATTCTATTTCAGGTGAAGAAGGAGCTACGCGCCTGACTGATTTAATATCAGGCTTTGTTGATTTATCTGAACCGGAAAATATTGCCGCTATTCCAGCAACTGACATTGTTGAAGAAGCAGGTGCAGAAGATGAACTGAAAGGACTTAACCACGAAGAAGTCAAAGAAAAAGTGGAAGCCCTCAGAAAACAACTCAAAGTTGCCTCTTCTGCTGTTAAAAAACATGGTTATGTGAGCGATAAAACCGAACAAGCCTTTGAAGTATTGGCTGATTTATTCATGGAGTTCAAATGGTCTCCACAATACTTAAAGAAATTAACAGCGATTATTCCTAACGGTGTTGCTACCGTGCGTGAACAAGAAAAACTGATTTTAGATATTTTTGTCAAAGACGCAAAAATGGCGCGTAAAGACTTTATTGCCAGCTTTACTGAACATGAATCCAGCTCAGAATGGCTCGATTCACACCTGAGCGGGCATAATTACTCAGAAAACCTGAAAGCACGCGAAAAAGACTTAAGAAAAGCACAAAAAACACTGTCCGACATAGAAGCACAGTACGGTTTGACCATCAGCGGTTTAAAAGATATTAACCGCCGTATGTCTATCGGCGAAGCCAAAGCCCGCCGCGCTAAAAAAGAAATGATTGAAGCCAACTTAAGGCTGGTTATTTCAATTGCGAAAAAATATACCAACCGTGGCTTGCAATTCTTGGATTTAATTCAGGAAGGTAATATCGGTTTAATGAAAGCCGTTGATAAATTTGAATACCGTCGCGGTTATAAGTTTTCAACTTATGCGACATGGTGGATACGCCAAGCAATTACCCGTTCGATTGCTGATCAGGCAAGAACGATCCGTATTCCTGTCCACATGATTGAAACGATTAATAAATTAAATCGTATTTCACGGCAGATTTTGCAGGAAATGGGGCGCGAAGCAACGCCAGAAGAACTGTCAGAGCGTATGGAAATGCCCGAAGACAAAGTACGCAAAGTATTAAAAATTGCCAAAGAACCGATTTCTATGGAAACCCCCATCGGCGATGATGAAGATTCGCATTTGGGCGATTTTATAGAAGATGCTAAAGTATTGTCTCCCGTAGAAGCCGCAACTATTGCAGGATTGCGTGAATCAACGCAAAATGTACTGGCAGGTTTAACGGCAAGAGAAGCGAAAGTGCTGCGTATGCGTTTTGGTATTAACATGAATACCGACCATACCTTGGAAGAAGTAGGCAAACAGTTTGATGTGACCCGTGAGCGCATTCGTCAAATTGAAGCCAAGGCATTAAGAAAATTAAGACACCCATCCAGATCAGAACAGTTAAGATGCTTTTTGGATGGCGAGTAACGTAAAGAGGGCCCTTAGCTCAGTTGGTTAGAGCGTCCGACTCATAATCGGCAGGTCGTAGGTTCAAGTCCTACAGGGCCCACCACCAAATACACAAGGCTGCTCCATGCAGCCTTTTGTTTATCCAAGATTTTATTTTTTATAGCGAGGCATGAACGTGAGCAATAATTTTAGTTTTACATCCGAATCAGTATCAGAAGGACATCCCGACAAAGTCGCCGATCAAATTTCTGATGCGGTACTTGATGCGCTGTTAGCACAAGACCCTAAATCCCGCGTTGCGTGTGAAACTTTAGTCAAAACTGGCATGGTCGTGTTAGCTGGTGAAATTACTACTAACGCATGGGTTGATTTTGAAGCCCTTGTGCGTAAAGTCGTGTGTGATATCGGTTACGATAACGGCGACATTGGCTTTGATGGCAACAGTTGCGCAGTATTAAACGCAATCGGCAAACAATCGGCTGATATTGCAATGGGTGTTGATGAAGGCGAAAACCACGAACAAGGTGCAGGCGATCAAGGCTTAATGTTCGGTTATGCCAGCAATGAAACTGATGTATTCATGCCAGCTCCAATCACCTACTCACATTTGCTGGTACAACGTCAGGCGGAAGTGCGTAAAAACAAAACCTTGCCTTGGTTACGTCCTGATGCAAAAAGCCAAATCACGTTCCGCTATGAAAATAACAAACCTGTTGCTATTGATGCAGTGGTTTTGTCTACTCAACATTCACCAGAAATCAGTGCTAAAGCTCTGCATGAAGCGGTTATGGATGACATCATCCTGCACGTTTTACCGAAAGAATGGCTACATAAAGACACTAAATACTTCATCAACCCAACTGGTAACTTCGTTATCGGCGGGCCAGTAGGCGATTGCGGTTTAACAGGTCGTAAAATTATCGTTGATACTTACGGCGGTATGGCACGTCACGGTGGCGGCGCGTTCTCAGGCAAAGACCCCTCAAAAGTTGACCGTTCAGCAGCCTACATGGCGCGTTATGTCGCTAAAAATATCGTTGCCGCAGAACTCGCTGAACGTTGTGAAATTCAAGTGTCTTACGCGATTGGTGTTGCTGAACCGACTTCAATCACCGTGGAAACATTCGGCACAGGCAAACTGTCTGAAGAGCGTTTAGAGCAAATCGTACGCGACGTATTTGATATGCGCCCTAAAGGTTTAATTGCACAATTGGATTTATTGAAACCCATTTACTTACCAACTGCCGCGTATGGGCATTTTGGACGTACTGAAGAGAGCTTTAGCTGGGAAAAAACTGATAAAGTTGACGAATTAAAAGCGGCAGCTGGTATTTAATCATCTATCGTCAGTTGGGGTGAGCTATGAGCTTGTCGAATAGTCACACCCCAACAAACGCTCTTTTCACTTTGGGCTTGATAGCTCGTACACTTACTGATGGGAGGAAAATTCATGTCTATAACAAACACTAAAGTTCACGCTGGGGTTCACCTAGATCCCCAAACTTCCACATTTTCTTAAAGAGACAAATCCATGAGTTTTACTGATTATAAAGTTGCCGATATTGCCCTAGCTGACTGGGGTCGTAAAGAAATCAATATCGCCGAAACCGAAATGCCGGGTTTAATGGCATTACGCGCTGAATTCGGTGCCGCACAACCATTAAAAGACGCACGCATAGCCGGCTGTCTGCACATGACCATTCAAACAGCAGTACTGATTGAAACCCTGACTGCACTCGGTGCAACCGTGCGCTGGTCTTCATGCAACATTTTCTCTACCCAAGACCACGCAGCGGCGGCCATCGCAGCGGCAGGTATTCCAGTATTCGCATGGAAAGGTGAAACTGAAGAAGAAGCTGAATGGTGTATCGAACAAACCATTATCGCGCCTGATGACTGGAGACCCAATATGATATTGGACGACGGCGGCGATTTAACCAACATGATGTCCGATAAATTCCCTGAATTAATGGCAGATGTTAAAGGCTTATCCGAAGAAACCACTACTGGCGTATTGCGTTTGTACGAACGTGTTGCTAAAGGCACATTGGTCGTTCCTGCGTTCAACGTCAACGATTCAGTCACTAAATCTAAATTCGATAACCTTTACGGTTGCCGCGAGTCTTTAGTTGATGGTATCAAACGCGCTACTGACGTGATGATTGCAGGTAAAATTGCTGTCGTTTGCGGTTATGGCGATGTCGGTAAAGGTTGTGCGCAATCATTACGCGGTTTAGGTGCAACAGTATTAATTACTGAAATTGACCCGATTTGTGCATTACAAGCGGCAATGGAAGGCTACCGCGTAGTGACTATGGAAGAAGCGGCTCCGGTTGCCAATATCTTCGTCACTGCGACAGGCAACTACCACATCATCACGCACGCTCATTTGTTGGCAATGCGTGACCAAGCGATTGTCTGCAACATCGGACATTTTGATTCTGAAATTGAAATTGCGGCTTTGCGTCAATACACTTGGGAAAACATCAAACCACAAGTCGATCACGTTATCTTCCCAGACGGCAAACGCATTATCGTGTTAGCGGAAGGTCGTTTAGTGAACTTAGGTTGTGCGACAGGACATCCTAGTTTCGTCATGTCTAACTCATTCTGCAACCAAGTATTAGCGCAGATGGAATTGTGGGCAAATGCGGCTAACTATGAAAATAAAGTCTATATTTTGCCTAAAATTTTAGACGAAAAAGTGGCTCGTTCACACTTAACACAAATCGGTGTCAACCTGACGCAATTAACCGCAGAACAAGCGGCTTATATCAACGTTCCTGTTGAAGGCCCTTATAAAGCCGATCATTATCGCTATTAATTAAGTGAATGACTGCCAGTCCTTTACAAGACTGGCAGTCATGCTTACTCAAACAAAAAACTTGCTCACATTCATCAACGTTTTATAAATCCCCCACGCTAACGGCATTCCCACCAGCGTCCATGCCAAGTACACCACAGCAGGATGTATACGGCTATCACCATCCATCGCCTCCCCTGCCGCTTCTTCGCGGTCATGTTCCTGAGCCAAACGTTTTTCTTCGGCTAATTCATCGCTATTCATAAACCATTTATCAGCCACAGGGCGAATCAGTAAATTACACACCAAGCCGATACCCAACAGCCCTGCTAAAATCATCATGGTCTGGTTATAAACCTGCTCACGCGCAATGCCTAAACCCAGTTGATAATCACGCATATAATTGACAATCACGGGACCTAACACGCCAGCGGTTGCCCACGCGGTTAATAAACGCCCGTGTATCGCACCCACCATTTGCGTGCCGAATAAATCCGCCAGATAGGCAGGAACAGTGGCAAAACCGCCGCCGTATATACTTAATATAATGCACAATGCCGCAACAAATAACGGTGTATTACCCGTCATTGCGCTGGTCGGTACACTGATATACAATAATGCGCCCAATACAAAAAACACCAGAAACGTGGTTTTCCGTCCCAATTTATCGGATAACGTCGCCCAAAAAAATCGCCCGCCGATATTGAACAAACTCAGCAACGCAGTAAACCCTGCGGCAATGGCGGCGATACTGGCAAGTTCGGTTTTATCCAGTTGGCTATAGGTTTTCGCAACGCCGATTAACTGCCCGCCGAAGACTTCCTGCAACATCGGCGAGGACATACCAATCACGCCGATACCCGCGCTAACATTCATGCACAACACGCCCCATAATAACCAGAATTGCTTGATTTTAAATACGTTTTTTACATGAACATGATGCGGGGTAATCATGTCGTTCTTGATGTGTTTAGCGGGTGGAGTCCAGCCTTCAGGTTGCCAACCTGTGGCAGGAATGCGATAACCCAACGCACCTGCCATCATAAAGACAAAATAAATCCCTGCCATCACAATAAAGGTTTGCATCACCCCAACATCGGTTTCGGTAGCAAATAGCTTCATTAACAGCGCGGCTAACGGTGAACCTATCATTGCCCCGCCGCCGAAGCCCATAATCGCCATCCCTGTTGCCATACCGCGTTTATCAGGAAACCATTTAATCAGCGTTGATACGGGGGAAATATAACCCAAGCCCAAGCCGATACCGCCAATCACCCCCGAACCCAATAACATCAGCCAGAATTGATGCGTGTAAATGCCTAAGGCGGACAATAACATCCCGCCACACCAGCATAATGCACTGACCACACCTGCTTTACGCGGGCCAACGTGTTCCAGCCAACCGCCCCACAACGCCGCTGATGAGCCTAAAAACACAAAAAACAGCGTGTACATCCAGCCTAACGTAGAAATTTTCCAATCGCAGGTAGTGATAAATAATTCGGCAAAAAAGCCCACATCTGAACCGCAAGGGATACTTTCTTTAATCCCAATCGCCTTGGATAACGGCAACCAAAACACCGAAAAGCCATACGCCATACCGATACATAAATGAATCGCCAACGCGGCAGGCGGCAACAACCAGCGATTAAATCCGCGTCCCGCTACTGTGTGGCGTTTGTCTAACAAATCGAGCATGATAAATCCCTTGATATTGAGCGATAGTGAGTGACATTTTAACAACTATTTGCCAAACCCGCTGAGCCTGCCTTATGAACTACTGGCTAAAGGCGGTTTCATAGTACAATTGCGTATTATTTTTGCCAGTTACCGCGACAAAAGTTACTTCACCGCGTAGCAACAGCATTTCACTTTCTCACTATCACATAATGAAACTAAGCAAATTATTTGGACACCATCCCGTACAAGCGGCATTAGCGTATTCACCCAAAAAAATCACCCAAGCGTGGGTTGATGCAGGGCGACAAGATAAACGCCTGACCGAATTACTGGGTGAATTAGAAGATTTAGGCATTATCGCCGAAAAAACCGACCGTAAAAAACTAGACCGTTTAGCTGAAAGTCATAATCATCAAGGCATTGTGATTGAAGTCGAATTACCTGCTGAACTGACTGAACATGATTTAAAAACCGCTGTCGAAAATCTCACCGAAACCGCCTTTTTTCTGGTGCTGGATAATGTCCAAGATCCGCATAATCTGGGCGCGTGTTTACGCACCGCCGATGCCACAGGCGTACACGGCGTGATTATTACCAAAGACAATGCCACAGGTATTACGCCGACTGTTTGTAAAGTGGCAAGCGGCGCGGCGGAAACCATGCCTGTATACATGGTCACTAATCTGGCTCGTACCTTGCGCTGGCTGAAAGACAATGGCATCTGGGTGATGGGTGCGGCAGGTGAAACCGACCAAAGTGTGTATCAAACTGATTTAACCGTGCCGTTAGCCGTCGTCATCGGCGCGGAAGGCAGAGGTATGAGACGCTTAACCAAAGAACAATGCGACAGCTTGATGTTTATCCCGATGTTAGGGCAAGTGGAAAGTTTGAATTTATCCGTCGCCACAGGTGTATTGCTGTATGAAGCGGTACGTCAACGCTTATCAACGGTTAAATAATGACGGCATACCTATTACAAGGCTCAGGGTTGAGCTGCATTCGTGATGACAGGGTATTATTTTCCGAGTTGAATTTTCAATTAAACGCTGGGCAGATTTTATTACTGGAAGGCAAAAACGGCAGCGGCAAAACCTCGCTGTTGCGCATTTTATGTGGCTTTCGTGAACCTGATGCAGGTGAAGTACGCTGGGGCGATGAAGCCATTAATGACAGTGCTTATTATGCCGATATGGCATACATCGGGCATTTGGACGGTATTAAAAAAGAACTCACTGTGCTGGAAAATCTAAAAGTATCTTTAGCGTTGGGCGTTACTGGACAGTATTCGATTAGCGACGCGCTCACAAAAGTGCATCTGCACGGTTATGATGAGGTGCTGGTACAGGCTTTATCTGCGGGGCAAAAACGCCGTTTATCGTTAGCGCGACTGTTGATTACGCATAATGTATTATGGATTTTAGATGAACCATTTACCTCGCTGGATAAGCAGGGTATCGCTTTGATTGAATCGTTAATGGTCGAACATTGCGCGAACGGCGGCATGATTGTCCTGACATCACATCATGATATTGACTTGCATGAAGTCGATGTAATACGAATTAATTTATCTACGCTACAGTTACGCTAACACACCCGTGCTACGCAACGCTGGAGCGTTGCTGGATGAATTCCCACGCTGGAGAGACTGTGAAAGTATTATGAAAATAATCCACAAAACAAATTTTGAATTTTGTAAGTCATTGTTTTTATATAATGTGGGAGAGGCTTTAGCCTCGAATGCGAGGCTAAAGCCTCTCCCACATAAATACTTTCACAGTCTTTGGAGCGTGGGAACTATAAAACCGACAAGAATTTATTTTTCACTATGACTTTATCCCACGCCTTTTTTGCCATTATTCGCCGCGATTTAGTATTGGCGTTACGCCGCCGCGCTGAAATTGCTAATCCATTACTGTTTTTTGTGCTGGTTATTACGCTGTTTCCGTTAGGTATCGGCGCACAGCCGCAGTTATTACAGGCGATTGCCGCTGGTATTATCTGGGTGTCGGCGTTATTAGCCGCTATGTTATCGCTGGACAGTTTGTTTCGCTCGGATTTTGATGATGGCTGCTTAGAGCAGATTTTGCTCAGTCCACACCCTACGTCTATTTTGGTGCTGGGTAAAATTGTTGCGCATTGGCTGGTAACAGGTTTGCCGTTATTGATTGTCGCGCCGTTATTGGCGGTATTTTTAGGTATGCCGAATCATGCGATTGGCATATTGTTGCTGACGCTGTTGTTAGGTACGCCTGTATTGAGTTTAATCGGCGCGATTGGTGTCGCGCTTACCGTAGGTTTACGACGCGGGGGGATGATTTTATCGTTGCTGGTGTTGCCGCTGTATGTACCTGTGCTGATTTTTGCCAGTAATGCGGTAGAGATGGCAAGCAGCGGATTACCCGTTAATGCGCAAATCAATATCTTATGTTCTATATTGATTATGAGTCTGGTATTAGCTCCGTGGCCGACAGCGGCGGCGTTAAAGATGAGTTTGAATTAATTTATTTCTAATAAAAATGGTGGGCAAAAAAACCTTGCCCACCTTACAAAATCTACGCCGTCCAGTTCACTAAGCCGCTGTACGCTGTACCGATAACCACCAGACCAAACACGATGCGATACCACGCAAAGGCAATAAAATCGTGGTTGCTGATATAACGCAATAAGGCTTTAATTGCTAACATCGCACTAAAAAATGCCGCTATCATGCCGACCGCAAAATACGGCGCGTCGCTGGCAAATTCCAGTATTTCACGGTGTTTGTATAAGTCGTAAGCACTGGCTATAAACAGCGTTGGAATGGCGAGAAAAAACGAAAATTCCGTTGCCGCTTTGCGTGATAAACCAAATAACAAGCCGCCGATAATGGTCGCGCCTGAACGTGAAGTGCCGGGAATTAACGCGAAAGCCTGTGCTATACCCAGTTTTAAGGCATCTAATGGGCTTAAATCATCCACTTCATGCACACGGATGTTATGCTCGCGTTTTTCTGCCCAGATGATGATGAATGCACCGATAATAAACGCCAACGCCACGGGTATCGGTTTAAATAATACCGCTTTAATCATTTTACCAAACACCAAACCCAGTACCGCTAAGGGCATAAAGGCAATCATCAAATTGATGGTAAATTTTTGTGCTGCTTTTTCCGCTTTCAGCAAACCCACCAGCACGGAAGAAATTTTTACGCGATATTCCCAGCAGACGGCTAGAATCGCGCCGACCTGAATCACCACTTCAAACAGCTTGCCTTTATCGTCATTGAAGCCCATTAAATCACCCGCCAGAATCAAATGCCCTGTGCTGGAGATGGGTAAAAATTCGGTTAAGCCTTCAACGACACCGAGAATAATTGTTTTGATGATTAAAATAAGTTCCATAGTTTGCTCAGGGTAAGTAATAGATAAAAGTGTGGGCGTTATAAGTCCAAGTCGGCAACCACATCTAATGCTTCCGACAATGTGCTGACAGGATAAATTTGCAAGCCTTTAATCGCGGTTTTTGGGGCGTTGGCTTTAGGGATAATGGCTTTTTTAAAGCCGTGTTTCGCCGCATCATTCAACCGTGCATGACCATTTGCCACTGGGCGAATTTCGCCGCTCAAGCCGATTTCACCAAAAAATAACGCATCATGGGGAATGATTTTATTACGCAAACTGGACACCACGCTGACCACGATGGCTAAATCAGAACTGGTTTCGTTGATTCGGATACCGCCGACTACGTTGGCATAAATTTCATCTTGCGCAGTAATAATTCCCGCGTGACGTGATAACACTGCCAGCAACATCGCCAGTCTATTCTGATCGAAACCCACCGCCAAGCGGCGCGGATTGCCGTATTGACAATCTGTCACCAAGGCTTGAATTTCGACCAATAACGGGCGTGTGCCTTCCCATAATACGGTAACGACACTACCCGAAGACGGTTTTTCGGCGCGGTTTAAAAACATCGCTGATGGGTTTTTTACTTCTTTTAAACCCGCGTTATCCATCGCAAAAAAGCCCAATTCACCAACGCTGCCGAAGCGATTTTTATCAGCGCGTAATACCCGAAAGCGCGAGTCATCGGTTGAACCTAGCATGACTTGGGTATCGACGATGTGGCTGAGCGTCATTGGCCCTGCGAGTGATTGGTCTTTAGTGACGTGTCCGACCATGAAAATAGACACGTTATTTTTTTTCGCGTATTGGGTGAGATAACTGGCAGATTCGCGCACTTGTGACACCGAACCCGGCGCAGATTCGGTATCTTGGGTGTGCATGACTTGTATCGAATCAATCACTAAAATCTGCGGGTGAATGCTGTCCAAGGTGTCGCATATTTGCTGCACCGAGGTTTCTGCCAACATCATGATTTTATCAGCGGGTAGTTTTAAGCGATGGGCGCGTTCGGCAATTTGTTGCAAGGATTCTTCACCTGAGACATACAACACGCTGATGTCACGCGCGGCGATGTTGGCAATGGCTTGTAACAATAAGGTACTCTTCCCTGCCCCCGGTGCGCCGCCGATTAAGACCACGCTGCCATTAACGATACCACCGCCCAATACGCGGTCAAATTCACCGATACCCGTGGAAATACGCTCGGCTTGAGACAAGTTGACATCGGATAATAATTTAACTTCGGAACGCGCACCCGCATAACCTGCGGCACGATGTTGGCGGTCGCCACCTGCGGGAGCTAAGCGGATTTCCTTGATAGTGTTCCATTCGCCGCAACTGGTACATTGTCCGTTCCAGCGCGGGTAATCTGCGCCGCATTGGTCGCAAACGAAAGCGGTTTTAACTTTTTTAGTCATGAAGATGTTTTAATTCGTAGCCATAGCCGTCTTTATAGCTGGGATAAATAAACTGATAGCCCACATTTTTTAGTCGCTGATTGCGACAGCGTTTATTCATCGTATCGTCACTGTCGATAGGTTTACTGCTGGGTGCAGGGCAGTTGAGTTGTTGTGCAAGCCATGTCATTACCTCGTACGTTGGCGCGGGATCATCATCACTGGCTAGGTAATAATTATCCAAGGCAACGCCCGCACACTTTTTTTCCAATAAAAATGCCAAGACCGACACGCAATCATCTTGATGAATGCGATTGGTAAAATAAGCGGGGGTGTGTTGAATGGCAGGGCTTTGTTTGGCTCTGTTCAATAAGTAGTTGCGTCCGCGTCCGTAAATGCCTGAAAAACGCACGACGGTATTGTGCGGATTTAGCGCGATAAGCTGTTGCTCTGCTTGCCTGATGAGTTGGCTATTCGCATTATCAGGGTGTGCAGGGGAGTTTTCATCCACCCATTCGCCTTGTGATTGCGCGTAAACACTGGTGGAAGACACAAAAATGCAGGGTACTTGCGCAAATCTATCCAGTACATTGTTTAAGCCGATGTCGTAAACGTCACGATAGCTTTGTTCGGTGCGTCCGTCTGCGGAAACGATAAAAAACAGCTGGTCAATATCAGTGGGCAGTTGTGCTATATCAGCAGATGAACTTATATCGGCACGAACGTAACGAATGCTATCATCACTCGGTGGCGGATTGCGTTTTACACCTGTGACGCTATGCCCTTGTTGAGTTAAAACACGCGCCAGTTGTGTGCCGATAGCACCACAGCCTATGATTAAAATGTTTGCCATACGATTAGAATGAGTGGGTTATTTGTCATCACAGCAGTCTGTCTGACTAAGGTTAAAGCGGGTAGTTTTATAGATAACATCCTAAGGATGTTATCTATTGTCGAGATGGCAAGTTACTTGCGATTAAATAAGGTGACGAGGTGCGCCAATCTGGCAGCGCGTTCAGGTGCAAGTTGATACCACTGAAAACGCCAACCCCAATTGCCTGCGGTTGTGCCAGGGGTATTCATGCGGTGTTCAGTGCCTAATTCGAGAATATCCTGCATAGGAATAATCGCCAGATTGGCAACCGATGCAAGAGCGGTTTGTATTAATGCGCAATGTAATGAGGTAGCTGGACTGCCCAGATAATCAAAGATATACGCTTTTTCAGCATCGCTCAGTTTTTCAGCCCAGCCCAAGGTCGTGTCGTTATCATGCGTCCCCGTATAAACAACGCAGTTTTTTTCGTAGTTATCGGGTAAATAAGGATTATCAGCATCACCACCAAACGCAAACTGTAAAATTTTCATGCCGGGTAAATGAAATTCATCTCTAAGTGCTTCCACTTCTGAGGTAATAATACCCAAGTCTTCTGCAACCAACGACACCGTGCAATTCGCTATAATGGCTTTTAATAAGGCAGAACCTGGGGCTTCAACCCATTGCCCTACGCGGGCAGTTTGTTCAGTCGCGGGTATTTCCCACGCGGCTTCCAGTCCACGAAAATGGTCGATACGCAAAATATCAAACTGCTCGGCTTGGGTTTGCATACGTTCAATCCACCAATGAAAACCTGTGCGCTGCAAGTAGTCCCAGTTGTAATGCGGATTGCCCCAACGCTGCCCATCCTGAGAAAAGTAATCAGGCGGCACACCTGCAACGACTGACATTTCACCTTGGGCATCGAGTTTAAATACGTCACGATTCGCCCATACATCGCTACTGTCATAAGAAACGAAAATAGGAATATCACCAAATAACAAAACCCCGCGTTCATTGGCATACTTCTTTAACGCCATCCATTGACGGAAAAAAACATATTGTTCAAATTTGATAATTTCGATTTCAGATTTTAAGCGCAAGGAGGCGGCTTTAATCGCCTGTGCATCGCGTTGTTTGAGCGGTTCAGGCCACTGATTCCAGCATTGTTGATTCTGTTCATTTCTCAGTGCCATAAACAAGGCAAAATCATCCAGCCAAAAGGCTTTATTCCGACAAAACTGTGCAAAATCGGCTTTGTCTTCATGAGTTGCATGGTCTAAAAAGCCATAAAATGCTTTTGCTACCAAACAGCTTTTATAAAATTTAGTGGATTTTCGATGGCAGTCATCGCAAAGTTCAGCTAAAGGCAACCACCCCACAATACTGAACCAATCCATATTAATTAACTCAGGATTGCCCGCGTGTGCTGATAAGCATTGATAAGGTGAGCCATCGGCATGAGTTGCCCCTAATGGCAAGGTTTGCCAGACAGTAATCCCTGCCGTACAGAGAAAATTGACGAAATCATAGGCATCCTGCCCTAAATCGCCTTGTTGCCCCGCACCGGGTAACGAGGTGATGTGTAACAAAATACCAGCGCGGCGTTTTTTTAACATAAATATTATCGCTTTCAGTTATCAGGATTAGTGGTTGGTGTGTTGGTAATGAGGCTCAGTTGCTAGTAATTGTAAGTGTAGCCGATACAATACTACCTAACCGATAACTTGCAAATAATTATTCCGCGCCCTGACGCATGACTCCTCCCATTGCAGGCGCACCAGAGCCTTGGGTAAATGACAATGACAAATACGCAGGCGGTTCTTTATCCAGCAATTTATACAAATTGGCTAAATTAAGGCGAAATTGTTTTTCAAAACTGCTGACTGCCTGACCGGGATTATAATCGCCGAACCACCAGAACCAGTCAGAACCTTCGCATACCGCCAATTGATATTCTGCTTTTTTGAGTTGTTTATTGCTTAGCCGTTTATCGGCTACTGCCTGATCAAAGGCTAATTTAACATCGCAGAGCATATCCCAACCACGGTTTTTATCACTGTCGCCTATCCACGTTGAAAACGTCCCGTACACCCAACTGCCTGCAAGTAATTTTTTCAGGGGTTTAACAGGGACTTTATTTTTTAAACATTCTGAAAAAGTGGTCAATTCAATATCAGGATGGCTGGACAGTTGTTTGTATAACGCACTCAGGAAAAAATAGCCGTTATGGGGAAAGTATTCCCACGCATTTTCACCATCCATGATGATGGAAACAACGGAATCTTCTGGCTCAGCAGCACGAATATTCATTAAATGGTTAATCAAATCACTGACAGCGTCATCGGCGTGCCATGTTGAATAATCAAAACCAATGAGATCCGATAAACCGTCATCACGAAAAAAACAGGCGATTTTGGTTTTTGCTAATTTAAATGGATGGTGACGACTAGGGGGTTGTTCATTTTCTGGAAGATGCAGACTATTACTGAGTACAGAACCGCCACTTGCCGTCCAGTTAAAACCCGCTTTACCGAGTATTTTTAAGGTCTCGGCACTGATTGCCCCTTCCGATGGCCAACACCCTTTAGGCTTGAAGCCGAAAAATCGTTCAAAGGTTTTGACGGCTTTTTTAAGATGCCATTCGACACGCTCCTCACCGCCTGCATAATGCGTGCAATCAGGTAACGGTGCGTCAGGCATGGCTTGATGAGCGACATGAATGTCCAGCAACAGCGGCATAATCGGGTGGGCGTAGGGCGTAACCGACAGTTCAACCTGCCCTTTTCTGGCTAATACTTTGTAGCGTTGAATAACGCAGGACAACTGCTCGCTGATAATTTCCAGCAATTCAACTCGGTCATGCCGTGTGTAAAAAGACCCTTTTGCTATCAGGTGCTGCACTCTGCTATCGGTGAGTTTGACGGTTTCACCCATCCACGCCAAGTGATACCAGACCAGCATATCAATAACAAACTGTTCATTGATATAGGGTAGCGCGTCAAAATGCTGATTTAGCCAGTCGGTCATGTCTGCCAGTTTTTGAAAGGCAGGATAGCGATTGATTTGCCTGTCTCGGTTTGCCCGCAGGCAGTCCTTAAGCAATTGCAAACGTTCTTCAGGATTATCTGACAGCTTAGGACTGACTAAGGCGGCTAATAACGGGTCAGTGAGTGCGGTGCGGTCATGTAAATAATTATTTACCTGTTGGGCATATTCTTCAATTTGCTCCAACAAAATAGGCGCGAAATTGACGACCGCACGCGCGTCAGGAACAGCTTCCAGATGAGCCGCCATATCAACATAGTCTTTAATGACATGAAGATATGTCCAAGGCAATACGAATTGCCCTGTGCGCAAATCCCTGTATTCAGGCTGGTGCATGTGCCAGCACAACACCAGTTTCAGCTGCTTTTTTTTCATACGACGTTTATTTTACATAGTGTGTATGGATATGTTGCCCTAACATTTCGGCAGTCACTAATACCACGCCACCCGCACTGACATGAAAACGTTTTTCATCATCCGCTCTGTTTTCACCGATAACCATGCCTTCGGGTACTTCACAACCGCGCTCGATAATGGCTTTGGTAATGCGGCAATGACGCGCGATATTAACGTCTGGTAAGACGATGGTATCAGTTAAAGTCGAGTAGGAATTGACTCTGACATTGGAGAATAATAACGAACGTTTAATGCTCGCTCCTGAAATAACACAGCCACCTGAGACCATTGAATCGACCGCTTGCCCGCGTCTGTCATCGTTATCAAAGACGAATTTGGCAGGTGGCGTTTGCGCCTGATATGTCCAGATAGGCCACGTTTTGTCGTACAGATTCAAGTCAGGTTTAACGCTGACCAGTTCCATGTTCGCCGACCAATACGCATCAATAGTACCTACATCGCGCCAGTAACTTTGTCCGCCTTGCAAGTTTAAGAACGGATAGGCATTAACCACATAATCATCAATAACCGCAGGAATAATATCTTTACCGAAGTCATTGGTAGAGTCAGGGTTTTTAGCATCTTCAATTAATTTATCAAACAGAAAATCGGCATTGAAAATATAAATCCCCATAGAGGCTAATGCGGTATCCGTTCTGCCCGGCATCACTGGTGGATTTTCGGGTTTTTCCACGAAGGCTCTGACACGGCGATTATCATCCACATCCATCACGCCAAAAGCAGTGGCTTCTTCCAGTGATACTTCAATACAACCGATGGTTAAATCGGCATTTTTAGCGATATGGTCGGCAAGCATTTCGCCATAATCCATTTTGTAGATGTGATCGCCTGCCAGTATCAAAATATGTTCAGGTGCGCGTCTGCGCAGAATGTCGATGTTTTGAAAAATAGCATCCGCCGTGCCTTTGTACCACGAATCCTCATCAACCCGCTGTTGCGCGGGCATTAAATCCACATATTCGCCGAATTCACCGCGCAGAAAGCCCCAGCCTTGTTGAATATGACGAATAAGTGAATCGGCTTTGTACTGCGTCAAAATACCTATTTTACGAATACCCGAATTAACACAATTGGATAACGGAAAATCAATGATTCGAAACTTTCCACCGAAGGGAACAGCTGGTTTAGCTCGCCAATCGGTCATATTCATTAATCTTGATCCACGACCACCCGCCAAAATTAAAGCAATGGTATTGCGCGTTAAATGACTAACGATACGATCATTTTTATTATTATTGGATTCCGACATTTTTCATCTCCAAGTAGAATAGATTCACAACTTCGGTTGCGTTTGGTAACATTTACCTGTCGTTTATTCTACTACATGAGGCTTAGCAAAGTGAAAAAGCAATTAAAAAACAGTTTGAGTTCGGATTTTATAAAAATCAGCGAAGCTAAGCACCATGATCCTTTCTCGGTATTGGGTCGCCATCAGAACCAAATTACTGTTTATTTGCCGTATGCGGAAATTGTCAGTTTCACCCATAACGGTGTGCTGTTAAACCGAGTACCCGATAGTGACTTTTTTCAATATACCGTCATAGACGGCGAAATTCCTGATCATTACCAATTGTCATGGCAGGATAAAGACGGCAATCCTCACGAAAATTACGATCCCTACACATTCCGCACACAACTTCCCGAATTTGATCAGCATTTGTTCGGTGAAGGTAAGCACTGGCATATTTATCAAAAACTGGGCGGACATTTACACACAGCGGAAGGTATTGACGGTGTGTTTTTTGCACTGTGGGCGCCTAATGCAGGACGTGTCAGTGTGGTGGGTGACTTTAATCGCTGGGATGGTCGCTGTCATCCGATGCGCAGTCTGGGCGGCGGTGGACTTTGGGAAATATTCATCCCCGATTTAACCGAAGGCTGTTTATATAAATTTGAAATTCTGAACCGCAACAGCAATCAGATTCTGGTCAAAACCGACCCTTACGGACAACAATTTGAATTCCGCCCCAATACTTCATCGGTCGTCACCAATGAAAACAGCTATGTGTGGCAGGATCAACAATGGATGACGGATCGGGTGCAACATAATTGGCAGCATGAACCGATGTCTATCTACGAAGTGCATTTAGGTTCATGGAAACGTGACAGCAAAGGTAATTTTATTAATTACCGCGTATTGGCAGCGGAACTGGTTTCCTACGTTAAACAAATGGGGTTTACCCATATTGAATTACTGCCTATCACCGAGCATCCGCTGGACGCTTCTTGGGGTTATCAAACTACGGGCTATTTCGCACCGACCAGCCGTCATGGGTCACCTGATGATTTTCGTTTCTTCATAGATACCTGTCATCAAAACGGCATCGGCGTGATTTTGGACTGGGTACCCGCGCATTTTCCTAAAGACTCATTTGCGCTGGCGAAATTTGATGGCAGTGCGTTATATGAACACGAAGACCCGCGTAAAGGTGAACACCGTGATTGGGGTACATTAATTTACAACTACGGACGCAATGAAGTAAGAAACTTCTTACTGGCAAGTGCTATTTTCTGGCTGGAAGAATTTCATCTTGATGGTTTGCGTGTTGATGCGGTTGCCTCCATGCTGTATTTGGATTACTCGCGTGAAGCAGGCGATTGGATTCCTAATATGTACGGCGGCAATGAAAACTTGGAAGCCATTAGTTTTCTGCGGGAAATGAATGAAGTCACTCATGCCCAGCATCCCGGCACAGTAGTGATGGCAGAAGAATCGACTTCATGGCCGCAAGTCACGCGCCCGACGTGGACAGGGGGCTTAGGCTTTTCGATGAAATGGAATATGGGCTGGATGCACGACATATTATCGTATATGAAAGAAAACCCCGTACACCGTATGCACCACCATAATCAGCTGACCTTTGGAATGTTGTATGCGTTTACCGAAAATTTCACCCTGCCGTTTTCACATGATGAAGTGGTACATGGTAAAGGTTCATTAGTCAGTAAAATGCCGGGCGATGAATGGCAACGCTTTGCTAATTTAAGACTGTTATACACCCTGATGTACACTTATCCGGGTAAAAAATTACTGTTCATGGGGTGTGAATTCGGACAAGGTACGGAATGGAATTTCCATAAAGCCTTAGACTGGTATGTGTTGGATTATTCGCATCATCGCGGCGTGCAAACACTGGTAAAAGACTTGAATCATTTGTACAAATCCGAACCCGCGTTATACCAGCATGATTTTGAACATCAAGGGTTTGAATGGATAGATTGTTGCGATGTACAACAATCAATCATCAGTTATCGCCGTAAACATGGCGAAGAAGAAGTGCTGGTCATCCTGAATTTTACCCCTGTGATAAGAAAAAATTACCGCATCGGCGTGCCTAAAGCAGGTGAATATACAGAAATTTTTAATTCCGATTCCAGCTATTATGACGGCAGCAATGTCGGTAATGGTATTGTGTCCTCAGAACCGACAGAATGGATGAATCAGGCGAATTCAATCAGCGTCACGTTACCGCCTTTAGGTGGCGTAATTTTTAAACTATAACCTCTCGTAGGTCGGGTTACGGCTATCGAGACTATGAAAGTATTTATGTGGGAGAGGCTTTAGCCTCGCATTCGAGGCTAAAGCCTCTCCCACATTATATAAAAACAACGACTTACAAA
>JAURYI010000012.1 GCA_030654015.1 Methylococcales bacterium | reverse complement strand
CAAACCTAGGTTTGTACTCCAATCACTCAATCTACCAAATAATGATAAAACCGTTCGCACTGAGTTCGTAGGTGGATGAAGACCTAGAACACCGTCAGTTTAGTTGTGACGGTTAAGGTTACTTAGACCTGCGAGGTGTTAAAAACCTCGCAGGTCTTTATTACAGCGTCATAATAAAATGGACTGACTATTTAGAACAGTCGCATTTTATGGTGCGTTGGCTATCTCGTTAAGAGCCTGTGCTACCCATTTTTCCGCCTCGTCATTAATCTCAGCCGCCTTGCGCCCTTTGGTTGCAATCATCGGACCGACTTTGACTTTAATGACTCCAGGGTATTTAAAAAAACTGTAACGCGGCCAAAAATCGCCCGCATTATGGGCGACGGGAATCACAGGATAGCCCGTTTTTTGCGCTAACATCGCACCGCCAATACTGAATTTTCGCAGTTCTTTGGGGGCGGTGCGTGTGCCTTCGGGAAAAATCAGCACCGATAAACCTTCATTCAAATAGCGCGTACCTTGCTCCAGCAACGCGCGTAATGAGGCGCGTTGATTTTTGCGGTCAATCACAATGGATTTTAGCGTCAGCAACGACCAGCCCCAAATCGGAAAATACAGCAGCTCTTTTTTAATAACGACCGAGTGCGGCGGCAAAATATAACGCAATGCCAAGGTTTCCCACGCCGATTGATGATTGCTCAAAAAAACGACAGGTTGATTAGGGTCAATATTTTCCATACCTTCGACTTCAAAGGTAAGACCGCAAGACACTTTAGTTATCCAACCGATAATCGCACACCAGATACGACCAATTTTCCAGCGGAATTTGAATGTCGTCAACATCCCCGTAATAAGCAGAATGCCGATAATAGTCGCGGTAAAAAAAATGCCCACAAATAAGATCGTTGAGCCGATGTAGTTTTTAGGTCTGGTGTCCTGAAGTGATGTGTTTTGCTGCGTCATATAAGTTCTCAAAAACAAGAATTGTAAGATGTGGATTAGTGAATAAAGTCTGCTGCCCTTTGCCCGTTTTAACCAGTATCGGTTGTGCGCCCACCGCTTCTGCGGCTTGTAAATCACGCAACGAGTCGCCGATAACGGGAATCATGCTTAAATCAGCATCAAAGTCGGCGGCAAAGGCTTTCAATAACCCCGCTTTCGGTTTGCGACATTCGCAATCGCTGTCTGCACCGTGCGGACAATAATAAATCGCGCTGATTTTTCCGCCGTGTTCGCCGACTAAACGGTGCATTTTAGCGTGAATTTGCGCCAGCGTCGCTTCATCAAATAAACCGCGTGCTATGCCTGACTGATTCGTTACCACAATCACCTGATAGCCCTGCTGATTTAATAAGGCAATCGCTTCAAGACTGCCCTCAATCGGCAGCCATTCATCGGGGGATTTAATAAACGCATCGGAATCATGATTAATCACGCCGTCGCGATCCAATAAAACGTAATGTTGTTTGGGCATAGAGATAGATGATGTCAACTACAAGTGACTTGATTCGCCTGCTCTACGGTGAACTGTCGTTCCAATAAGTCAAGCATGGTTATATAAGTTCTTAGCAATAAGTCAGGATGTATTTCTGAATACTGGAGGTCAGGCTTTGCCTGACTTGCAAGCGAAGCTTGCACTCCAAATACACCGAAACTTATTACTACACACTTATTATTCAAACGGGTTTCTTTTTACAGGAATCCAAAATTTATCAAAATCATTTTTCAGAAATTCAGTCATTTCATCGCAAGGTAATGGTTTACTGAAAAAATAACCTTGAATAATATCGCAACGGTATTTTCTTAAAAAATCAAATTGTTCTTTTGATTCCACCCCTTCGGCAATGACTTTTTGTTCCAGTGAATGTCCGATTTCAATAATGGCACGCGCAATTCGGGCATTTTTAGAATCAATGGTCATACCCTTAACAAAGGATTGATCCATTTTTAATACATCAATTGGAAAGTTTTTTAAATAGGATAACGAAGAATAGCCCGTACCGAAATCATCCAATGCTAATTTTATGCCCATTTTTTTGACTTGTTTTAATTGCAGGTCAATAAATCGGGCATCACCGATTAACATGGATTCGGTCAGTTCCAGCTCCAGATGTTCTGCGTCCAGACCAGATTCATCAAGGGCTTTTTTGACCAGCGTTAAAAAATTAGAATCGTTAAATTGCTGTGCGGAGACATTGACGGAAATTTGCGGTAATGGATAACCTGCATCCAACCATTCTTTCAGCTGATGACAAGCCGTGCGTAAAATCCAGTAACCTATTTCAATAATCAAGCCAGTATCTTCAGCGAGCGTAATAAACTGATCGGGTGGAATCATTTTTTCATTATTATGCAGCCAGCGAATTAATACTTCCGCACCGCAGAGTGTTTTACTGTGTGCTTCATATTGCGGCTGGTAATACAGTTGTAATTCATTTTTGGCAATCGCTTTGCGTAATTTTAATTCCATCATCAACTTGTCTTGTGAGCGATTACCATGACTTTGATTATAAAACTGATAATTATTTTTTCCCTGATTTTTGGCATTATTTCTGGCTATATCCGCATATTTTAATAATACTTCGGCTTTCAATGATATTTCGGTACTGTGACAATCTTCGGGATAAATAGCAATACCGATACTGGAACCGATAAAGGCTTCATGATCTCTGACAACCATTACTTCTGCCAGTCGCTGACTGATTTTTCCCGCTACGATGGTCGCTGCGTAAACGGTTTCTTCATAGGTTTTATCGCTCAGCATCAATATACCGAATTCATCACCGCTGAGTCGCGCCGCAATATCATTTGAACCAAGCAGCTCCATTATTCGACCAGCCACTATTTTTAATAATTCATTACCTGCATCATGCCCCAGTGATTCATTAATAATTTTAAATCTATCAAGGTCTATCACAAAAACAGTGCAGTGAATACTGCCTTCTTTTGCTGTTGTTATAAATTTTCTTAATCGGTCATAAAACATGGAGCGGTTAATCAGACCTGTTAATTCATCATAGTAAGATAATTTTATAATGCGTCTTTCAGCGTGTTTCTGTTGGGTAATATCAAGCAGACTGGCAAAATAAACGACGCTGTTATCATCTTTAACAATAGCGGAAACTTCCAGTTTTACAGGAAAATCACGTCCTTTTTTAGGCTGGCAGCTTAATTCGCCAGACCATAATCGTTTTGGGATACTGGTGAAAAAATCTGTTTGCAGATGGGTTAGTTTACCTTTAACGATAAAAGATAGGGGTTTACCTGTTAATTCGTTGCTTGGATATTCGGTTAATAAAGAGCAGGCATTGCTTACTTCCGTAATATGAAAATCCTTATCTAAAAACAGGAAATTTAAATGACCCGATTCAATGACTTTAGGCAGTAATTCCAATTGCGTTTTTTTCTTGTCGTTCAGGTTGATAAAATACCCTGTAACGATTAATTTCAATTCCCGTTCGCGGTTATCAAAGATAGGTATTCTGGTTATTTCCAGCGTTCTTTTTTGCCGACCTATCACGACGACTCTGGTTTCTTTAACGGGTTCTCTTAAATGCCACGCACTTTTATCCTGAATAAAGCTGACTTTTAATATATCAGCGTTGCTGTTTGAATAATGAAACAGTTCTGCATCTGTTTTGCCGATATAATCAATATCTTGTAAATTAAATATTTTTAAGTAGGTATCGCTTGCCCCTAACCAGCGTCCTTCACTGTCTTTTATGCACAGAAAATCAGGGAAATGATTAATTAACATTTGCGCGTTAATTTGAAATGAATCAGTAGGTATATTATCAATAGGAGAATATACGTCTGATTCATGCTGATCTGATGCTTCTTTTTTGGTATGCTTATAATAAATAAATATAAGCGCAATTATAATTGTCGTATTGACTATCAGCAGGATATTGTCATAGTGTAAATTCAAATAACCTGCGTCTAATGATTGATGCAGTAGTTCTAATTGGCTTATATTTCCATTACCGAAGCTGTCCATAAAAAATTCTTTAATTATTAAATACGCTACATTGCTGCACGCAAATAATAAAGCGATGATTATTAATATTTTAGACTTCATAATTTATTGACATCGGTATCAAGTGGCTTATAAGTAAGTCAGATAAGTAATGTGAGCAAAAAGTATTGCTCACATTACGCGTCTGAATCAGATACGCATTCTAAACTATCAACGCGCTGAAAACCTCTAGGCAATGCGAGTCCTCGTTTCGCTCGGTTTGCCGTGTAATGCACTATATCTACTGCTTTCAGGGTAACGAATCGTTTACCAGAGATGATTTTTAACGGGCAGTTTTGCGCGAGAGCAACCACACTGATAATCGTGTCTGTTTTATTTGCTAAATCGGCGGCAGGAATTTGTATGAGTTTATTGCCTTTGCCTTTTGTGAGTGCGGGTAATTCGCTCACGGGGAAAATTAACAAGCGACCCTGTAAAGTAACCACTGCCAGTAAATCGGACTCACTTTGCAGCAGTGCGGGTTTTAATACTGTCGCGCCTTCGGGCAGGGTAATCAGGACTTTACCTGCTTTATTCTTACTGAGTAATTCTTTAAGTTGTACTTTAAAGCCATAGCCATAACTGCTTGCTAACACCAGCCAATCATCGGCATTGCCTGCTAATAAATGCTGAAACGACGCCCCCGCAGGCGGGTTGAAACGTCCTGTTAAGGGTTCGCCCTGCGTTCTTGCCGACGGCAAATCGTGTGTTGAGGTGCTGTAAGCGCGACCTGTGGAATCCAGCAAATACACTTGTTGGGTTGAGCGGCTTTTAACGGCTGCCAGAAAACTGTCGCCTGAGCGGTAGTTTAAACTGTCCACATCAAAATCATGTCCTTTGGCGGCGCGTATCCAGCCTTTTTCTGACAGGATAACCGTCAGCGGGTCGTTGCTGATGAGTTCGGTGGTTTTCAGGGCTTGCGCGGCCGTTCTTGCCATCAGTGGCGAACGGCGATTATCACCGTATTGTTCCGCATCTTTAATAATTTCTTTTTTAATCAGGCGATTAAGTAAACTGGGCGATGCCAGTGTTTTCTCCAGTGTGAGGCGTTCTGCTTCCAGTGTGTCCTGTTCGCCGCGAATTTTGATTTCTTCCAGCTTGGCTAACTGGCGTAGTTTGATTTCCAGTATGGCTTCTGCTTGAATGTCGCTTAAGCCAAATCGCGCTATAAATACGGCTTTTGGGTGGTCTTCGTTACGAATAATGGCGATAACTTCATCAATATTCAAATAAGCAATCAGCAAACCATCAAGGATATGCAATCGTGCAAGCAGCTTATCGAGACGGTATTGCAAACGGCGGCGCACGGTTTCAGTGCGAAATGACAGCCATTCAACGAGGATGGTGTGCAAGCCTTTAACGCGCGGTTTGCCATCCATGCCGATCATGTTCATGTTGACGCGATAGCTTTTTTCTAAATCAGTGGTGACGAATAAATGCGACATCACTGCTTCGACATCAAGGCGTTTGGCTTTGGGAATGATGAGTAAACGGGTGGGATTTTCGTGGTCGGATTCATCACGCAAGTCCTCAATCATCGGCAGTTTTTTTGCCAGCATTTGTGCGCCGATCTGCTCCATTAATTTAGAGCCTGATACTTGATGGGGCAGGGCAGTGATAACGATGTTACCGTCTTCCAGTTCATAAATCGCCCGCATTTTTATCGAGCCGCTACCCGTGGCGTACATTTTTTGAATGTCGTCAGTGGAGGTGATAATTTCCGCTTCAGTCGGATAATCAGGAGCTTTGACGTGGGCAAACAAATCTTCCAGCGTGCTGTCTGGGTAGTCCAATAATTGTATGCAGGCATCTGCGACTTCGCGCAGATTATGTGGCGGAATGTCGGTTGCCATACCGACGGCGATACCCATTGTACCGTTGAGCAGAATATTCGGCAGTCGTGCGGAAAGTAAGACAGGTTCTTGTAGCGTGGCATCAAAATTATCCACCCAGTCCACTGTGCCTTGTGCTAATTCGCTCAATAAAGTATTGGCATAACCTGTCAGGCGCGATTCGGTATAGCGCATGGCGGCAAACGATTTGGGATCATCGGGTGAACCCCAGTTGCCTTGCCCATCGACTAACGGGTAGCGGTAGGAAAATGGCTGTGCCATTAACACCATGGCTTCATAACAGGCAGAATCACCGTGCGGATGATATTTACCCAATACATCACCCACCGTTCGGGCAGATTTTTTATATTTTGCTGCCGCGTTGAGTCCCAGCTCGGACATAGCATAGACAATACGCCGCTGTACGGGTTTTAAACCATCGGCGATATGCGGTAAGGCACGGTCGAGAATGACGTACATGGAATAATCCAGATAGGCTTTCTCGGCGAAATCCTTTAGCGGCAGTTGTTCAAAATTTTCTTGTAGACCCACTTAAAATTTTTCCTCTGTCAGCTCAATCGCTAAAATACGGTTTTTGTGTAAATTTTCCTGACGCATTTGTTTACGCAGCAAGGCTTCGGCGTAATAGCGTTTTTCATCATCGGTTTCGACTTCGAGTCTCGGCACTGGCGTTGGTTTGCCCGTGTCATCCATCGCCACCATCGTAAAATAACACGATGTGGTGTGGCGTTTATCATCGGTGCGTAAATTTTCGGCAACCACTTTAACGCCGACTTCCATGGAGGAATGTCCGACATAATTCACATGGGCGTAAAACGTGACCAGTTCACCGACATTGACCTGTTGTTTAAAAAATACCTGATCCAGCGCGGCAGTGACGACATACTGTTTACAGTATTTAGCGGCGCAGGAATACGCCACCTGATCCAGTAATTTTAATAACGAACCACCGTGAACGTGTCCCGAAAAGTTTGCCATGTCGGGTGTCATCAGTACACTCATGGTGAGTGATTTTTCTTGCTTAACCATTAAATAACCCTCTTTTGAATTGCCTTATTGTATAGCAATTATCATGCGTGTATGTGTCAAGTCGTTTATTTACCGAGTAATAATAACAATCATGCTTTTTTTAGCTAGAATAATGCACTCAACCAACCCGTAATATAACGAAGGTGAATGAGTATGAATAAAAAATTAATCGCCCTGATGTTGTTATTAACCCTCCCTTTAACAGCTATTGCTGAAACGGACGTACCCCCTGATTCCCATAAGCGTGTTGAGCATCTGACCAAAGAACTGGGATTAAATAGCGAGCAGCAAGTAAAAGTGGAAGCTATTTTTAATACGCAAAGAGAAAAAATGAAAGCGGCACACGAAGAAGCGCAAGCGGGTTTAAAAGCGGTGTTTACACCTGAACAATTGACTAAATTTGAAGCCATGCAGGAAAAACGTCAAAAAATGCGTAGAGAACGAATGCAGCATAAAAAATAGTTGCCGTACGAGGAGTACAAACTTTATCCTGAGTTTGTACTCCAAAATCTCTGTGGGAATATTTCCTTTTCACTGGCTATCACTAGGGATTACCCCTTGATTTAGCTATCATGCTGTTTTTTTTGTACAGTAGATAGAGTGAATCATGAGAAAGTTAGTCGTCGGAGTCATTGGTTTATTTAGTCTGTCATCGGTGACGATGGCAATCGCTAAAGACCAGCCTTTAGACTTGGGAACAATTGATGTAGTTAGCACCACGCCGTTATCAGGCAGTGAAATCGAATCGGGAAAAATACCTACCACGATACAACGTGTTGATTCAGATCAATTACAAAAAGCGCAAAGTATTTCTTTATCGGAATACATGAACCGTTATTTAAGCGGTGTCAGTATTAACGAAGCGCAAAATAATCCCTTGCAACCTGATATTTATTATCGCGGTTTTGTTGCTTCGCCGTTATTGGGTATGCCACAAGGTTTATCTACTTATGTCAACGGTGTGCGTTTTAATGAACCGTTTGGCGATACTGTCAACTGGGATTTAATTCCGCAAAACGCGATTGATACGATGGCGTTATATTCAGGTTCAAATCCAGTTTACGGTTTAAACAGTTTAGGCGGTGCGATTGCTGTTAAAACCAAAACAGGTTTTTCTGCACCTAAACATCAAATAGAAGTCTATGGCGGTTCGTGGGATAGACATTCCGAAGATTTAACCAGTGGCTGGAATAATGGCACTTGGGGTTATTTTGTTGATTTAAATCATTTTGAAGAAGGCGGCTGGCGTAATTATTCACCGACTAAAGCCGAACGTGCTTTGGGTACATTAAGCTGGCGCGGTGATAAAGGCTCGTTAGATTTAACGCTAGCGGCTAACAGTAATAATATGAATGGTAATGGTGCAGCACCGATACAGTTATCGCAACAAGATTATGATGCTGTTTTTACCCATCCAGATACCACCACCACCAGTATGTTTTTTTCGCAGTTACAAGGCAGCTATGATGTCACTGATAAAATAGAAGTCAGCGGTAATGCCTATTTTCGGCAAAATCGTGTGAAAACTTTTAATGGTGATAATAGCGATTATGATAACTGCGATGATGACGATGATTTATTGTGTGAAGATGGCGACGAAATTGTTATAGATACGTTCGGTAATCAAGTAGCCGCCACAGATGCCGTTGAAGGCGCAACTAACAATTTCAGCCAAACCAATATGCGCAGTCGTGGCGGTACGCTACAAACCGTGTTTGCCAATGATTTATTTAAACACGAAAATAATCTCACTGTCGGCGTAAACTACGATTATGCAACAGCCAGTTTTGATTCCGATACTGAACTTGGCTCATTAACCGATACACGCGGTACTACGCGCAGCGGTATTTTAGTTGATGAATCCAGAGTGCGTTTACAGACCAACACGTCAACAGTAGGCGTGTATTTAACCGATAGTTTTTCTATCACTGATAAATTAACCGCCACAGTCGCAGGGCGTTATAACTACACGCACATTAATATGATTGATAAATATATTAATGATCCAGCCAAGACCTTAGACGGTTCGCACACCTTTGAACGGCTTAATCCATCGGCTGGTTTAACTTATCAAGCCTTGAGTAATCTCAACCTGTACGCCAATTACAGCGAATCAACACGCACACCATCACCAATGGAACTCAGTTGTGCTGACCCTGCCGCGCCGTGTAAATTACCCAACTCCTTTGTGGCTGATCCGCCCTTAGACCAAGTTATTGCTAAAACATGGGAAGCAGGCGTGCGAGGCGACTTGAATAAATTTGTTGATAATGGCGATATAAAATGGAATTTAGGCTTTTTTCATACCATCAATCATAACGATATTATTTTCCGTCGTGATGCTGCCAGTAATATTATTAGTCGGGGTTATTTTGATAACGTGGGCAAAACCCGCCGTTATGGTATTGAAGCAGGGACTCATGCCGATTTTGACAGCGTGTTCAGCTCGATTGACGATTGGCATTTTTCTACCAACTACACCTATTTAAATGCACGCTTTTTAAGTCCGTTTGATACTGTCAATCCACTCAATACCGATGAAGCGATTGTTGTCAATGCAGGTTCAAAAATCCCCGGTCTTCCTGAACATATCTTTAAAGCTGCGGTTGGTGTGGATTTATGGAAAAAAATGTCGGTCGGTGTGACGGGTGAATACAGCGGCGACCGTCATTTACGCGGCGATGAAGCCAATCGTAATGCCAAATTATCAGGTTATTGGTTATTCAATGCGACGGCTGAATACAAAGTCACCAAAAACTTTAGCGTGTTTGGCAAACTGGATAATATTTTTGATAAACGCTATTACAGCTTTGGCGCGTATGGCAATGCCGCAGAAGTATTAGGCAATGACTACAATGATCCACGCTTTGTGTCTCCGGGTATGCCCAGAGCGGGCTGGGTCGGGGTACGGTTAAGTATGTAACTGTAAAAATCTGTACCGCCACTCAAACCTGCGAGGTGTTGAACACCTCGCAGGTTTTTTTGTTTAAGCGATATTAAAATACGGCGGCATTTCGTTGATATATGCCAGATACATGGCATCCGCCATCACCCACAATACATCCAATTTGAATTTTAGAATTTGCACCATGCGGTCTTGTTGTTCGCGGGTTTTGTACCAATCCAACGTAATGGCTAAACCGTGTTCCACATCACGACGCGCTTCGGTCAAACGTTTTTTGAAATAAATATAACCTTCCTGCTCTACCCAAGGGTAATGTTCTGGCCAGTTATCCAGACGTTGCTGGTGAATTTTCGGCGCGAATAATTCAGTCAGTGAAGAACTTGCCGCTTCATGCCATTCCGCTCTACGCGCAAAGTTGACGTAAGCATCCACGGCAAAACGCACGGCGGGTAAAACGTGTTGTTGTGACAATAATTCTTCGCGGGTTAAACCGACAGCGATGCCCAGTTGCAACCACGCCTCAATACCGCCGACATCACCTTCATGACCATCGTGGTCTAAAATGCGTTGCGTCCATTTAGCGCGGGTTTCGCGGTCTGGGCAGTTGGCAAGAATGTTGGCATCTTTAATAGGAATGCTGGTTTGATAATAAAAGCGATTGGCGACCCAGCCTTGTAATTGAGCTTTAGTGAGCTTACCTTCATTCATCAAAGTATGGTACGGGTGATGAATGTGGTAATACTTTTCCATGCCGCGCAGTGCGGCTTCAAATTCTTCTTTTGTCCAAGGGGTGTTATTCGTGGTCATAGTGACTCCTTATGATTATTATAATTAAGCGATTGCTGAAAGAGCATTAAAAAAACTGGGAATATGATGCTGACTTTCGCGAGGTTGTTTAGCGTAAAAATCTCGTGCTATTTTGAAACATAATTCATCACGATAATTTTTAATATCTTTATCAACAACGTTTGGTTTTATTTCTTCCCAAACTGATTTAGATTTTGCAACAGTCAAAAGTATATAAATTAAATTTATTCTTTCTTCTTCTGTCTTGCTATTATCAAAACTGTTTTGCCACGCTTCTTTAAACTCATCAATAGTTTTATATTTATTAAATAATTCACAATAAGCGATTCGTTTCATTGCTTTGTTAAAATTATTTTCTATGTCAGTGTGATTTGACATTGTGTTTAAAATCGCCTGATAAACATATTCGAGTTTAAACGATTTATTATCAAAGAACGGTTCAGGTTGATGATGATTAAATACATCGTTTATTTCAGGAATTAAAAAATAAGCCTCTTTATGTAATAAGCCAGTTACCCATAGCTTATGACTATTTGCTGTATTAGTATTAACTTTTCCATTTAAATATAAGTCATGATAAACATCTTCCAAATTTTTAAATGAATAATCATTCGGTAATTTTGTTTTTTGCAAATCAATATCAAGCAAGGCAAACAGCTTATTGGCGTTTAAATAAGAGTTTTGTAGCTGTTGTTTTTGTTTTAAATAAAAATAGGCTTTAATGACATTGCCTTGTGTACCGCAGACATAAAAACTCGGTTCAAGTTTTCGAGTGGTTTTCCACCATTCAGGCACAGCACGATAATAAAACGCGCTGTCTTGCGTTTCTTCAGCAACTTCTTTGATACTCTTAGCGCGTTCTGTTGATTTAAAAGGCTTAGTATCGCCTTCGCATAATATAACAATGCGATTACGAATAGCGGGGTCTTTGATAATTTCATCACAATGAACATATAATTCCGCATCAGTAAAACTCATCTTTTAATTCCGTTTAATAAGAAAGTTTAGGGTCAAGGTCTTTAACATGGGCGGCTGTAACACCGCGACAGAGTTCGTAAGAATGCGTGGCAAGAATATATTGATTACTCGCGCCCCATTCAACTAAATCATCAACAATGTGCCGTTGCCAGTCAGGATGAAAACCGTTTTCTATTTCGTCAATTAATACAATTGCATCCTGCATTTCATGATATTTAATTAATACAAAGATAGCCAGTCGTTTTAACTCACCGTGACTTAAATCTTCGGGATAAACTTCTTGACCAGACGGCAATGTAAAAAATACGCCTTGTATTTCATCTTGTGTATGTCGTTGTTGTTCAATAATTAATGAATTAATTTTTTTACCATCAATAAAAAGACTATTTATATCATCTTCCAATTTTTCAGTATGAAAAAAAGGATTTTCTTTATTACGCTCTTTAAAATCTTTAGCTCTTGCACGGCGAAAAACTTCGACTAAAATATCTACAAAATCGAATGTAAAAAAATTAGGTAAAGTTTCTTCTACATTTTTTACAGCTTGGTCATATTTCGGCTTATTTTCTTTAGAAAACAAGGCTCGTCTTTCTTCGCGGGATAAAAAAAGATATGGTTGATTTGATGGAGATATTAAAAATGTTTTTATGTGTATTTCATAAAATATTTCATTTAGAGGGTTAAGCAATTTTTCTATTTTTTTTGATGTTGATCTATTTTTTTCTTTTTTTAATTCTTCTTTTAAATTTCCTAAAATGTTTTGATAATCTAAAAATTTTACTAAAATAAAAAAATAAGGAATATAGAACGCGAGAATAAGGTGTTTTTCTTCTTCTACATAATAATAGGTAAGACCATTAAAAAGAAAACTTTCTGTTATGTTTAAATTATTTAAAATATCATTTTCTTTTCCATAAAAATATTCTAAACATACTTTACCGTGATTTTTTGAAAGTATAGTGATTGAGGCTAATTTAGAAAACTCTGTTAAATTATAGTCGTTTATTAGTTCCGATATATTTTTTAAAGCAGTCTTGTTCAAACTATGATGCAACAACACAAAAATCAACTGCAATAGCGTACTTTTACCTCCGCCGTTTAAACTGCCTAGCGGAAAGACTTGCGGGGTAAAGTCTGGCTCAAAATCAATTACTACATTTTCTAAAGCTCTAAACTTTGGCACTTCAACACGCAATAATCGCATGATTTTTTCCTTAATTGTCTTCAAAAAGGTGTACAAACCTAGGTTTGTACACCGTTATTTTTCGCATTAAAAAACGACATCTTCATAAATGTCGCGTAAGGTTAAGCGGGTTTGATAGTCATCGCATTGCACAAAAATAGATTCTTCGTCTTCAAGTTCAGCACTGTACCAATCGCCTAAGCTGTCGCGTTGGTAGTAATGCACTTTTCGCTGTGTTGAATCCACCAGCAGGTAATAACGCAAGCTAGGCAGTTTTTGATAATTCAGCCATTTTTCGCGTTGGTCGGTTTTGTGAGTGCTTTTTGATAAAACTTCGGCAATCAAACAAGGCTGCTCTTTGTAAAGTTGGTGCTTGTCGTCTGTATTGCAACTTAGTAACACGTCTGGATAGTAATAAAACTGTCCATTTTCCATGCGAAGTTTCATATCGCTAACGAATACACCACAATGACTACCGCGAGCGGCAAGGCGTAAATTTAAGAATAAATTGCCTGTGATTAAATTGTGCCGCTCAGTTGCTCCTGCCATCGCATAGATTTCACCATCCACATATTCATGCTTGATGTCGCTTTGTGCTTCAAACTCTAAATACGCTTGCTCAGTCAGATGAGGTGCTTTATGTAACGCGCTCATTTTAATACCTACTTTCAGTCAGGTGGGCAATGCCCACCCTACGCCTGTTTATAAATCAATTTCCAAACCATCGTAAGCGACTTCAATACCTGCGGCATCAAGTGTTTTGCGTTGTTCAGAATCGTTATCTAAAATCAGGTTGGTGTTGTTGATGTGAATTAAGATTTTGCGGGCTTTAGCAACACCGTTTAGAACTTCTATCATGCCACCCGCGCCAGATTGCGGTAAATGCCCAATTTCGCGGGCTTTTTTGTGGCTAATACCTTGCGTTACCATTTCGTCATCCGTCCAAAATGTACCGTCTACCAGCAAGCAATCAACTGATTGCATTGCCGCCATAACATGGGGTTCAATTTCACCAAGGCCTGGGGAATAAAAGACTTTTTTGCCTGTGGAGATTTGCTCGATAATCACGCCGATATTGTCGCCTTCATGCGGATCATGACGGTGCGGCGAGTAGGGCGGGGCTTTGCTTTTTAAGGCTTGGGTATAAAAGCGTAAATCTTCCATCACGGGAATGGTGAAGCTGCTGCCATCAACAGGAATTGGGTGATGATTCACTGTGCAGTAATCTTTTAACATAGTGAACAACGGAAAACCTGTTGTTAAATCCTGCTTGACCATTTCTGTGCAGTAAATATCCAGCGGCTTGCCTTCGCGGAGCATCAATAAACCTGTGGTGTGGTCGATTTGGCTGTCAATCAGCATAATGGCTTTGATGCCTGTGTCACGAATGCCGTTTTGCGGCTGCATGGCAGGAAACGCTTCTAATTGAGCGCGTATATCGGGTGAGGTGTTGAATAACAGCCAGTTTTTATTATCGGTACTGACGGCAATCGAGGATTGCGTGCGTGCTGTGCCGTTCATTTCATTGTGGCGAATGCGGTGACAATTGTGGCAGTTGCAATTCCATTGTGGAAAGCCGCCGCCTGCACCTGAACCTAAAACTCTTATTTTCATCTGAAATCCCTAAAATAGTGAACTTTCAATGATACGGGAATCATGATTTTCAGGCAAAAAAAAGGGGCTAGTTATTAGCCCCTTTCTTCACACAAACGTTAGATTAACGGTTGTAGATGTACATTGTGACTTCAAAACCGAAACGTAAGTCAGTGTAATTTGGTGTTTCCCATTTCATCGTAAACCTCCAGAAGTTTTTTAAAATTAGTGTGCTAGCTTGACCAAGATAAGCTAAATCAAAGTATACGATGAACGCTTTTTTTGTGCAACTGTTGAACCTTGGTAGTTGGTAGCCTACGCTGTTTTTTGATGATATTGTCAGGTTTTCATTGCTGTTTTTCTTGCTGAAAGCGTGTATTATCTAATTTCACTTAAACATAATAATACTATTAACTATAAATTTGAGGAGGAGTCATGGGTGGAATTATTGAACTATTGGTCATCATGCTGATTATTGCGACTGCCGCATTCGCACCGTTAGCCTATTTTATTTACAAATACACACAAAAAAATGGTCAGCCTTTTGGTGAAACTGAGCCGCACGGCGACAGTCCGTCATTGGTCAATGACATAGCAGAGTCGGCTATTCATTTTGTTAAAAGCAAACTTGGAAAAAAATAAGCCTGTTAATGAGACCTTTGAGGTTTTTGAAAACCTCAAAGGTCTGCGCACGTCGGACATTTCGCATTTTTGCGCAAGCGCATGGTATTGATTTCCATCGTTAGCCCGTCAATCAACAACAACCGTCCTGTCAACGTTTCACCAACACCCATTATCAGCTTCATGGCTTCCAGTGCCTGCATACTGCCGACAATACCTGTAATCGGCGCAATCACGCCATTCGTCGCACAATTTTGTAATTCTTCGCCGTCACTGGTATATAAACAGTTATAACAAGGACTATTGTTCTGCCCTGAGGTAAATACCGACACCTGACCTTCAAAACGAATCGCCGCACCCGACACTAACGGTGTTTGCTGTTGCACACACGCCTGATTAATCGCAAAACGGGTGTTGAAATTATCGCTGCAATCCAAGACCACATCGGCATTTTTTACTTCTTTAGCCAACAATTCACCTTCCAAGCGTTGCTGTACCGCATCAACTTTTACATCGGGATTTAATTTATTCAGCGTGTCACGGGTTGAAATTGCTTTTCCCGTCCCAACATCGGCGGTGTAGTGAGCAATCTGTCTCTGTAAATTGGATAAATCCACGGTGTCATTGTCATAAATTGTGATGTGTCCGACACCCGCCGCCGCCAGATAAATAGCCGCAGGCGAGCCTAAACCGCCCGCGCCAACAATCAACACCTTACTATTAAGGAGTTGCTGTTGTCCCGCTATATCTATTTGCGGCAGCATGATTTGGCGGCTGTATCTCAATAATTGGTTGTCATTCATAAGTCATGGTATTTGAGTAAAGTGCTATCAAAGACCTGCGAGGTTTTAAAAACCTCGCAGGTCTAAAAGCCAGTAAAGTGATTACAGGATAATGCCAAAGAACTTGACAGAGTGCAAAAGCTGATTAACATTAGCACTCATCAGCAGAGAGTGCTAAAATTCGTTCAACATTAATATAATTTTTAATCTTAGGAGCTATAAAATGAGTATTCGTCCATTACACGACCGTGTCATCGTTAAACGTGTTGAAGAAGAAACAAAAACCGCTGGCGGTATCGTTCTTCCAGGTAGCGCGGCTGAAAAACCCAGCCAAGGTACTATTTTAGCAGTTGGTACAGGCAAAGCCTTAGACAACGGCACTGTGCGTCCTGTTGATGTGAAAGTCGGTGACCGCGTGTTATTCGGCAAATATGCAGGTAACGAAGTCAAAATTGACGGCGACGACCTGATCGTTATGCGTGAAGACGACATCATGGCTGTTTTAGGCTAAGCCTCCAAATTCAAGACCTGCGAGGTTTTTAAAACCTCGCAGCTCTAAAACCTCACATAAACTTAAAAGAATCAGGAATTAAACATGGCAGCAAAAGACGTATTATTTGGTGATGACGCTCGCGTTCGTATGGCGCGTGGCGTAAACATTTTAGCAAACGCAGTAAAAGTCACCTTAGGCCCAAAAGGTCGCAACGCGATTTTAGACAAAAGTTTCGGCGCACCGACTATCACTAAAGACGGTGTATCTGTTGCGAAAGAAATCGAATTAAAAGACAAATTCGAAAACATGGGCGCGCAAATGGTTAAAGAAGTTGCGTCACATACCTCTGACGTAGCGGGCGACGGTACAACTACTGCAACTGTTCTGGCTCAATCTATTGTCAACGAAGGCTTAAAAGCCGTTGCCGCTGGTATGAACCCAATGGACTTAAAACGCGGTATTGACTTAGCAGTCATTAAAGCGGTTGAAGCGATTGTTGCTTCTGCTGCACCGTGTGCAGACAGCAAAGCAATTGCCCAAGTTGGCGCGATTTCAGCTAACTCTGACGAAGCGGTTGGTAAAATCATAGCTGATGCAATGGAAAAAGTCGGCAAAGAAGGCGTTATCACTGTTGAAGAAGGTTCAGGTTTAGAAAATTCTTTAGACGTAGTTGAAGGTATGCAGTTTGACCGTGGCTATTTGTCACCTTACTTCATCAACAAACAAGAAAATATGAGCGTTGAATTAGATGATCCAATGATTCTAATCTACGACAAAAAAATCTCTAACATCCGCGATATGCTGCCTATCTTAGAAGGCGTAGCAAAATCAGGTCGTCCATTATTAATCGTTGCAGAAGACGTTGAAGGCGAAGCCTTAGCGACTTTAGTGGTCAACACCATTCGCGGAATTGTGAAAGTTGCCGCTGTTAAAGCACCGGGTTTCGGCGACCGTCGTAAAGCCATGTTAGAAGACATCGCAGTCTTAACTGGCGGCGTAGTGATTTCAGAAGAAGTCGGCTTGAGCTTAGAAAAAGCAGAACTGGATCAATTAGGTACTGCAAAACGCGTTCAAATCACTAAAGAAAACACCACCATCATTGACGGTTTCGGTTCAGAAGAACAAATCAAAAACCGCGTTGCTCAAATTCGTGCGCAAGCCGAAGAAGCAACTTCTGACTACGACAAAGAAAAATTGCAAGAACGTTTAGCTAAATTAGCAGGCGGCGTTGCAGTTATCAAAGTCGGCGCGGCAACTGAAATTGAAATGAAAGAAAAGAAAGCCCGCGTAGAAGACGCACTGCATTCAACTCGCGCAGCGGTTGAAGAAGGCGTTGTTGCTGGTGGCGGTACTGCACTGGTTCGCGCTTTATCAGCATTAGTTGGCTTAGAAGGCATCAACCACGACCAAACTGTTGGTATCAACATTTTACGTCGTGCAATGGAAGAGCCATTACGTCAAATCGTTGCTAACGCTGGCGATGAGCCTTCAGTTATCTTCAACGAAGTCCAAAAAGGCACAGGTAACTACGGTTACAACGCAGCCACTGGTCAATACGGCGACATGATTGAAATGGGTATCTTAGACCCTGCAAAAGTAACCCGCACCGCGTTACAAAACGCTGCATCTGTCGCGGGCTTAATGCTAACTACAGAAGTCATGATTGCCGATGCACCAAGCGATGACAAACATGGTCATGGCATGGGTGACATGGGCGGTATGGGCGGCATGGGTGGAATGGGCGGCATGATGTAAGTCTGCTGCTTTGCGTAGAGACGTTGCGGTGTAACGTCTTTGCTCATGGTGTTAATGAAAAGCCTCGGTTGTTTTTGCAATCGGGGCTTTTTATATTCTTATTTTGAACTTAATTTACAGGAGAAACTTATGCAAATAAATCTGGCACATATTCGAGAACACTCAACTTCTGGCGGTTGGATTGATTTTGCAGTATTTGATGCAAGGTCTCAATCAGGAAGTGATTCTGATAACAACAAGCTGTTAATTCAACTAACATCTAAAGCTGAAATGTCTGGTCTAAAAATTGACCAATCTGCTCTCGCATATAACCATAATGGAAAAATTATGTTTTTTGGTTCAAAAAATCTTGTAGATTATTTATCCCATAATGGCTTACCCATATGGACTCACACGATTGATGCGTAGCCCTGTAGGTCGGAATAAGCCTTATTGAGCGGGAGCGAAATAAGGCGTTTCCGACATTTCCATGAGTTGTCGGAAACACCCACCCTGCGCTATCGCTTGGGTGGGTTTATTCCGACCTACGAAACTGAATCACCCAACTCTTGCCTTGTTCTCTCGTTCCCACGCGCCGCGTGGGAATGCAGTAACAGCGCGCCGCGCTGTACAACCCAGCACACACAAAGTTATCAGCAAGCCCGTATGGAGCTTACGGAATGCGGGGCTTTTCGTGATGATGCCACTGTTACCCGTGTTGCGCTAAACTCCATACGGGCTAGGAAACTGCATGGTATTCATGTTATCTATGCGGTACATTGTTGTTCAACGCGGCGCGTTGAAACTGCATTCCCACGCGGCGCATGGGAACGAGTCAGCGTGTAAGGTTGATGTTGGGTTGCCAAAAAGCGGCAGCCTAACCTACCAACGGATTCTCAAGTTATCAGCAATCATAAAAACACAGGAGAGCAACATGACTACCAAACAGTGTGTTGATGCGTCTGGCAATGTAGCGGCGTTTTATCATCCAGTGCGCGGGTATTACGCGCTAAGAGCTTTGAAATATTTTCCAGTGAATGCGGTTGTGCAGGTGTTTAGTGCGCATGAGCAGCTTGAGCAGCCGACGTATCTTTCAGTGCAGATTGGTGATGATAAGCATATTCATCTTTTTCCAGATTGTTTGCAATATACCAACCACAGCTGTGAACCCAATACGTTTTTTGATACCGAAAAAGGTGAGGTTGTTGCGCTTAGAGCTATTCATCAAAATGAAGAACTGACTTTTTTTTATCCCGCTACGGAATGGTCGATGAATCAGCCGTTTCAATGTGTTTGTCATACGCCCAGTTGTTTAGGGGTGATTCAAGGGGCGGCGCATTTGGAGGATACCGTCATCATTAATTATCGTTTTTCAGGGTATATTCAGAAAAAACTTGAGCAACGCAGGGCAGTGTCGGGCGGTTAAAAAGCGGCAGATTGAGCCACGAAATAAAATTTTGGCGATATTAAAAAAATGTGTAGTTTATATTCAATCTTTTGCCATAAGATATGGCTTGAAAGACTTTTTCCATAAGGAGAATATCATGATGCCGAAAAAAGATTATTTACTGCTCGATGAAGATAATACTGTTGCTGTGATTGTTAAAGGTATAGACCGTGATGTAGAACGGGGTGAAGATGTGCTGATGCTGGGTTTAGCAACGGTGATGCTGTCTTCTACGTTCGCACCCATCGCTCCGCCTTTTGTTCTGTTGCCTATGGTCGCAATGGTACTGGCGTTTTCAGCAAGTTATGCCCGCATAAATTATCACAATATGCAGCGCAAACTGCTGAAATCTATAGAGCATCTGGATAGTTACGACAGGGTTATCATAAAACCGATTGCCGCTGTGTTTGTTGAACGTCCTATGTGTCCTTTAACCGAATCATTTAATCCGTTAAAAAATCGCCGACGAACATGGAAAAGTGCGTTAGGCGGCTTGTTGATTAATCCGTTTTGGATGCCTATTTTTTATTTTATGGGTATGCAAATTCAGGAAGAAAAAAATCTGAGTGTTTTAAATCAAGCCATTATTCGCGTTGAGCAGAAAATATCGTTTATGTAAAACTATCAACAGCGATTTTAAGCGATAATATCTGTTTAAAATGTTGGAATACTTATTATGCGGTTATTGCGGTTATTGCTGTTATTCGTTACCTTGTTGTTAGTCGCGTGTGCGGCTACAAAATCCAATACACCAGAACAAACGGTTATTTTAACCAAGCAGGATAAAGATAAAGTGCAAAATGTTGCTGTCGGTGAAAGTTTTGTGATTACGCTTGATGAGAATCCAACAACTGGCTATGTCTGGGCAGTCGAGGGGCAACCTGAGTTACTGGTATTGCAAAGTAGCGACTATGTGAGCGACGCACCACCTCATAAACCAGACCGTCCAATGATTGTCGGTGCGGGCGGTAAACGCACATTTACGTTTATGGCGAAAAAGTCAGGGACGACAACGCTAAAATTGAAACATTGGCGATCGTGGGAAGGCGATGCTTCAATTGTCGATACGTTCAGTGTGCCAGTGGTTGTGCGGTGAAGTTAAACCGCTGTGATACCGAATTTGCTTTGTAGATAGGCGTGGCGGGTATCGAAAATACGTTCAAGTTTATCTGCAATTAAAACCCTGTTTATAAGTTGCCCTAACCAGCCTAAAGGCATGGCATAAAACATAATATCTTCCAGCAAAATACCGTTTTGTTGTTCCGTCAAACACACTTCGTGACTCCAGAATTTGAATGGGCCAATACGTTGTTCATACACAAAACGTTTTGGCTCATCGCAATGGCTTACTTCTGACAGCCAATTCATCGGTATGCCGAATACGGCTTTCATTTGATAGCTAATCATGAGTCCTGCGTATATTTTTTCGGGGACTGTAGAGGTGATGGTGACATGAAAAAAATCAGGAGTAATGTCATTCAAATGATAGGGCGATGAAAAAAATGACCATGCGTCCTGAACGCTCATAGTGAGCGTTTGCTGCCGATAAAGCTGATAAATTTTCATGGGTGTTTAAAGGTCAATATCAATGTGTACTTCATTGCGACGCAGAAACGGCAGTGTCCAAGGTGGATCGTAAGCAGCAGAACGCGGTGCGGAAACAGCCTTGTAATTATGTTTGCTTAACCATGTGGTTAATTCTTTGGCTTTGTCGTCAATCGCCTGTTCAGACAAACTGCCCGTGTATTTAATGACCGCCACTTTTTTTTCTGGAATATCTTTAAGCAATACAGCGGTATCAAGCGGTATTGGGGCGGTGGCTACTGAATAACCTGACGGCAGTACAAACGCCATCAACCAGACAGCCCCTGATTTTTGCTGCATAACAGGAGCGGTCATAGCGATAGTTTCTGCTGTTTGCTGCTGGATAACAGGAGCGGTCATGTCTATTTTTTGTTGTTTTTTATTGTTGCCGAAAATATAGCCCGCAAGGCGTTGAAAGCCCTGACTACTGCTGTCTTTATAATCCGCATTGATTTCAGTTTGCGCTACGACCAGAGCTGGATACTGCCTGATTTCAACGGTATCGTACTGTTTAAGCACCTGATAAATCGGTTCTTCTGTTGTGCGTATGCCCACGATATTACAACTGGCGAGGAAAATTGAACTTAAAATACTGATTAATTTTTTCATCAAATAGCCTTATTAAAAGTGATTATTCAGCTGATTTTTTTCTGCGCCAAATAAAAAAACCAGCCGCAGCGACGGCGGCGACTAAAACAAATATTAAAATCGGATATTCGTAAAACATTTCAATAAACGCGCCCATTCCGTGTGACGTACCGCGATAATATGGTCCCATGATTTTTCTCCTGTTTTAGAATGTTTTGTAATTTGATAATGATGCACTGTAACGCAGTACCCGATTCAGCTACTACTTACTGCATCTAAAAATAACATGAAAATGCTATAATCTCTCCATTTTTAACCACTTAACTATATAAAATTATGAGCATCAAATTATCTAATAGAGTCAACGCGGTAAAACCTTCTCCTACTTTAGCCATTACTGCCAGAGCCGCCGCTATGCGAGCAGCGGGTAAAGATATTATCGGACTAGGTGCAGGCGAACCCGATTTTGATACCCCTGACCATATTAAAGCGGCAGCCGTTAAAGCAATGGACAGCGGTTTTACCAAATATACTGCGGTTGACGGCATCGCCAGCTTAAAAAAAGCCATTATCACTAAATTTAAAAATGACAACGGTTTGGACTACACAGCTAAACAAGTGTTAGTGTCGTGTGGCGGCAAACAAAGCTCTTACAACCTGACGCAAGCCTTGCTGAATACAGGTGATGAAGTCATCATCCCCGCGCCGTTCTGGGTATCGTATCCCGACATGGTGTTATTAGCCGATGGTGTGCCTGTGATTATTGAAACCACGCAAGCGCAACATTTCAAAATGTCGCCTGAACAACTCCGCGCGGCAATTACCGATAAAACCCGTTTAATCTTCATCAACAGCCCGTCTAATCCATCAGGCGTGGCGTATTCATTGGAAGAACTCAAAGCCTTAGGTGATGTGTTGGTCGATTATCCCAACATCATCATCGCGACCGATGATATGTACGAACATATCCTGTGGGAGCAAGGTACATTCGTGAATATTTTGAATGCGCATCCTGAATTGTATGATCGCACTGTCGTCATGAATGGCGTTTCTAAAGCCTATTCGATGACAGGCTGGCGTATCGGTTATTGCGCAGGCCCTGCGGATTTGATTGAAGCGATGTGTACCATTCAATCACAAAGCACCTCTAATCCAACGTCAATTTCTCAATACGCCGCCGAAGCCGCATTGACAGGTGATCAAAGTTTCATCACCAATATGTGCGTGGAATTCAAAAAACGTCATGACTTCGTGGTCGCTGAATTAAACACCATCGACGGCGTGGAATGCTTGGAAACAGACGGCACATTTTACGTTTTCCCCAACGTCGAAAAATTGATTGCCCGACTGGATGGCATCAACAACGATTTAGAATTTTCGGATTATTTAATCGAAAAAGCAGGCGTGGCGTTAGTTCCTGGTTCTGCGTTTGGCACAGAAGGGCATATTCGTATTTCTATCGCCACCAGCATGGATAATCTGAAAAATGCCTTAGCACGGATTAAAGCAGCGGTTTAAGTCGTTTTTTGTGGTGTGAGGTGCGCATTGCGTACCTCACACCGCTATATAATTAATGATGTGTAGCAAAGTCATAAGATGTAAATCACCCATAATTACAAGTTTATAAATTATTTTGTAGGTCGCTATACTTAGGATAATACCCTTGTCATATTGAACATTGATAATCGGAGTCCCCCTTAAACAATGTTTAACACTTCGAGGTTCTTTATGACAAATAAGTATTTGATTCCATTCATGCTTTTACCCTTTTTTGTAGTCCCAACTGCTCAGGCACAAATAGACCTGATTGCAATCGGTCAAATCAGTGCTACCTATGAGGATATGGCAACAAAAACCGCTACACCACTTGAAAATGGCGTTGCTGGAAATATACTCGGCGGCGTTGGTTCTGGTTTTGCTTACGCAGGTGGCAATACGTTTCTTGCCCTTCCTGATCGCGGTCCAAACGCTACCGCTTACAATCCAGTAGTTGATAACACGACTTCCTACATCCCACGTTTTCAAACATTGAGCCTGTCCTTAGCGGCTAATCCAAGCTACGATTCATTCCTGCCCGGTTCGATGCCTTACATATTATCGCCATTCCTCACCAAGACCACGTTGTTGTCCAGCAAAACAAAACTGGCTTATGGTGTTAATGGCGCACCTCAGTTAAACAGCAAAGAAAAATTTTATTTTAGTTGTCGTTCAGATAATTTTGATGCCACTAAACCATCCACTAACCCACAAAACGGTCGTTTAGACCCCGAAGGTATTCGCGTATCCAATGATGGTAAAAGCGTCTTTATCACTGATGAATACGGCCCTTATGTTTATCAGTTTGATCGTAACAGCGGTAAACGCTTAAAAACATTCACGCTACCCGCTTACTATGCTGCCATTAAACCAGCAGCAGAAGAAGCTATCGAAATACCAAACAATACTGTTGGTCGAATTTCAAACAAGGGTATGGAAGCACTGGCTATCACGCCAAACGGCTCTACTTTGGTTGGCATGATGCAACAAAATCTGGCTCAGGATACCAAGAAATATCTGCGTATTATTACCATTGATATAGCGACTGGCTTAACGCATGAATATGCCTATAAATTAACCGATGGTTCAAGCGTCAGTGACATCTTGGCGATAAACGATCACGAATTTTTAGTCGATGAGCGTGATGGTGCAGGTTTAGGTGATGGCACTCCAGCCAAGGTTAAAAAACTGTACAAAATTAATCTGACAGGTGCAACCGATATTAGAGGCGTTGCGGCATTAACTACAGCAAACCTGAGTGGCATTACGTTAGTGCAGAAAACTGAGTTCCTTAATGTAGTGGCTGTTTTAAATGCAAATGGCATTACTGCGGCTAACGTTCCCGCTAAACTTGAAGGCGTTGCTTTCGGGCCTGACATCGTGATTAAAGGTTTGAATAAACACACTTTATTCATCGTCAACGACAACGATTTTTTACCCAGTGTTAATGGTGTCAACAACCCCAACCAGTTTTTTGTGTTCGCGGTTGATGAATCGGATTTATTTGGCTACGCGCCGCAAAAAATTCGTAATGAAGGCAATGATGATGATGGGCGTGGTCACTCGAAAGATGATTAATGGGTAACCAGTAAAATCATGATGTGGACTCCTCTTCTTCACCGCTGGTGTCAAAATACACCCGCATAAAACAGAGGAGCGAAGAGGAGTCCTTTATCCAGATGCGCGAAAAACCCCGCCTCTTTAGGGCGGGGATGGATAGCGCGGCGGCGATAGCCGCCTTTGGCATTAGTTAGGCGTTTGTTGTTGTTCGATATATTTGCGAATAATATCAATGGGCGCACCACCACAAC
>JAURYI010000005.1 GCA_030654015.1 Methylococcales bacterium | reverse complement strand
ACAGGAAGTCCGTTTTATTCTGACGTATCCGATAAAGACCTGCGAGGTTTTTAAAACCTAGCAGGTCTAGTAACCTTACCCGTCATAACTAAACTGACGGTGTACTAGGTCGGGTTAGCAATAACGTAACTCGACAGTGATTTAGTGTGCTTTATCGCACTCCATCAAGAAAGTCAGTAAACTTTCCCGATATTGATAATAATCAGCGTGTTCCAGTAACGATTTGCGCGTTCTGGGACGTGGTAGATTAATTGCTTCAATTTTGCCGATTTTAGCCATAGGCCCGTTGGTCATCATCACCACTCTGTCGGCCAATAAAATCGCTTCATCAACATCATGCGTGACCATAATCGCGGTAACGTGGGTGCGCTCCCAGACTTCCATTAATACTTCTTGCAGTTCCCAACGGGTGAGCGAATCCAGCATCCCAAATGGTTCATCCAATAGCAACAGCTTGGGCGATAAGGCGAATGCACGGGCAATACCGACCCGTTGGCGCATTCCGTTGGACAGTTCACTGGCTTTTTTATGCAGACTATCGCCTAAACCGACGCGGTTCAGATAATAGCCGACGATGTCATCACGCTCGCCTTTGTTGGCATGAGGATAGACTTTATCAACGCCCAGCTGCACGTTTTCAAACGCAGTGAGCCACGGAAACAAACTCGGTGCTTGAAACACCACGCCTCTGTCAGGTCCTGCGGTGGAGACTTCGCGATTATCTAAAATGATACCGCCTTCGGAAATGTCAGTTAAACCCGCAACCATGGATAACACGGTGGATTTACCGCAACCCGAATGCCCGATGATAGAAATAAATTCGCCTTTTTTGAGCTGCATATCAAAACCATCGACCACTTTAACGGTGCTGTTACCATCGGGTGTCGGATAAATTTTTGATAAACGGGAAAATTCCACATAACGCAGTTTACCTAGATCATGATTCGCTGGTTGTTTTAAAACTGCATAATCATGCTGGGTATTCGGTTGCACATCGGGTAATACAATTTGTTCTTTAGCGATTTCGCCCGCTTTTTCGATGCCTATCGCCATTAGATAGCGGGTAATTTCCGCCCGCAGTTTTTTAAACTCTTCATTATGATTTAACGCGGTTCTATCACGCGGACGGGGAATATCAACAGCAAAGTCAGGGCCGAAAGTCGCATCAGGGCCGGGGTTAAGTGGAATAACGCGATCCGCCATATAAATGGCTTCATCGACATCATTGGTAATTAAAATCACGGTTTTCTTTTCTTGCTGCCAGATTTGTAAAATTTCATCTTGCAGATTGCCGCGTGTTAATGCGTCCAACGCGCTCAATGGTTCATCCAACAATAAAATATCAGGACTCGCCGCCAACGCCCGCGCCACATTGACCCGCTGCCGCATTCCACCTGACAGTTCGGCGGGTTTTTTGTTTATTGCGTGTGACAAACTGACCATGTGAATATATTTTTCAGCATGAGCTTTGCGTTGTTCTGCCGACCAGTGTTTGAAAATTTCATCAACGGCTAATGCCACGTTTTCGTATACCGTCAACCACGGCATCAACGAATAATTTTGAAATACCACGCCACGGTCTGGGCCTGGTTCGGTGATTGCTTTGCCTTGTTTTAATACCTCGCCGCTGTCGGCTTGTAGTAAGCCTGCAATTAAAGAAATCAGCGTGGTTTTACCACTGCCAGAAAAACCGACAATGGCAATAAACTCGCCTTCTTTGACCTGTAAGTTGATGTTTTTCAGGATTGAACTGCTGCCATAGTGCTTACAAACGTCTTTCAGTTCAACGATAGGTAACGCGGCATCATTGGATGGCTTCATAAGGTTAGGCTCAGGTACGGATAATGACACAGGTTTTAATTGCACGACTGCCATGACGCACCTCTCAGGTTTTGCTGAATGAAAATAGATTTTGCAAAGTCTGCATGATTCTATCCAAGATAAAACCGATGATACCGATGGTGAACACGGCGACCATAATTCTGCCTAACGATTGTGAACTGCCGTTTTGAAATTCATCCCAGACGAATTTTCCTAAACCGGGATTTTGCGCCAGCATTTCAGCGGCAATCAATACCATCCAGCCCACGCCTAACGATAAGCGCATCCCTGTAAAAATGAACGGCAGCGCAGACGGCAGAATGATTTTTCTGATTTGCGTACTCCAATTCAGACGCAACACTTTACCGACATTGACCAAATCTTTATCAATCGACGCTACGCCCACGGTGGTATTAATCAACGTTGGCCATAGCGAACATAAAGTCACCGTAATCGCCGAGGTTAAAAAGGATTTTTCAAACCATGAATCATCACTGGTCTGGTACAACGCACTCACGGTTAAGGTCACAATCGGCAACCATGCCAGCGGCGATACGGGTTTAAAAATTTGAATCAACGGATTCAGTGCAGTGCGAAACACCTCACTCATACCGCATAAAATCCCCAGCGGCACAGCAATCAGGGTAGCCAGAATAAAACCGGTAAACACGGTGTACAGGCTGGTGAAAATTTGATCCAGAAAAGTTGATTTTCCCGAATAAATAAAGGTATTAAGTTCCGCTTTAGGGTCTTTAGCTAAGGCTTCGTTATTTTCTTGCAGTTGCAGCTGGTAAAACTCTTTTTCTTTTTGTCTTTCGGCAGTGTGATCTTCCATCAAGCCGCCAAATTCATGCCACACCGCACTTGGGCCTGGAATAGCCCCTAAGCTGGTGTTGATACGACTGGCAGACGCACTCCACAAACTTAAAAAAATGATAAAAGCGACAATGGGTACACCGATAATCAACCACATCTGGCGAAATTGTTGGGTAGGATTTTCCCCTGCACAGATTTTAACGATGGGAACAAACCATGTTAAACCTGCGAGGTTAAAGAATTTGATTAGTTTATTATTCATGCTTATCACCGTTTATTTTTGCTCAATCCACGTGGCGCGTCACTGCCAACAGTCAAGCCGTCATCCTGTATGGATGAACAATCAGCTTTCTTGAATTTTTATAAAGCAAAGGCTGTGCCATAAATTTATAAAACACAACTACTATAATATAATCAATAAGATGCAAGAATATTATTGACTGTAACGTCAGGAGAAATAATTATGCGGTTTAAAGTAAGTGCAAGAATAGCCAGTCTCGCACCAAATTGAATCCACGCGCTTTAATGCGAATTGAGATTAAAAATATTGCTTAATTTTGTCGCACAAAGACCGCAGGCTGATTTTCAATAGCTGGGCAACTTTGGTTTTATTATCGCCTGTTTTGAGCAAGGCTTGTTCGATGATATTTTATTGAAACTGTTCGACTTGGCGGCTTAGCGGATAATGGGTTAAATCTGTAAATCAGGTTAAAATCAGGCGCAGAAAATCGAACGCAATAATCTGAACTTTAACAGAGGCAATAATGGTCAAAGAACGCTATACCCGTTTTAAAGATATTTCCATCAGTGAGCGGATTTTAAACACGGTATTTCTGCTAACCATAGGACTCGGTTATTTAGCCGCGCTGGCCAATTTGTACTACACCCATCAAGGGCGTGACGGTAAGGCAGGCATTTCTATCGACGATGTTACGATTCATTATCACGGCTCTAAAGAACAAACGCGCCTCGGCAATGCGATTACAGGCATCATGGAACCTAATTTGCGGCATAAAAGCGATAAGGACGTTATTTTGGATTGGATACAAGAGGGTGCGGATGAACTTGAATATAATGAAAAAATTGCCCCGATTTTCAATCGTGATTGTGTCATCTGTCATACGCCCGCTATCAACCCTTCCCTGCCCGATTTAACCAATTATGCAGGCGTTGCCGACGTTGCTCATTCAGGCGGAGCCAGCATTCCCGCATTAATCCGCGTCTCGCATATTCATTTATTCGGTATCGCGTTTATTTTATTTTTTATCGGCAAGATATTTATTCTTTGTGACATTAACATCTATGTGAAAAGAATTGCGGTGGTTATTCCGTTTGCCGCTATGTTATTGGATGTGCTGTCATGGTTCATCACCAAATCCATACCCTCATTCTCTTATGTGGTGGTTGCCAGTGGTGCGTTAATGGGCTTGTCAATGGGACTGCAAATTTTAGTAAGCGCGTATCAGATGTGGTTTTTTACTAAGGAAAAACCGAATTAATCCAGATTGTTGTTTTTAATCCGTGTTCCCAGTAAATAATCAAACCACGGCCAAGTGACGCACCAGTTTGCTTCACTGTTGCCGCCAAGATGGTGTTCATAATGCCAGCGCAAATGCCGCTTAGCCCACACGGGATCTAGGTGCGCTTTGCGGTGTTTATAATAATACAGTGCAAGAGACGCATAAACGGTGCTGGTAAATACAGGTGATATGAACAACAGCGGCACATGGAACAATACCAGCCCCGCCAATACCACCAGCTCTTTGCTTTGCGTATTCCACGTCGTTAAGCTCAATTTTTGATAGCCTGAATCAAGCATATTGTGACGCAGACACACCTCATGATGCTCATATAAATGATACGTCCAGAAACTACCCTGTTTTTTGCCCAGCGCGTGCAGAATGTATTTGTGCATCAGCCATTCGCCCGCATTGGCATATAACAAACCCAGCAGACATTGCACGATTACATTCAACATGGCATGGTCAATAATTAAGACTGTCACGCACCACAATGCGCGTCGCATGACGCGCGGGCAAATAGGAAGCCACTAACACCAACACGGCGACAATTCCTAACCACAGCCCGACGGCAAGCCATGAAAAGCTAAAATCCAGTTGTATGCCCAGCATAATTTCCCCCAATTTTTGAGACAGCGGTTCAGCCACACAATAAGCGATGGGAATGCTGATAAACCACGCCATCAACCCATGAAACAAACCTTCCAGCATGAACAGTTTAAAAATTGCCCCTGAATTCGCACCGATAGCGCGCAGTACGCCGATTTCACGAGTGCGCTGCAACACGCCAATCGCCAATGTGCCTGACAAACCGATTGCCCCGACTGAGGCAATGAGTGATGCCAAACCTAACAACATACTGGTTATCGGACGAAACTGATTTTTAGCGTTGTGGCGTTGTTCCAGTTTGGCAATCGTGGTGTAAAAATCCAGCTTGATGTGATTATTCTGAAACACTTGTTTTAAGGCATCGGCGACAATTTTTTCTTCTGCTTGCGTTGTCACATTCGCAGACAGCAACGCAAATGAACTGATTTCGCTGCGTTTAGTCACGGTTTGAACAGTGCTTAACGGCGCGTACACAGGTTCTACGTTATAACCCGAACCCGCAAACCAGCGATACAAACCAATCACCTGCCACGCGCTGTTGAATCGCCCCAGCAGATTGACGTTGATGCTATCGCCCACCTGAATACCGTTCAGTTCTGCGGTTGCCGCATTCAATACCAACACTTGCTGATTATTATCGCTCTGTGCAAACCACCGCCCCGCGACGATTAACGGTTTATACATCACCGATTCAACAGGCAGGGCAACAAGTTGTACGCCTAAACTGCCCGATTGCTTCAATAACAGCTCATTGCGTGACAGTTCAGCGGGTAATCTGTTCCAAAATTCCAGCCCTGTGGTGTGTGGTACGGTGTGGATTAATTTTTCCACTACAGCGATGGGTTGATCGCTACTAAAACCCAAGCGTATATCGTATTGACTACGCGCCAGTTCGTTATCCAGCGTCACATTAACCGAGGTAATCAAGCTGATAATGACGATAAACAACACACCCGCAATAATCAGCACGATTTGCGTCCACACTAAACGCGCTTTACGACGAAACAAATTACCCAACGTGACCGCGTAAAGTGTCGGTAACGCACTGAATACGCTACGTTCCAGCCAGTTATCAAAACGGCTGCTGCCAAAATCCGCGCCCAGCCCATAACTGGCAATCGCCTGTCGAACCGACATTGACGCACCACGCCAGATGGGATAAACAGAAGCGCATAATGGCGCAAGCAAGCCACCTGCCAGCATCAAATACACGGTGCGCGATGAATATTCAAAGCCGTCCATGTCGATATTGAATAAATCTAACAACCACTGGCTACTGAAATACGCCGCCGCTAAACTGAGAGGCACAGCTAACACCAGCGCAAGCAACGCGACAATAAATACTTCGGTCAAATACAGGCGGGCAATAGTCAACCGCCGCGCACCGATGGATTTCATGATGCCAATCTGATCCGTTTGCTGGGTGATTAATGCGGCAATGGTGTTCAGAATTAATACCGAACTTAATGCCAACGATGCCCACGCCATCACCGTTAAAATTAAATTGATACCCGAAAAAAACGGTCTGCCCCAATGTTGTTCAGGATTTTGTAACAGCGTGGCATTAACGCCGATGCCTAACGTGCTTAACTTGGCGCGAATGTCACCCGCAATTAAACGGGCTTTTTCTTCGCTGTACGGCTCGGTGACTTGTACTAATAATTGCCTGAAAGTAGCAGGCTGAATGCCTAAAATAGCCGCCGATTCAGGCGCGATAAAAAAATGCAACTGCCCACCAAACGGCGGTGGCTTCACAAACGGATGCCGAATAATGCCATCGACGGTAAACGCTTGTTCACCTGTCGCGGTTTCAAAAACAACAGCATCACTCTGTTTAAGCCCTGCGGCTTTGGCGGATAAACGCTCTATGGCTACCGCATTATCATGTGGAAACTGCCCTGATAACAAAGTCATGACATCATAATGTTGTACGCGATACTCAGGGCGAATTATTGCCGTGCCTGTTTGCCACTGCGGATTATTGGCGGTTTTAAAGCGTACGGTAAATTGCGTTAATTTATCGACACCCGCCACACCTGCAAGCGTTTTTATCTGCTCGGCAACAGCAAAATCCGCGTCAGTTTTGAGGATTAAATTGATATGTGACGGCTGTGATAATTTGTGCGAGGCATCCATTTTGCTGAGTTGTAAATCTATCATGCCCAATAACGTACCGACCACGAATATGCCGATAGCAATGCTGATAATGGCTAACAGCGTGCGGGATTTTTGTGCCAGTAAATCGGCGCGGATTTTATGCGAGAAACTATTCAACGACGTAATCCGATAGCTGATCGTCAACAATACGCCCCGAATGAATGACGATACGCCGTGAGGCTGATTCTGCTAAGGCTTCATTATGCGTGACCATCACCAGCGTTTTGCCTTGCTGATTGAGTGTTAAAAACAATTCAAATACCGCGTCGGCGGTGGCTTCATCGAGATTGCCCGTCGGTTCATCGGCAACAATCAGTTGCGGATCATTTGCCAAGGCGCGGGCAATCGCCGCGCGTTGTTGCTGTCCGCCTGATACCTGACTCGGCAATTGTTGTGCTTGATTGCTTAAACCAACTAAGTCTAATAAATACCGCGCTCTTTCCAGCCGTTCGCGTTTCGGTTTTGTAGCGACAAAATCCATCGGTAACAGAATATTTTGCAATACACTTAAGGATGGCAATAATTGAAAAAATTGAAACACAATACCGATATTAGCCCCGCGCCAGACTGATAACTGCTCTTCTGTTAATTTATGCAAAGCACTACCACACACATGAACTTGTCCTTGGCTCGGCTTATCAATCCCCGCCAATAAATTCAATAATGTAGATTTGCCATTACCCGAAGCCCCGACAATAGCGACAAACTCACCAGCATCAATATCCAACGATATATCATGCAGCACAGGCTGGCTGATTTGCCCATTGACATAAGACTTGTAAACATTTTGTAATTGAATGATAGGTGGCATAGTCGAAATCGGTGAGAGTGTTGTACAGTGGACAATTAGATTCTATCATGCGGCTTCCTGACGAAACACACAACACTATGACCTCAATACAACTATTCTGGCTGATACTCGGTTCAAGTTGGGCAGCGATTGAAATCGCTATCGCCCTGAAAACCCGCGTACAGTTCACCACCACCACACAATTTGAATACCGCTCAGAACGCCTAATCTGGCTGGTGGTGACCGTCGCGCTGATTGCCGCCCTTTCGCTTAAACAACAGCATTTACTACCGATACCCATTGAACCGTTCAATCGCCAGATAATAGCCATCGCGTTTTTTATCACAGGTATCGCTCTGCGTTGTTATGCGGTATTTAGTCTGGGCGCATTTTTCAGCACCACAGTCACAACCCAAAGCAGTCATGTTCTCATTAAAAGTGGCGCGTACCAATGGATACGTCATCCCGCGTACACAGGCTTACTCAGCAGTTTTTTTGCCGCAGGTATTGCAATGGGCGATATGCTGGCATTATTGACCTTGGTTTGCCCTATTGCTTATGTATTAGTGCAACGCATACGCATAGAAGAACAATGGCTAAACGAACATTTCGGTACTGTCTATAATGACTACTGCCTTAACACCAAAAAATTGATTCCGTGGGTTTATTAGTCTTGACTATCGTTGACACTAAAGGCACATTACCAAACAAACCTTCATTCAAATTAAATTAATAATGCCAAAAACCAAACATATTGTGATTATCGGTGCAGGCCCGGGTGGTCTGTGTGCAGGGATGCTGTTAAGCAAGCGCGGCTTTAAAGTATCAATTTTTGAGAAAAACTCCGATGTAGGCGGGAGAAATAGACCTATTAATCAGGATGGTTTTGTATTTGACACAGGGCCTACGTTTTTGTTGATGAAATATATTCTCGATGAAATGTTTCAGCTCTGTGATAAACGTAGCGAAGATTATCTGGAGTTTTTTAAACTGGATCCGATGTATCGCCTGTTATTTTCAGATCGCGCTGTTGATGTGTATTCCGACCGCGACAAAATGCGGGCTGAGTTACAACAAGCGTTTCCTGAAGGCAGCGCGGGGTTTGATGCCTATCTTAAACAAGAAGGGGCGCGGTTTAAAAAACTGTATCCTTGTATTCAACGCGATTACTCCAGTTGGAAAGCGTTTTTTTCATGGGATTTAATCCGCGCCGTGCCGCATTTGGCATTGAATCACAGCGTGTTTTCCAATCTGGGCCGATATTTTAAAGAAGAAAAAATGCGCTTGGTATTTTCGTTTCAGTCCAAATATTTAGGGATGTCTCCGTGGGAATGCCCTGCCCTGTTCACCATGCTGTCTTATCTGGATCATGAATACGGCATTTATCATGTCAAAGGCGGACTCAATAAAATTGCCGATGCAATGGCAAAAGTCATTACCGAACAAGGCGGCACGATTCACACCAATTCGCCTGTTGAATCATTAATTATTGACAACAAAGTCGTCAAAGGCGTGCGTTTAGCAGACGGCAGTGAAGTGCTGGCGGATGAAGTGGTGGTCAATGCTGATTTTGCTCATGCAATGACTCATCTGGTCAAGCCCGATGAGTTAAAACAGCACAGCCCAGAGAAACTGAAGAAACTGGAATATTCCTGCTCGACCTTTATGCTGTATTTAGGTGTCAATAAACGCTATGACATTGCGCATCACAATATCGTATTTGCCGAAGACTACAATACCAATGTTGCCAATATCTTCCGCAATAAAATACTCAGCAAAGATTTTTCTTTTTATGTGCAGAATGCCTCGGTAACGGATGACAGCCTCGCCCCCGCAGGTGAATCGACATTGTATGTATTAGTGCCGATGCCCAATAATCAAAGTGACATCGACTGGGACAGCACTTGCGCGGCTATGCGTGAACAAGTGCTGGATGCAATGGAATCACGACTGGGCTTAACCGATATTCGTGAACATATTGTGTGCGAAAAAATCATCACGCCCAAAACGTGGGCGACGGAAGAAAATGTGTTTATGGGGGCAACGTTCAGTTTGTCACATAAATTCAGTCAGCTTTTATACTGGCGACCGCACAATAAATTTCAAGAACTCGACCGCTGTTATCTGGTCGGCGGCGGTACACATCCCGGTAGCGGTTTGCCGACGATTTACGAATCAGCGCGGATTTCTACTGACTTGATTTGTCAAAAATACGGCGTTGCTGGTTAATAATGACTGAATCTATAGCGGTTTATTCGGCGTTAAATGAGCACGTTTTACAGACTTATCCCATCACCAGCCAAACGGACATACGCGAACAAATAACCGCCGCGCGGTCAGCGGCAAAAACGTGGGCGGCGTATTCGGTTGCCCAACGGATTGCCTTATTATCCGCCTTAAAAACGGTGATACTGGAAGATATTGATGCAATCACCGACACCATCATGACGGTGACGGGCAAAGTCAAAACCGAAGTGTTGCTGGGCGAAGTGTATCCCGTGCTGGAATTACTGCGTTATTATGAAAAAAATGCCGTCCGTATCCTAAAACCCTGTCATCTCAGCACTTCACCGTTAGCATTCCCCAATGCGAAAGCACAATTTGAACGCCGTCCTTATGGCGTGGTTGCGATTATTTCGCCGTGGAATTTTCCGTTTCAATTGACGCTTAGCCCATTATTGACAGCCTTATTCAGCGGTAATGCAGTGCTGTTTAAAACCTCAGAATTAAGCATTCCGATTGGTGAGTTAATCACGCAATTATTCAATCGCATTGGTTTACCCATTGGTTTGGTGCAACACATTATCGGGGACGCAAAAACAGGCGAACACTTGATAGATAGCCGCCCCGACTTGGTTTTTTTCACAGGCGGTATCCATGCAGGACGCGCCATTATGGCAAGAGCCGCACAACATCCCATCCCTGTAATACTAGAGTTAGGCGGTAAAGATGCCATGCTGGTTTTTGACGATGCCAATCTAACCCGCGCCTGTAACGCCGCTTTATATGGCGCGTTCAGCAATAGCGGACAGGTGTGCGTGTCGGTAGAACGTTTGTATGTGCAGGACAGTATTTATGCGCAGTTTGTAGAAAGGCTAAGCGATGCCACCAGTAAATTAACCGTCGGACATGGTGCAGTCGGTGATTTAGGCGCGTTGACTTCCTTAGCGCAATACAAAACAGTTGAAGCTCATTATCAGGACGCACTTGCCAAGGGTGCAAAAGCGTCTGCGCCGTTGCAATTAAACGGGCGTTATTTACAGCCCGTGGTGTTATGGGATGTCACCCACGATATGCTTATCATGCAGGAAGAAACTTTCGGCGCATTATTGCCCGTGATGGCATTTAACACAGAACAGCAAGCAATTGACTTTGCCAATGACAGCGATTACGGCTTGAATGCCAGTGTTTGGAGTCGCGACATAACCAAAGCCGAGCGCATCGCCCGACAGTTACAAGTCGGCAATTGGGCAGTCAATGATGTGATTAAAAATATCGGTCATGCGGGTTTGCCGTTTGGCGGCGTAAAAAACAGCGGCTTCGGGCGGTATCATGGCGCGGAAGGCTTGCGCAATTTCACCTATACGGTGTCTGGATTAACCAGTCGCAGCGCACTCAATGACGAACCGAACTGGTTTCCCTATTCCGATGTGCGTTATCAGCAAATGCGCGGGTTTATTGATTTTGTCTTTGGCAACGGCTCATTCTGGCAACGCACGCGCCGCAACTGGCAAGCCTTACAAGCATTTCGCGGCTATGCCCAATCCAACGCGCGGCAACACTGGGAAAACTTTTTAATATTTGTATGCAGAAGTTTCAATCCACACTAGACCTCATCCGTCGAGTGACACCCACTGACGGATAGAGGTCGGTGGGTTGCTCCTTCTTATGAATAAGGAGACTAGCTTAAAGAATACGATACTTGCGTATCGTTGTCATTGTTAAAAATCCTCTTAAAGAGGAAATTCTCAAAACAGTAAGGAACAAGATGAAGAATAAGCACATTGTTGTTATTGGCGCAGGGCTAGGCGGTTTATCAGCGGCTATTTCACTGGCTACCGAAGGTTTTAGCGTTGATTTGCTGGAAAAAAATGACAAAGTTGGCGGCAAGCTGAATATTTTGCAAAAAGACGGTTTCACTTTTGATTTAGGGCCCTCCATCCTCACCATGCCGCATATTTTTCAAAAGCTGTTTGAAAAAGCGGGTAAAAAAATGGAGGATTACGTCACTATTGAAACCGTTGAACCGCATTGGCGCAATTTTTTTGAAGACGGCAGCACACTGGATTTAAGCTCAGACCCTGTGCGCATGAAACAAGAATTAGACAAACTGGGCGCAAATACCGCGCAAGAGTTTGAGCAATTTCTCGCATATTCCAAAAAACTCTGTGAAATCACCGAACAAGGCTATTTTGAACACGGTTTAGATTCGTTTTGGGAGCTTATCAACCACTACGGCGCAGTGCGTAGCTTGTTGGATTTTGATGTATTGCGTTCAATGGATCAAGGCGTTCGCCGTTTTATCAAAGACCCAAAGCTGGTCGATGTGCTGAATTATTTTATTAAATATGTCGGCTCATCACCTTACGATGCCCCTGCTCTGATGAATTTACTGCCTTATATTCAATTTGGCTATGGGCTGTGGTACATCAAAGGCGGTATGTACGGCATGGCACAAGGTCTGCAAAAACTTGCCGAAGAATTAGGCGTAACCATTCGCGTCAATAGTGAGGTCGCCGAAATTCAACACACGGGCAAGCGTGTCACAGGTGTACGACTAAAAGATGACAGCGTGATTGCCGCCGATATTGTGGTTTCTAATATGGAAGTGATTCCCGCTTATCAAAAACTGTTCAAAGATCAGGCTAAAGAAGCCAAACGCTTGCAACGCTTTGAACCCAGTTGCTCAGGTTTGGTGTTGCATTTAGGTGTTGATTGCATTTATGAACAACTCGCGCACCATAACTTCTTTTACTCAGACCATCCGCGCGAACATTTTGACGCGGTATTTCATAGCAACCGTTTATCCGATGACCCGACGATTTATTTAGTCGCGCCAGTAAAAAGCGATGCCAGCCAAGCTCCCGCAGGGTGTGAAATTATTAAAATCCTGCCGCATATTCCGCACCTTAATCCAGATAAACCCTTAAGCGCGGAAGATTACGCCGCTTTGCGGGAACGGGTATTAATTAAGCTAGAACGAATGGGTTTAACCGATTTAAGAAAACACATTGTCTGTGAAGAATACTGGACACCGATAGATATAGAACAAAAGTATTATTCCAATCAAGGTTCAATTTATGGCGTAGTTGCCGACAGATTTAAAAATCTGGGTTTCAAAATCCCGCAACGCAGTACCCAATTTACTAATCTGTATTTTGTCGGCGGCAGTGTCAACCCCGGTGGTGGTATGCCGATGGTCACGCTATCAGGGCAATTAGTACGCGATAAAATTTTAGCGGATTTAGCATCGAGTTAGTACACCGTCAGTTTAGTTATGACGGCTAGACCTGCGAGGTTTTTAAAACCTCGCAGGTCTTTATCGCACACGTCATAATAAAATGGACTGACTACTAGGATATTCACCAAAAACTCAACTTTTCTATTTAGAGCAAACAATGGCAATAACACAACTATCCGCCCCCGAATTAAAAACCAAAATCGACAACCACAAACCACTATTCTTGCTGGATGTCAGAGAACCGAATGAATTTCACTACGCGCATATCGAGAACAGCGTCTTGATTCCGCTGCATCAAATTCCTGCACGTTTGGATGAGCTGGATAAACAGCAAACAATCGTGGTTATCTGCCATCACGGAATGCGCAGTCAACAAGCCGCCTTGTATCTGGAACACGCGGGTTTTAACAATCTTGCCAATTTACAAGGCGGTATTGATGCGTGGTCGGTGTATTGTGAACCATCCGTGCCGCGTTATTAGAATTGCTACTTTAGATTTAACGCGCGGTACGGTATAGTGTTCTTTTGCATAAGCTATAGTAATTTATAGACATTTACAGTAATTATGATGACACTCAAAGCCTTTAAATATAGGCTTTACCCGACAGTACAACAGCAAATCTTACTGAATAAGACGTTCGGCTGTGTTCGTGTAGTTTGGAATTATAATGTTGAAGTGTTCAATAAATTTGATAAAAACCTAACGGAACAAGAGCAACCGCTTTGTACAACACAGCTCAAGAAACAGTTTGAGTGGATGAACGAAGTCAGTGCAGCGGCATTGCAACAAAAAGAAATGGATTTTAAAGTGTTCAAGAAAAATTACTTTTCTAAATCCCGCAAAAAGAAAATAGGTAGCCCGTGCTTTAAAAACCGCGATTCACATCAAAGTTATCGGTTGCCTAATCAGAAGTTCACGCTGAACAATTCAAGTATCCGACTGGAAAAAATAGGCAAGGTGAAGCTGATTGTAGACCGCGCAGTGCCAGTGGGTTGCAAGTTCATGTCAGTGACGGTTTCTAAAAATGTGTGCGGTCAATTCTTTGCCTCGGTATTGGTTGAAATGGAGATTATCCATAAGCCAAAAACAGGTCAAGCCATCGGCTTAGACATCGGCATTAAAACATTTTTAACGGGCAGTGATAGTTTAACCGTTGAAAATCCAACCTATTTCCGTGAGAGCCAAGCGGAATTAAGACAAGCGCAACAACATCTTTCTCGTAAAAAGAAAGGGTCTGTGCGTAGAAAAAAAGCCAAGTTAAAAGTCGCCAGAATACACAACAACATCGCCAATCAACGCAACACCTTTATTCATCAAATCACCACCAAGCTGATTAATGAGTACGATTTTATTGCTATTGAAGATTTAAACGTCTCAGGCATGGTCAAAAACAGAAAACTAGCAAAATCAATCAGTGATGCGTCTTTTGCAGAATTCTATGCTGTGTTGAGCTATAAAGCGGCGTGGTATGGCAAAGAAGTCGTTAAAGTAGATAGATGGTTTGCCAGCTCTAAAACCTGTTCGTGTTGTGGTTGGAAAAACGAAAAATTAACGCTGTCAGACAGAACCTTTAACTGCTCATCTTGCGGTCTGGAAAAAGACCGCGACCTAAACGCCAGCGAAAATATTTTAAAAGAAGCACTGAGAGTTAGCAGTGCTATACGAACGCCGAGTGAATGTCAGTCTGTCTAGGCTCTGCCTAAACAGCAGTTTGCGTTGAAGCGTTTAGATGACCATATAGATACTTTTATATGGAATTCGTAACTATCGAAATACCCTTACCACAAGGACACTCGTTCACCGACAAGGACGGCACTAAAAGGCATAGAGTGCGTGTGCGTTGGTGGGATACATCGGCAACCACCTACCGTCAGGCAGCCATACTATCCACAGCAGAACGCGACAATCTTCCCGAATTATCACTTCCAGAACACGCACATCTAAATTACCCGCTCGATAAAGCGTTATTCTTTGGATATTACTGGATGACAGGGACACCGACTGTGCTTTCCGATAAAGTGGCTTGTGTCGATTACAGCGCGGGTAATGGCGGTTCATTAGTTGCCTATCGGTGGGATGGTGAAAGCACACTCGATAACGCTAAGTTTATTTGCTCAACGTAATGCTGAATTTTTCTGGTGTCATACTGACGCGGGTGATTTAGATATTATTATCGCTACAATTTTTCTGGTTATTATCGTTCCAACGCTCCGCGTTGGAATGCGTCTGAGGACGCTCCAGCGTCCTCGTTTCAGCCTGTATTGTTACTGTTTATACCAGCGTACTTCAGACAAAAAAGTTATAACTATAACTTTTAATTAATATAACTTTTTTATAATAAATAAAAATACAAAATTGATAAAAAGTGTTATGCTTTCTGGGAATAAAATTATTTTCTATCTCTGCTTTATTAATCATAAGTGATTCTTAGAAATGACAAAAAATAACCTGCCTTATCTCTATCCAGAACGACTTAATATTATTTTTGACCACGTTTATGACACAGTGGGTATTTATAACAGCAAACAAAACTTTGATGATGAAAAACTAATTGATTTTCTCACCCTATTACAAGCCATACAGTTATTTAATTATAAACACCGTCACGATGACACGCGCCGATTATTTTTTCTACTCGATGGGATATTTAATTTTGAACGTAATTCCCAAGGCACAACCATCTGGCTGGCATTAATTTTAGCCATACAAGATTTATACCGATTTTCTGATGAAAAACTGGTTTCTTTGATGAAACTGGTTAGTATAAGAAAATAACCCGAAATTTATGAAACCCATAGGTTAAATTAAAATAGGGTTAGAATACTGCTCGGTAAGTGTGAAAATAAATTCACTTACTATTTTTTAATTTTTTTAAAGGAAATTTATGCCAACCGTTCATGTTAGATACAAGTACACAACAGAAAAATCAAGTATGCAAATCATTCAGTCTTGTGGTGTCACTGTATCATCAAAAACACCAACAGAATCGGAAGTTATAGTTGCGTTGCGTAAAAGTCATCTTAGTTATAAAGACATTATCGTTCTTGAAATTAAATAACTTGTTTAACAGAAGTCAAAAACACGTTTTTGACTTCTGTTACACGCAAACATTAAATTTTTTTTAATAAATAATTTATAAAGCAGAGGTTTTTTGATGGCAGATTTACAAATTAGCAAAGAAAGCATTGGTTCGCTATTTAGTTCAATGCAAGGCAAAAAGTTTATTATCCCTGAGTATCAGCGAGAGTATTCATGGAAAGCATTGGAGCAATGCGACACCCTTTGGGAGGATATTACAGATCATTTCGCGTCTAAAAATTCTGTGGATTACTTTTTAGGTACAGTTGTCTATTACAACAATGGTAAAGGAGACTTAGAAATCATTGATGGACAACAGAGAATCACCTCTCTATTTTTGTTGCTCAGAGCTTTTTATCACAAGCTTGAGGGCATTACGCCAAAAAATAAGTTTACAGAGGGTCTAAAAAATAAAATAGAACCTTGTATTTGGGATATTCATGAAATATCAAACGAGGTTGATGATAGAACAAAGATTCATATTGAATCAAAGGTAGTGACAGCAAATGATAATATAGTATTTAAGGCTATTTTAGAAAATGGAATTACCGACAATAAAGCGAGTAATTATTCTAAAAATTACAAGTTCTTTCAGGATAAATGTGATTTGTATGCGTCAAAAAATCCAGATAATTTTAATGAATTATGTGTCATGATTTTAAAGCGTTGCATTATTTTGCCTATTAAGTGCGATTCTGAAGACACTGCTTTAGATATTTTTTCAACCCTTAATGATAGAGGGTTGCCGCTTGCAGATTCTGATATTTTTAAGGCTAAAATTTATAGTAGCTTTACTGGAAAAGATGTAGAAACAAAACGAAAAGAATTCACCGATGATTGGAAAATACTCACTGAAATTTGCGATGATACGAACGATAAACTTTCTATCAATGATGTCTTTAGGTATTACACTCATGCTCTAAGAGCGAAAGATGACGATAAATCTAAGGAAGTAGCTTTGCGAAAGTTTTATCTTCAATCTGGAAAAAACAGGTTAGGGGATGAAAATCTAATTTCTAATCTCATGAAATTAGCTAACTTTTGGCGTTACATTTACATAGAAAAATCTCCAAATGAAAATGGCGTTAGTTATGTAATTTCTGACGAATCACGGAAATGGCTACACTGTCTTTCATGCTATCCAAATGAATTTTGGAAATACCCAACCAGTGTCTTTTTCTTAGAAAAAATCAATAGTGAAGCATTTGATAGTGAAGCATTTAATGCTGATTTTCAAAAAATGCTTAAAAAGTTACTTGCTTTTCTATTAATGAAGTTTATAGACAAGCCAACTGTAAATGCCATTAAGGATGATATTTATCAGTCATGTATCTCACTTGTAAAAAATAATGAGTTGACCTTTAGGGATGGTTCTACCGCTGACGTGATTAAACAGCTAGAAAATCCTACTTTAATCGATCAACAAATGAGTGAGCAATCAACATCCAAATTTTCCAAAGCTCTTATATTACTCAGTGCTTACTTGCATGAAAAGCAAACAGGGCTTATTGATGACAAGTTTGAGATAGAACATATCTTTCCAAGAAAATGGCAGGTTAGCAATTACAATGGCTGGAGTGAGGAAGAAGCTCAGTTATATCTTGAGCGTTTTGGAAATAAAATAGCTTTCGAGAAAAAATTGAATATTCAAGCTGGTAATGGATATTTTGGAAAGAAAAAAAATATATACAAAGGCTCAAAAATCGCTTGTGCGCAGGATTTAAGCCAACATTCAAAAGATGATTGGGTGAAAGAAGATATTGAGGCGAGAGAAGAGGAATTTAAATCAGGGTTGATTGATTTTTTCAAAAGCCAGCTTGCTTAATTAACGAATTAATCGGGAAGAGCCAAATTAATAAACATCAGCCAAAATCAGAGTAATAAACTTATAGGGTACGCAATGCGTACCCTTTTAATTAAACGATGGGATAATTTTATGAAAAAATTAGTTTTGTTAGTTGGTTTGTTAATTGCATTTTCAGCTAATGCTAGAGATTGTGAAAGTGAAGCTAATAATGGCGGTATGTCGGCTATGCGTTCATGTCTTATTGAAGAAAGCGAAAAGCCAATGACAGCCGCATATAATTATTTAATTAAAATACTGGGTGCTAATCAAGATGCAATCAGTGCTATTAAGCAAGCGCAAATTGACTGGGAAAAATTTAAGGTTTCAACGTGTAATTATGTTTATACGCTTGATGGTTTAGATGAATCTGCCAATTGTCAGGTTGAATTTAATACTGCACGAGCCAAAATGCTTAATTTATATGCAAAACAAGCGAACAAACAATAACTATTATGATTTTACATATCCTCCATGCTGGAATAAACACATTAGGTAGAAATATTGAACAGTTTAATATTGATTATCTGACAGCGGCGTAGATTGGGTTGCCGTCTTTTTGGCAACCCAACATTCTCTGGTATTCGTTGGGTTGCGAAAGAGCCGCAACCCAACCTACATAACTGAATTTAATTTTGTTAATTTATTTTGAAATTGAGTAAATAAATATGTCATGGGAGCATTTTGATATAACAGACAGAAATGCCTGTAAAGTTATTAATAGTGAAACTGGGGAAATACTTGACTGCAAATATGAATTAGGTACAGTGTCAACGGGAAAACAGCGCGTTTTTTCTGGTTATAGAATCGCTGTTTATATCGGTGATAAATGTATAATTGGTGACAGCAAAGGCTATTCAGAAAGCTATCGATTAGCACTGAAAGACTGTAATACAAAAATGGCTGCCGAAGGATTTATATTGTTAGTTGCTGGAAATACCAGCAATTATTCAGAATCGCCTATGAGTGGCGGTGCTGGATATGGTTATCGTAAAGATGAACAAAAATCCGTCAATATTATGTCGTTTTCAGAGCATATTGCTAAAGAAATATTAAACAATAATAAAAGTTTGTTACAACCTTTAGAAAAATAAAATAATTAAAAGGTATAATATGATTTTGCACATCCCCCACGCTGGAATAAATACATTAGGCAGAAATATTGAACAGTTTGATATTGATTATCTGACAGATTGGCACACTGATAAATTATTTTCACATAAATATGGAGACTCGATGATTCAAAAGGTTTCAAGATTTGTCTGTGATGTAGAAAGATTTACAGACGATAAAGAACCCATGTACAGTCAAGGTCAAGGTATTTGTTATACAAAAGGCACTAGAGATAATGATATTGGGGTTATTGATAAAGAAGATATTATCAATAATATCTATAATAAATGGCATATTGAATTAAATAAAAAAGTAGCGTTTTCTTTATGCTATTTTTCTAAAATTGTAGTCGTTGATTGCCACTCATTTCCTGATAAAGAAGGGTATCCTGATTTTTGTATTGGCACCACAGAACAAACGCCTAAAGAATTAGTCGATTTAGTTCAATATTTTTTAAAAGACTATCATGTCGGCATTAATAATCCTTATTGTGGTAGCATGATTCCCAGTAATTATGTCGGTAATGAAGATGTCATACCTATTATGATTGAAGTGAATAAGAAACTATATCTTAATAATGAAGATGATTTTAATAAAATTAAAATAGTCATCAATCAATTATTAGATGTAATATCTGAATATGAATCAAGCGTTGAGTAAAAATCAATAACCTAACGCTCACAACAAGGTGCATTATGAATATATTATTTCTACATGGCAAATTAAGTACCCCAGAAACTAGTCATTCTGCACTGGCAATAAAAACATTCTTCACTGCTAAAGGCATGACTGTTTTTATCCCCGATTATAAACCCAACGATTCTTCAAAACAGGAAATAGAACAATTCCTAAGCAGTTATATTAAGGACAATAATATACTCGCTGATGATACCGCGATTATCGGCATTTCATTAGGCGGTTATTGGGCATTAAATACCGCCAATAAAAAGTATTTTGAAATGTCTCTCGATGACTTTAAATGTGTTTTGTTAAATCCAGCACTGGATTATTACGATGATGCTATTTATCCAGTAAATGATTTACCTGTCACTTGTTTTTTAAATGAAGATGATGAGTTATTGGATAGCCATAAAACCTACGACTATTTAAAATCCAGATGCGATTGCCGATTATTTAAAACAGGCGGTCATAGAATGTCTAATATTAATGAGCTATTACCCGACATTGAAAAAGCAGTACATAGATTTAGTCTTTCTGGAATAGCAAATGATTAGTTTTTTAATTGTACAGGTTGGTTTTAAGGTTCTTTTAACCCAACGAACTAAATTATTATGAATGACAAAAACCCAGAATTAACAGAATCAGCATTAGAAAAAGAAAAGCGTAGAATATTCAAACCTAGTTTACACGTTATCCCAACTGGTAGACCAACACCACTATTTTCAGCTTTTATTTTGCATATTAAAACGCCAGATAATTTAAATGAATTATCTTTTGAAAATCAAATTGCAGTAGTTTCTAAGGTATTCAAAGCACATCAAGATAAAATTAAAAGCCCAACACACTGGGCTTATGGAAAAGGATTTCGTTACCATAGAACATTTGATGAAACATTAGAATTCGATAGTGATTGTGAATTAATAAAAACTAAAGGTGATACTAATGAGTAAAACGTGGTCAGATGGTTTAATAGAGGAAACACGCGAGGTGTTAAATTGTCAGTTCCTTCCATTCAGTGACTTTATACATTTCAAGAATATTAATGGTGGTTATGGAAAAATTAGTTTAGATAATTTGGTTGCTGGAAAATTGATTATTCAGGATAAACCAACAAATATAGAGACAATATATAATACCCATGATGAATTAATCGAAGCAGGTTGGGCGATTGATTAGCCAATCATTTCAATACGGAAAATAATATTATGCCTCAGCGAGTTGAACATATTGATGCGATTGCTCGAAATAAACAACGCGGTGTGTTAATCATTACCTTTCATGCTAAAAATAAGTTTTGCCCTTGGTTGGATTTCTCATCGGCTAAACGCCATAAATGGGAATCTGATAAAAGGCGCGCTCTGTAACTGGCTTGCGGAAGTGTTGTCAATGAAAATTCCATGATTAGCTATCACGGCGATATTTATCTCGATGTGCCTTACGATGAGAATAATCATCCGTTATATGTGCAGGTGCGTGATTATCTGGAAAATCCTGATGATACTATGCGTTTTGATACGATGAGCTTTTGGTATTTACCATTGGAAAAGGCAATGGTAAATACTCATCACGATGAACCTGATTTCTGGGAAAAATGGGCGGCGGATTTTTGAGTGATGTCGCGCGAGAAAACAGTCACGCAGGGTACACATGACTGCCATTAAGTTAAGATACTATGCCGCGTTATTAGAATTGCTACTTTAGATTTAACGCGCGGTACGGTATTCTAATCGTTTTGACGCAGACACAGACGAGAACGATGCAAGAGAATTATCAGCCGCAAGCGATTGAGCAAGATGTACAAAAAATCTGGGAAGACACAGGGGTTTTTAACGTTCAACCCTCTGAGTCCAAAGAAAAATACTATTGCCTGTCCATGTTCCCCTACCCCAGTGGCAAGCTGCACATGGGTCATGTGCGCAATTACACCATCGGCGATGTCATCAGCCGCTATCAACGGATGCTGGGTAAAAATGTCATGCAGCCGATGGGCTGGGATGCGTTTGGTTTACCTGCGGAAAATGCCGCGATGCAGCACGGTGTACACCCTGCCGATTGGACGTACAGCAACATCGACTATATGCGCGACCAGTTGAAACAACTGGGCTTCGGCTATGATTGGAATCGAGAGCTGGCGACCTGTGATCCTGAGTATTACAAATGGGAACAATGGTTTTTTCTCAAGTTACTCGCCAAAGGCATGGTTTATAAAAAAACCGCGCCTGTCAATTGGTGTCCTAATGACATGACGGTATTAGCCAATGAGCAGGTGATTGACGGCTGTTGCTGGCGGTGTGATACTGCTGTGGAACGCAAAGAAATTGCCCAATGGTTTTTAAAAATCACCGATTATGCTGATGAATTATTGACTTCATTGGATAGCTTGGACGGTTGGCCTGAGCAGGTGAAAACCATGCAGGCGAACTGGATTGGGCGTTCGGAAGGCGTGGAAATGGATTTTGCTGTGCCTGATATGGCTGAACCGTTACGCATTTACACCACTCGCCCTGATACTTTAATGGGTGTCACTTATTTAGCCGTTGCCGCTGAACATCCGCTCGCCTTAAAAGCCGCTGAAAATAATGCTGACATTCAAGCCTTTATTGAAGAATGCAAGCACATGGAAACTGCTGAAGCAGCAATGGAAACCATGGAAAAACGCGGTATTGATTCAGGTATCACTGCTCTGCATCCGATTACGGGCGAAACGGTTCCTGTGTGGATTGCCAACTTCGTGTTGATGAGTTACGGCACGGGTGCGGTGATGTCTGTGCCTGCACATGACCAACGTGATTATGAATTTGCGAAAAAATACGGCATTGCTATCAAACAAGTTATTTTTGCCGACAATGGCGAAGAAGATGACTGCTCTGAACAGGCTTACACCGCTAAAGGCGTGTTGAAAAATTCAGGCGCGTTTGATGGTTTAAGCTCAGCGCAAGCCTTTGACCAAATCGCCGAAACCTTAAACAAAGACGGCAAAGGCACACGCAAAGTGAATTTCCGTTTGCGTGACTGGGGCGTATCACGTCAGCGTTATTGGGGCGCACCGATTCCTGTGATTTATTGTGAGGATTGCGGCACTGTACCTGTACCTGAGCAAGATTTACCTGTCACTTTACCGCGTGATGTAGTGCTGGACGGTTCGCAATCGCCGTTAGTCGCACACCCGACTTTCTCTCATGTCGATTGCCCAACGTGTGGCAAAGCGGCACGCCGTGAAACCGATACCTTTGATACCTTCATGGAATCCTCGTGGTATTTTGCCCGTTTTGCCAGTAATCAGGGCGACAGTATGCTGGATGCAACGGCGAATCACTGGCTGCCTGTTGACCATTACATCGGCGGCATTGAACACGCGATTCTGCATTTATTGTATGCGCGTTTTTACACCAAATTATTGCGTGATGAAGGCTTATTAAGCTGTGACGAACCGTTTAAACGCTTATTGACCCAAGGTATGGTGTTAAAAGACGGTACTAAAATGTCCAAATCGAAAGGCAATACCGTTGATCCGCAAGGCTTGATTGCGCAATACGGCGCGGACACCGTGCGTTTGTTCATCATGTTTGCCGCACCGCCTGAGCAATCCTTGGAATGGTCGGACAGCGGTGTCGAAGGTGCTTCACGCTTTTTGAAACGTTTGTGGCGACAAGTGTATTTACACGTTGAAACAGGTGGTGCGCCTGTTCAAATCGACAAAGCCAGTTTGACCGATGAACAAAAAACCATGCGTCGTCATCTGCATCAGGCGATTCAAAAAGTCACCCATGACATGAGTGTGCGCATTATTTTTAATACTGCGATTGCCGCCAACATGGAGTTAATCAACACCTTAAGCAAATTCACCGATGAATCCGATAACGGCAAAGCGATACGGCAGGAAGTGCTGGAATCTATCGTATTGATGTTGTCACCGATGGTGCCGCATATCTGTCATCAACTGTGGCTGGATTTAGGGCATGATAATGCCGTCGTCAACGAACAATGGGTAGCGTTGGATGAATCAGCATTAGTTCAGGATTCATTAGACTACATGATTCAAGTCAACGGTAAGTTACGCAGTAAAATATCGGTATCGGCAAGTACAAGTAAAGACGACATCCAGACAGCGGCGTTGAACGATGAACATATTCTGAACTTTATTAATGGTCAGCCGATTAAAAAAGTCATTGTTGTGCCTAATAAGCTGGTTAATATTGTTATTTAATATCTACGACTGCCAGTCCTTTAAGGACTGGCAGTCGTCACGTCACACCTATTCGGAGTTACTTGTGCAAGTAAAAACACTTTCGTCAACACTGGTGATGCTTATCGCGTTGTTATTATCCGCCTGTGGCTATCATCTACGCGGTGAGATGGATTTACCATCAGAGATGAAGAGTATCTATCTCGAAGGGGCATCCGCGCCATTACAAGAACAATTCAGAAGAGCACTTGCCTCATCACAAGTGCAGCTGGTTAGCTCCCGTGCCGCTGCGGGTACAATTATCACTGTATCAAATGAAGAAAACCTGAAACGCGCCTTGTCATTGGGTTCATCAGGTTACGCCAACCAGTTCGGTTTGGAATATCGCTTGAATTACCAAGTAACCGATGCAAATAACAAACCGTTAGTTACCTCACAACCCGTTGATATTAAGCGCGAATACTTCAATAACCAGCAGTTGATTCTGGGTAAAGATAATGAAGAAACGGTTATCCGCAACGAGATGTATCAGCAGGCGGTGCGTACTATTATCAATCAAGTGCAAGCTGGCTTAAAAGCCAATAAATAATGCGTCTTAAGCCTGAGCAACTGAACGCCGCGTTACAAAAAGGCTTGGCTTCCGTCTATTTCCTCAGTGGTGATGAACCGTTGCAACTGGGTGAAATGGCGGATGCGATACGCAAAACGGCACGCGCGTCGGGCTATAATTCACGCGAAATTTTTTCGGTAGACACCAGTTTTTCATGGAGTCAGTTAGCCTTAGCGGCTGATTCTATGTCTATTTTTTCCGATAAAAAAATCATCGAATTGCGCATTCCCACCAGCACTGTCGGTACGGAAGGCGCGAAAGCCCTGACCGCTTATTGTGAACGCCTGCCCGCCGATACACTGTTACTCATCAGCATCGGCAAACTCGCCAGTGCCACTTTAAAAAGCCGCTGGCTGGAAAGTATTGATAAAGTCGGCGTGGTGATTCAGGTCTGGGCGTTGGACGGACAGGATTTATTGAACTGGTTGCAACAACGGCTGTTACAACGCGGTTTACACGTCGAGTCTGACGGCATTAAATTACTGGCTTCGCGCATTGAAGGTAATTTACTCGCCGCCGATCAGGAAATCACTAAACTGTATGTGCTATACGGCGCGGGACAATTAAGCACCGCACAAATTTCTGATGCCGTTGCCGATAGTTCGCGCTACGACGTGTTTAAATTAATGGACTGGGTGTTGGCGGCTCAAACCAATCGTATTATTAAAATATTAGCCGCGTTACGCGCCGAAGGTATCGCCGCACCCGTGATATTGTGGGCATTGACGCGCGAAGCCCGCAGTTTGATTCACATTAAACTGGCACTGGCAGGCGGGCAACATAAAGACACAGCATTCAGAAACAACCAAATCTGGGATAAACGCAAACCCTTGGTTGATAAAGCCCTTACCCGCTTAAACCTGCAACAATTAAATAGCATACTGGTGTTAGCCGCCCAAGCGGACAGGCAAATAAAAGGGCAACAATCAGGTGATGCGTGGGAAACATTATTAGCCGTTTGCCTGCTGTTCACATCGCTACCGATTACCCGTTAAACAGCCCTGTTTACCCCCAATATCGACCTATTTCGCTACATCTCATCGTCAAAATCTATCGCCTGCTCCCAGTGTTATTTTTTTTGTTTGCTATACTATAAAATCATTATCGCAGGTGCTTATACCAAACACCTGTAAGTCCGACCGCACCAGTAAAAAGAAAACAACATTTTGATATTAATACTTAAAACAATCTGTTTGCATCATGCTAAGCGGTTACTTCATATCAACAACAGAACAAAAAGTTCTGTTCATTTCATGGCAATAGCAAACTATGGACAAAACTAGCCAAGTCATACACAGACTATTGGCTGTGTACATTGTTGTGATGCTGATAATTATCGGCGTAGTGATTGGCAAACTTGTCCGCGACGAAGTGCAAACCTCGAAATATCAGGCGCGTTATCTGTCTGAAATCAGCAAACAACTCAGTTACAAACTTGAGTCAGGCCCCAGCACCTCTATTCGTTATCCCGAAGCAGGGCCTTACGACCAGCGGCTTGGTTATACCCTGCTGCCTGACGAAATCAATCGGTTGACCAAACTCGGTTTTCGCATTACTGCACAAGCGGCAGTATCGCCAATGATGATGCAATTGGCTGATGATTATGGCTTATTCACCATTTATCACGAAAAATCCCAAGCAGGCTTGAACATTACCGATAAAACTGGCGAAGTGATTTTTAATACCGCCTACCCTGCGTTCAATTATCCGAATTTTGACACTATTCCGCCGCTGATTTTACAAACATTGCTATATATAGAAAATCGGGAATTGTTGAGTGAACAGAATGCACAGGTTAATCCAGCTATTGAATGGGACAGATTAGGCTTTGCCGCCTTGCAAATGATGGCGCATAAAATCGGCGCAACGGGCAATGTTGCAGGTGGTAGCACACTGGCAACCCAACTGGAAAAATACCGCCATTCGCCCAATGGCTTTACCAACTCGATGACCGATAAATTTCATCAAATGGGTACGGCATCATTACGCGCCTATATGAAAGGACAAGATACCCGCGCTATGCGTCAGGAAATTGCCCTGTCTTATCTAAATTCCATGCCGCTGGCGGCGACCCCAAAATTAGGTGAAGTACACGGTTTGGGTGATGGCTTATCCGCATGGTTCGGTACTGATTTTAATGAAGTCAATCGTTTGCTCAGCCAACAGGAACTCAATGCCCAAACCAACATCAGTCGGCAACAGGCGCAAATCTACCGCCAAGTGCTGAACATATTGCTTTCGCAACGCAGACCGTCCTATTTTCTCGGCAAAGGCTTTGATGCCCTGCAAAATCTGACCGACAGTTACTTACGCCTGATGGCAGAACAAGGCGTTATCTCGCCTACATTGCGTGATGCCACGCTAAAAGTATCGGTCGCCCGCAGCTCTAAAATGGACAGCGACACCACTCCATTCGTCACTGAAAAGAAAACTCAAGCCGTACTGCGCACCCGCCTTGCTAAAATGCTGGGCGCAAAATCCAACTATGAACTGGATCGCATTGATTTAACTGCTAAAACCACGCTGGATTTTAAAACCCAACAAGGCGTGACTGCCGAATTACGCAGCCTGAACCAATCGGCAGAAGCCCAATCAATCGGCATTTTCGGCAAAAAAATGTTAAGCGGCAACGTCGATTTATCACCCGTCACCTACAGCTTAATGCTGTTTGAACGTAACAAAATCGGTAATTTATTGCGCGTACAAACCGACAACTACGACAACCCCTTAGACATCAACGAAGGCATCCGCATAGACTTGGGTTCTACTGCCAAATTACGGACAATGGTGCATTATCTGGAAATCATCACCGATGTCTATAAACGCTATAAAAACCAGTCCGCACAGGAACTCAGTCAACTCGACATCCATCCGCGTGATTATTTATCCGCGTGGGTCATCGAACAACTACGCGCCAATCCTAAAATCAGCTTGGAAGAATTGCTGGATGCCGCCTTGAACAGAAAATACTCCGCCAGTCCAGGTGAAGCCTTTTTCACAGGCGGCGGCATACACACATTCAGCAATTTCAGCAAAACGGATAACGGTAAAATCCTGACCGTGCGTCAGGCTCTGCGTGATTCCGTCAACCTCGTTTTCATTCGCATGATGCGTGAAGAAGTGTATTACCACCTGTACCGCCCCGAAGGCATCGCCCGCTGGCTGGAAAGCCCCGATGACCCCAAACGCAAAGAATATTTACAACAATTCGCCGACAAAGAAGGACGGGTCTATCTACAGCGTTTTTATACCCGTTACAAAGAAAAATCCGCACAACAAGCCTTGGAAATGCTCAGCCAACGGGTACTTGCCAACCCCGCACGGCAAACCATGTTATACCGCTCCGTGTATCCCAACCGTAGCATCGAACAGTTGGAAGCTTTCCTGACCCTGCATTTAAGTAAATCGGCGTTAGCAGGTGAGAATATTCAATCGCTGTATGATAAATACTCGATAGAAAAATTTGACCTGCAAGACCAAGGCTACATCACCAAAATTCACCCGTTGGAATTATGGCTGGTGCGTTACCTGACCACCAACACAGGTGCGACACTGGATCAGGCATTAGCCGCCAGTGCCGAACAACGGCAAAATGTCTACCGTTGGCTGTTCAGCAGTCACCGTCATAATGCCCAACAACGACGCATCATGACCTTACTGGAACAAGAAGCCTTCAAAGAAATTCACCACGCATGGAAACGCCTAGGCTACCCATTCGGCGCATTAACGCCCTCTTATGCCACCGCCATCGGTGCATCAGGTGACAGACCCGCCGCCTTAGCCGAATTGACAGGCATCTTATTAAATGACGGCATTAAATTACCCGTAGTGCGTTTTCAAAGCCTGCATTTTGCCGAAGGTACGCCTTACGAAACCTTAATGGACAAATCCCCGTCTCGCGGGCGGCGGATGTTTCCCGCTGAAATTGCCAAAGCGGCACGCAGTGCCATGATAGGTGTTGTCGAAGGCGGCACCGCCTCACGAGTGCATGGCGCATTCCACGATGCCGACGGCAAACCGCTCACCATCGGCGGCAAAACAGGCACAGGCGATCACCGCAAAGAAATCTGGGGTGCAGGCGGACGCTTAATCGAATCCAAATTTATCAGCCGCGCCGCCGTGTTTACCTTCTTCATCGGCGAACGGTTTTTCGGAGTTATCACCGCCTATGTAGAAGGCGAAAACGCAGGCAACTACCACTTCACCAGCTCCCTGCCCGTGCAGATATTAAGATCGCTCGCCCCCACCTTAGAACCGTTAATAAAATCAACACCTGATAATGAAGTAGTGGTGTTGCCCATCTCAATAGCGGTTAAACAGACGAAAACGCTTTAATAAAGTGGGCGCGAATTTATTCGCGCCTATTTTTCATTGCCTCAATAATTTTCATCGTTTCCACCGACACCGTACACACCCGCATTAATAATTCAATCACCTGCTCTTTATAATCAGAAAAACGGTAATTATTAAATTTTTCCGCAATTGTGGGGTCTTTCGGTTTCTTTTCTTTATATTGATCCAATACCCATTCTAACGCGCTTCGATTGCCTAATTTATATTCCCACGCTGATAATGGAATACCGCTTAAACTGGTATTATCATCTAATTGAATAACTCTGTTTATTTTATCAGCTTTTAATTTAGCTTTAGGCTTTACGATTGGCGGCGTGTTTAGTCGTTTTAACGGATATTTTTCGACAGTTTCATAATTCAAATGTAAATCCATTAATTGTTTGCCCCATTCTGTCCATTGTTCAAAATCATCATAAAACGGAATGCGCGGGAATTCACGTTTTAAATTTTGTTCGTATTTTTCACGATAAGCAGGATTATGTAATACAGCGTAGACATAATGGAATATATCCAGTTTATTGATTTCAGGACTGCCAGTCCTAATGTAATGATTTTGAAATTGGCTTAATGCCCAGTCGGTTATATTATCGTGTGGGTTGCCGTCTTTGTCGTAAATGTATAAAGGTAGGCATTGAGTACCACCAGCAGCAGGACTTAACATATTCAAATCAGAAATAGTACTTAATGCTAAAGTTGAAAAAGGCTTTGCTATACCAGAAATAAATCCAATTATTTTTATGTTCTTTCCAATTATTTTACCCCATTGATAAGTTCTTCCATTGAAATGTTTATCAAAATAAAAAAATTTCTTCATAAAAGGTCTGTAAATACTTTCTACAATATTATTTTCTTCAAATTTTTTTTCAATAGTCCGTTTAGCATAACTATCTAATTCAGAATCCCATGAAATTAAATTCTTATCTTTAAAACTAGAGTTCTTTAATGTTTCTTGATAAATTTCAATAAAAAAAATAATTTTATTTTCTAAGTTATTTTTGTCAAAATCATAAACCCATTCGTCTCTATGTGTAGCAACACCATTTGAAAACATCTTAAAAATAGCCTGTTCACCTTTACCCGCTTTAACGTCTTTATCACACACAGGCAATAAACCATCAAAATCATTATCCGTTAAATTAAGCCAATTTCCTTTATCATCAGGATTAATTTTATCAAAATCAATATTGGTAAACCGTGTGTTTTTAAACCACGCTAATTTATCTTCGCGGGGTAATTCATCGGTCAAAGTAAAATAATAAATCTCTGCTTTTTTAGTCATTTAATTAAATAAAATATAGTTGTTGTTACTATCATTCAGTTAAACCATTCATGCTTCGACAAGCTCAGCACGAACGGTTTAACTGAATGACAGTAGCGATTTATAACAGTTGTTCACCGTTAATAATTTTTCCGTTCGCCCTGAGCTTGTCGAAGGGTGAATGGAAAAATTATTAACGGTGGGCAGATAACTACGTTCGAGATTTGCTTTTAGCCAAACGAGAGACTTCTGCCCAATCACCCCGCATCATGGCTTCTTTCTTCTTGCGACTCCAGCCCTTAATTTGTCTCTCGGCTGATAAAGCCTCTATTCGAGTAGGAAACTCTTGTGACCAGATATGTTCTAACGGGCGGCGCGTTGAGGTATAACCCGCGCATTCTCCTGTTTGATGTTGACCAATACGCATTTCAAGATTATCTGTATGTCCAGTGTAATAACTATCATCAGCACAGCGCAAAATATAAACCCAAAACATTTTATTTATCCTTTTTATAAATTTTAGACTTTGCTTGTTACTTATTATTTTTCTCCATTCATCCCATTCGACAAGCTCATGACAGGCTTCGACAAGCTCAGGACGAACGGAGAAAAATAATAAGCTTAATTTAATAGTACCTCAGTGCATACTATCTTTCTTTTTTACTAAAAATAATACTGCCACACCTGTTTGAATACCAAACACATTATGTTTAGTGCCTGATATTTTCGGATTTTTGCGTACATCGCTCTGGGTATCAACTATATAAACAAAATCAAACTCTTCGGCTAAACATTTTCTAAAACCATCAAAAGTACGACTATCAATAAAACTACGATTAATAATAAAAGAAATAATACCATCTTCTTTTAATCTATCCGTTGCCCACCGTAAAAATCGCGTGTACATATCATAAACAACAATTTGATTTTGTGCCGTCCCTTGTTTTATATAACTATTTTTAATGCGACTATCAATCTCTTTGTAAAAACGGTTAGCATTTTGTAAATTGTAATTTTCTTGTTTCGCGTTATAGGGTGGATTACCAATAATTACTGATATTTTATGACTATTCTGCTCTCTAATCCGCTCGGTATTTTCCACGCTCAAACCAAATAAATCGGTATTTGTACCTTTTAAACCAAAGCCCGTATTATCTAAAGTGTCTACCCAGCAAATATGATTAAATTCTTCATACTGCCCCATTTTTTGCTGATAAGTATATTCAATATTTAAGTTGGCAATATAATAAGACAACAAACCTAATTCATTGGCAAACATATCGTTTTTATATTTATACGCTAAACGGTGCGCGGGTAAATAATCAATCAAATCGCATAAATAAGTCCCTGTACCTGTACACGGGTCTAAAATTTTAATGCCTTCATCGGCTAAGGATTTTTTAAAATGCTTTTCCAGTAAATAATCCACGCTTTCAATTTGAAACTGGACAATTTCATGCGGCGTATAAACTATGCCCAATCTATCGGCGGCTTTTGGATTATAGGCTTTATAAAAATTCTCATAAATCACTTTTAAAAATACTTGTTTGTCGTGATGGTCGGCAATCGCCGCCGCGCGGTGTTTAATCACGGTGTAATAATGTGAAATTACACCCAAAATATTGCGTTTAGTAGTGCCATTAAAAAACGTCGATTCGACTTTATAGAGTTCTTTGGCAATATTATTTTCACGGTGAAATTGTGAATCACTAAAAATACTGGTAAAAATTTCTTCGGTTAATATATGCTGCAATAGCATTTCATTAACATCACTCAGGGTGATTTCAGGATTAATACTGTGTTGACAGATAATTAAAAAATCATAACGCGCATTTAAAAATGCTTTATTACTCTTTTCTTGCAAGGCAATCATATCGCGCAAGGCGGTTAAAATATGCGGTAAATCTTGTTTAAATTGTTCAATAGCGGCTGTAAATTCTTTTATTTCTTTGCTTTCATAACTGACAAATTGCGTTAATAATTTATCGAGTTCGCGCTCATCATTTAAGCTGGTTTTTAAATAAATCTGGTCATTTTGATAAAGAATCGCATTTTTATCATCCTGAAATAGCGTGTTAGTTAATGGATAGCCCGCATTAATTTTATTATTAATTTCTTTATCTAAATCAACATTGGCTTTACTTTCCCAATAGCCGCAATCCAGCCTTAAGTTATTTTTAACAATACCATCGGGACGAATTAAAACACCTTATTTATTTTTAATATTTATTTCACTAACAATCAATAAATGCCACTTTTCACAATAATGGTTAATGAGTTTTTGAAATTCATTTTTTATTGCCTGTTCATGGCTTTGACCACTGAATTGATATATTTTATGAATGGCGTTGTGGTATTGATTAATAGCTTGAATGGACATGACTGAGTATGTAATTAATGAAAAGCGCGTAAGGCGCAATAGCTGATAACTGTATTGCACCGCATGGTAATACCAAAAAACAATCGGTGGAAGTCGCGTCGCTATTTTGCTCTACGCGCTTAATGATAAACCTGCGAGGTTTTAAAAACCTCGCAGGTTTGTGTTGCTGATTAGGCTTGTGTTAAACGCAATTCCGCTTCGCGATATTTTGCCGCGCAGTATTCGGCGACTTCGGCGGGTAATGTGGGTGCGGGGATTTTTTTATCCCAGTCCAAGGTTTCTAAATAATCGCGGACATATTGTTTGTCGAAACTGGGTGGGCTGATGCCGACTTGGTATTCATCGACTGGCCAGAAACGTGAGGAGTCGGGCGTTAGGGCTTCGTCAATTAAATATAACGTACCTGCTTTATCCACGCCGAATTCAAATTTGGTGTCGGCGATAATAATGCCGCGTTCTTTGGCGTAGCTGGCGGCTTCTTTGTAGAGTTTTAAACTGGCATCGCGCACTTGTTCGGCTAAATCCTGTCCCATTAATGCGACGGTGTGTTCAAACGAGACGTTTTCATCGTGTTGGTCAACGGCGGCTTTGGTTGATGGGGTGTAGATGGGTTCGGGCAGTTGCTGGGCTTGTTGTAAGCCTGCGGGGAGTTGAATGCCACATATCGCGCCTGTTTGCTGGTAGTCTTTCCAGCCTGAGCCGATTAAATAACCGCGTACAATGGCTTCAACTGGCAGTGGGTTCAGGCGTTTAACAACCACCGCGCGTCCTTCAATCGGGGCGCGTTCTTCGGCGTTGGGGATGACTTGTTCTAGGGGGATGTTGGTGATGTGGTTGGGCATGACGTGCTGCATTTTTTTAAACCAGAAGTTGGAGATGCTGGTTAATACGCGTCCTTTGTTGGGAATCGGGTCTGGCAGAATGACATCAAATGCAGACAGTCTGTCGGTGGCGACTATCAGCATGGTGTCGTCGTCAATGGCGTAAATATCACGCACTTTGCCACGCGCTATGAGTGTTAAAGAAGGCAGTTCTGATTGATAAAGTGTATCGGTAGCGGTCATAAGTCCTCGATAGGTGCAAGATGGTTGATGTTATAATTTTAACATTATTAATAACATAAGGTTGTTTGAATGAGTTTATTAAAGGCTGTCATCGGTGGTGCAGTTGGTTTTATGGTCGGCGGCCCTTTAGGGGCGATTGTTGGGGCGACTGTTGCGCATCAATTGGGTAATGATGCTACGCCAGATATGAATGCTGATAACGCATCGCAGGCGCAAATGGCTTTTTTTGTGGCGAATTTTTCGGTGATGGGTCATGTTGCGAAAGTGAATGGCAGGGTGTGTCCTGAGGCGATCAGTTATGCAAATCGGGTGATGACGGAGATGAATTTGGATGCGTCATTACGCGCGACGGCAATTGATCTTTTTAATCAGGGTAAGCGGGTTGATTTTCAGCTTAATCATGTGTTGGCGGAGTTTTATCGTGAATGTCGGCAACGTGAGGATTTAATTGACCGCTTTGTAGAAGTTCAGTTACAAACAGCGACGGTTGACGGCACTTTAACAAGCAAAGAAGACGCGCTGTTATGGCATATTTGCGCTCAGTTGAGGGTATCGCGCTTTCATTATCAGCGGGTAAAAATACAGTTGCTTTCACAACAGTATTTTTATCAGCAACAAGCGCGTAGCCCGCAGGTTCGTTCAGCATCCAGCCTAGCTGAGGCGTATAAAACGTTAGGTTTAACACCTGCCGCTACTCAAACAGAAGTGAAGCAGGCTTACCGTCGTCTGATGAGCCAGCATCACCCTGACAAAATGGCGGCTAAAGGTTTGTCGGAGGCGACGCTGTTACGCGCTAAAGAAAAAACCCAGCAGATTAGCAAGGCTTATCAGACGATTCAGAAGTCAGGTAAGGTCTAAAATAGCACTATCATATTTTATTGTGCGTAGTAGGTCGGTGCAGTTGTAAAGCTCCTTCTTCATCTTCCTCTTCGTTTTGTAATAAAATCCCACTCGCGCCATAAACGGTATTTTCATCGCCCAGTTTAATCATTAAGCGCACTTCGTTTTTAGAATCGGCTGAATTAAGCGCGTCTTCATAACTGATTTTATGTTCTTTGTACAAATCATAAAGAGCGGCATCAAAGGTCTGCATCCCCTGCTCTTTTGAATCTTTCATTAATTCTTTGAGCTTATGTACTTCGCCTTTGCGAATATAATCTTTGGCTAACGGGGTATTAAGGAAAATTTCTATGACGGGATAACGCCCTTTACCATCGGCGCGTTTAATCAATTGTTGCGCGACGATGCCTTTCAGATTTAAGGATAAATCCATTAATAGTTGATCGTGCAGTTCATCGGGGAAAAAATGCAGGATACGGTCTATCGCTTGGTTGGCATTATTGGCGTGCAGGGTTGATAAACATAAATGCCCTGTTTCTGCAAAAGTAATGGCATTCTGCATGGTTTCGCGGGTTCTGATTTCGCCGATTAAAATCACATCGGGGGCTTGGCGCAGGGTGTTTTTTAACGCGACTTCATAGGACTCCGTGTCCAGTCCTACTTCACGTTGGCTGATAATACAGCCCAGATGCGGATGCTGAAATTCTATCGGGTCTTCGATGGTAATAATATGACCACGGCTGTTTTGATTACGATGCTTGATTAACGCCGCTAAACTGGTTGATTTACCTGTGCCTGTCGCGCCTACAAATATAACCAAACCCCGTTTTTCCATGATGAGGTCTTTTAAAATAGGTGGTAAATTCAAATCATCTGCATCGGGTATTTCATGCTCAATACGGCGTAATACCATCGCTGCCGCATCACGTTGAGTGAACGCACTGACACGAAATCTGCCCAAGTTTGGGTAAGTAATCGCAAACTGGCATTCTTTGGTGTTTTCAAACTCCATTTGTTGCGCAGGACTCATAATGCTTTCGACGATTTTAAACGCCTGCGCTTCTGTCAACGACACTTTGGATACATCCGTCAACACGCCATCAACCTTTATACAAGGAGGTCGTCCTGCGGTGATAAATAAATCCGAGGCTTTTTTCTGGCACATCAATGTTAATAACTTTTCAAATTCCATCACGGTCTCCTTAACGGAACATTTCTTTATTAACGGCTTTTTGCATTGCCATTGCCGAGGTGACCAAACCCTTTTCAACTTGTTCTTTCAGATTCTGATCCAGTGTCTGCATACCATCCCTTCGCCCTGTTTGAATGGCGGAATACATTTGTGCCACTTTAGCTTCACGAATCAAGTTTCTAATCGCCGCTGTACCGACCATAATTTCATGCGCGGCAATACGCCCGCCACCCACTTTTTTAAGCAGTGTTTGGGAAATAACCGCCTGTAATGACTCTGATAACATCGAGCGAATCATCTCTTTTTCTGCCGCTGGAAATACGTCAATAATACGGTCAATGGTTTTAGCCGCTGAGGTTGTATGGAGTGTGCCGAATACCAAATGCCCTGTTTCTGCGGCAGTCATCGCCAGTCGAATGGTTTCTAAATCGCGCATCTCACCGACCAGAATAATATCGGGATCTTCACGCAGTGCTGACCGTAAGGCTTCGTTAAACCCATGCGTATCACGGTGAACCTCGCGCTGGTTGATGAGTGATTTCTGGCTTTCATGGACAAACTCGATAGGGTCTTCAACGGTGAGAATATGCGCGTAATCATTATAATTAATATGATTAATCATTGCCGCCAGCGTAGTGGATTTACCCGAACCCGTAGGTCCTGTTACCAGAATAAGACCACGCGGTCTTTTACACAATTCCTCAAAAAATTTCGGAGCTTTTAACTCTTCCAGACTTAATACCACCGAAGGAATGGTTCTGAACACCGCCGCCGCACCGCGCTCCTGATTAAACGCATTGACCCGAAATCGCGCCACCCCTGGTAATTCAAACGAAAAGTCGGTCTCTAAAAATTCCTCATAATCACGTCGCTGTTTGTCATTCATAATGTCATAAATCAAGGCATGAACGCCTTTATGATCCAATGACGGAATATTGATACGCCGAATATCGCCATCAACGCGAATCATCGGCGGCAACCCCGCTGATAAATGTAAATCTGATGCTTTATTTTTAACAGAAAATGCCAATAACTCGGTAATATCCATAACATCCCTCGGAAAGTGAAAATAAAAATAGTTTATACCATAACCTAACTTATTACTTTTTTGAAGCTGTGATATGGTGCGCTATTCACAATAGTTTAGTTAGTTATTATGACCACGTTTATTAATAGATTAAAACAACTCCACACACGCATTCAAACTGCCGAAATAACCTACCATCGCCCAGCAAATTCGGTGCAGTTACTGGCGGTCAGCAAAACCAAACCTGCGGCAATTATTGCTGAGGCTTATCAGGCAGGACAACGCCATTTTGGTGAAAATTATGTGCAGGAAGCCTTGAGCAAACAACAGGCACTCGGCGCGTTTGACATCACATGGCATTTCATAGGGCCGATTCAATCCAATAAAACCAAAGCCATTGCCCGTCATTTTGACTGGGTACACAGCGTGGATTCCTTAAAAACTGCACGGCGACTAAGTGAACAACGCCCCGCTCACCTGACTCCGTTAAATATATGCTTGCAAGTGAATATTAGTGATGAAGCCAGTAAATCAGGTTTTCGTTTGCATGAATTAGCGGCATTATGTGAGCAAGTGAGTACGCTACCCAATATAAAACTGCGTGGTGTGATGGCAATTCCTGCCCCCTGCCATAGTTTTGAACAACAATGTCAGCCCTATAAAGCCCTTTATCAAGCGGTCAAAATGCTCAACAAGCCCGAAATGGATACTTTTTCATTTGGCATGAGCGACGATTTAGACGCAGCCATTGCGGAAGGGGCAACCATCGTCAGAATCGGTACTGCATTGTTTGGTGCGCGGTAATAAACTAACCGCTCATAAAACGATTACCAAACCGTTCGCACTGAGCTGTGAGCCTGTTTAACAGTCGAAGTGCGGGTAGTGTATTAAATCTGTTGTGTGATGACTGCCCGTCCTTCAAGGACGGGCAGTCATCCGTATCGCAGTAGCAGGTTTAATCCACTGCCGTTGGTTTAAAACCTATTGATTTTTTGGCGGGTTACCCGTAATCACATCAACCAATAAATTTTTAGCTAGATAATCAGAGGCAATCGGAGTTAAATGTGAATAATCAAAACTTGTAATTCCCGTTTTCTTATCATCACCGATATAGGTTAAACAGCCGTCTTTATTGCAAAAAAAATCGATTAGGTTTACTAAAATTGCCGTATCAGTTTGTTTGAAATTTGCTTGCAACAAAGCATTTTGAGCCAATATGTCTTTATCAATACCTTTGTAGGTTCTTGTTGGTGTATTTATCCATAATTTTGTGAGAATAATTTTAGGTAAATCTGATGTCCAATGTGGTGTTGGTCCAATAAATATTATTTTTTTAACACCATAACTTTTTAGTTTTTCAGTTATTTGATTAAAGTTATCGATACTATGTCCTGATACTTGAGCAATAATCACCACGTTTGGTTTTGTTTCTTGTATTGTTTTAAGTGCAAACTGATTCGATTGAGTACAATAAACATGATCCTTAAGCAACGAGTTTTCGTAAAGACTAGCGACGCATCCAGAACTTGCTACCTGTAATATCTGCCAATTGGATGGCAAATGATTTTTTAAACCAAAATACAGCTGTTCTGCGTGCGAATCTCCCCAAATAAACACCGTGTTGCTGTAGTTATTATTTCTTTCAAAACAATGATGATTGATTTCTTTAACGGGTATCCATGTTAAATGTCCAGCTCTGAATGCGGAAAGGTCAAAAAAATCACATTCACTACGCCATTTTTCGTTTAGACCAATTTTTTTAAAGTATTTTTGTTCGGGCGCACTATTTTCGAAATATTCAGAATACTCCTGACGGTCTTTTAGTCTGAATCCCAAGCCATCGTGTTTATAATCATAATAACCCGCGCCGCCAATACCCAGTATTAAGACAAACAGAATAATAGTTTTTGCCTTGCTGTGATTGCCGAAGCGAATGGGTTTTTCAATCAGTTTATAGGTTAGCCATGCCAGTACGACAGAAATGACAATAGCTGCAAGTCGTACGCCTTGTGAGGGTTTGTCACCTTCCATAATGCGAGCAAATGACAGCAAAGGCCAATGCCATAGATACAACGGAAAACTAATCAGCCCGAACCATACCAACACCTTATTCGCTAAAATAGCCCGATTAAACCACGCACCCAGTCCTGCTGAAATAATCAACACCGCACCCATAGTAGGTAACACTGCCCACCAACCTGGAAAGGCTTTTTCTTTGGTGATAACCATCATGCCAACCGCGATTAACATCATACCCAGCAGTGACTGAACACTGCGTAAGGTATTGCCTTTTATGTCAGGCTCTTCGGCACAGATAATGATGCTTAACCAGCTATCAAGTCGCTGTCTGAGAGTAGGCAACAAATTTTGCTTGTACAAGCTAACGTAGGCTAAAACAGACCCCGTCAATAATTCCCAAAAACGGGTTTGTGGGGAGTAAAACGCAGCGACAGCCTCGCTATGTACTTTACTGATGTTCAGCGCAAAGGAAATAATAAGAACAGTCAAGGTGATAGTCAGTAAATTCAGTCGCTGTTGCCACGCAAACCATAGTAACAATGGCCACACAATATAAAACTGCTCTTCAATACCCAATGACCAGAGATGTAATAGCGGTTTTGTATCTGCGGCATTATCAAAATAGCCGCTTTCTTGCCAAAACAGAAAGTTAGAAACAAAGCCCGCTCCGCCTGCAATGTGCTTACCCAGCTGCTTATATTCATCGGCAAGTAACACAAACCATCCAGCCGCAAAGCAAGCAAGCAATACTAATAAAAGTGCTGGAAATATACGCTTGATACGCCGACTATAAAACTCAACAAAACTAAAATTATCGCTTTCCAGATTGCTAAAAATAATGGTTGAAATGAGAAATCCCGAAATGATGAAGAAAATATCAACACCAATGAAGCCGCCTTTCAGCATATTAGGAAAAGCATGAAAAATAACCACGGAAAGCACTGCAATCGCACGCAGACCATCAATGTCGGCGCGGTATTTGAGGTGGCTTAAGGGTTTGCGTGAGGCGAAAGGAGTATCAGTTCTCATTTTAATGTTAGCGTAAATTTTTTAAATTATTTTATTATGCTTTAAGTTATTGGCAATAAATGAGGATGTATTTCTGAACACTGGAGGTCAGGCTTTGCCTGACTTGCAAGCGAAGCTTGCACTCCAAACACCCGCAAACTTATTACTACACAGTTAAAGTACGTCTGTACTGGCGAAGGCACTTAACAACAAGTAATTGCTTTTTGACTTGGTCAGATAATGATAGACAATAAAAAAGCAAGCCCCGTGAGGGGCTTGCTTGCAAGTGATGTTATAAAGCGTAAGGCGTTAAACAAGCCATAATGCGTTGACTCCTTGACCTACTGTATTGATGCTGCTGGCGGTAACACCCACTAATTCGACTACGGTATCGACCGCGCCTCCATCTTGGAAAACGTAAGTGTTGCCCTCAGAAATGAACGCTACGGTTAAGCCTCCAGTAATTTCACCTTGCAGATAACCAAATACGTTGGATAAGTCAGCCGTGGTAATAGCGAGTGGTGCAGTATAACTATTTATATCATCAAAGCTGATAATGCCATTGCTCAGACTGTGGCTACGAATATTACCTACATCATTACCATCTACCGAGGCCGCATTGATAGCGATAGCGGTATTGTCCAGATCAAGCTGATCAACACCCAGCGTATTAAAAACGCCAGTTCCCAGCTTGAAACCAGTAACCGTATCATAGCCACCAACCGTTGCTAAACTGTCACCTGCGGCAATACGCACAATATCAGTCGTTGGAGTTGTCTCTGTGAGCGTCAAAATATCTGCACCCAAACCACCGATATAAGTATCAGCACCTTCGCCACCGTACATGGTATCGTTACCCGCAGCACCATCGATAATATTATTGCCCGCGCTACCAATAATGAAGTTATCCTGAGTATTACCTGTACCGTTAATCCCTGCCCCCCATATAACCAAACTCTCAACATTAGTGCCTAATGTGTAAGAAGCAGCTGTTGAATAAACAATATCAGCCCCTTCACCAACGTTTTCTATTATTGAATCCAGCGCGTCATCAACATAATAGGTGTCGTCACCTGCACCGCCTATCAGGGTATCCACACCAGCACCACCACCAAGAGCGTTATTGGCACTGTTGCCAGTCAGGGTGTTATTCAGGTTATTACCAATGCCCGTAATGGCGGCACCCGTGAGGACCAGTGCTTCAACATTGGCAGTCAAGGTATAATCAATGCTTGAATAAACGGTGTCGAAACCTTCACTGGCATTCTCAATAACTGAATCGCCCGCATTATCAACGTAATAGGTATCATCACCTGCATGACCTGCCATGACATCCGCTCCGCCTTTACCATCAAGAATATTATTACCCGTGTTACCGATCAGGTAGTTAACTTGGTCATTACCATTGCCGTTACGATTAACCCCGTCATCGACAAGAAACAGAGCTTCAATGTTAGCACCTAAGGTATAGGATGCCGCCGTTGAATAAACGACATCCCAATCCGTACCAACCTCAGTAACCACATCACCAATATTATCAACGTAGTAAGTATCACTGCCTAAGCCACCATACATAATGTCCGCACCTGCCCCGCCGTCGATAATATTACTGCCATCACTGCCAATAATGTAGTTATTCAACCCATTACCCGTACCATTAACACCTGAAAGCCAGATAACTAGACTTTCAACGTTATCGGCTAATGTATAAGATGCAGCTGATGAATAGACAATATCAGTACCTTCGCCTACGTTTTCTGTAATTATGTCGCCTGCAACATCAACGTAATAAGTGTCATCACCTTGGAGACCCGCCCAGTGATTTACGCCTACACCATTTATTAGAATATCACTGCCATTCGTCTCCGTACTGCCGTTTTGTGTTATGGCAACGGTAAACGATTTACTGGCACTCAGAGCACCATCGGAGACTACTACCGAAAAAGTAGACGAAACATTTTGACCTAATGGCTCAATAGCCACACCATTAGGGACGAATTTATATTCGCCTGTCGCTTTAGTGACTGTCAATACTCCATAAGTACTGCTCATACTGACTGTGCCATCGCCATTATCAGTTCCGCCTGTAATACCATAAGTTAACGTAGTACCCGTATCGACATCAGTGCCGACTAGAAATCCTGTAGCCGTAGTAAATGTATCAACAAAAGGCGTATCAATGTAGGTCACTGTAGCGGGTGTTGTAAGAACGGGGGCATCATTAGTTCCGACAACATTGACCGTTACCGTGGCACTATTACTATTCAACAAACCGTCGCTAGCTTTATAAGTAAAGTTTGCTACACCATTAAAATTCAATGCAGAGGTGAATGTAACGCTGCCGTTAGCATTCAATACCGCTGTGCCATTGTTACCACTGGTCACGCTGGTGATAGTTAACGGACTACCTTCTACATCAGTATCATTACCTAATAAGTCAGAGGCGAGATAGGTAATCGCAATGTCTTCTGGCGCAACTAAACTGTCGGGATTGGCAACGGGTGCGTCATTCACAGGCGCGACGTTGACGGTGACGGTAGCAGGACTACTGAGCAATAATCCATCGGTGGCTTGATAAGTAAAGTTTGCCGCACCGTTAAAATTGGCATTGGGCGTAAAAGTCACGGTGCCATTACCGTTCAATACCGCTGTGCCATTGCTGCCGCTGGTCACGCTGGCGATGGTTAACACAGGGCTGTCTACATCGGTATCATTGCCCAGTAACTGTGCAGCAGTGTAGATAATGACAGTGTCTTCGGTTGCCGCTAGGGTGTCGGCAACGGCAACAGGGGCATCATTCACAGGCGCAACATTGACGGTGACGGTCGCAGGGTTGCTGAGCAATACGCCATCAGTGGCTTGGTAAGTAAAGTTTACCACACCGTTAAAGTTGGCGTTGGGCGTAAAAGTCACGGTGCCGTCACCGTTCAATACCGCTGTGCCATTGCTGCCGCTGGTGACGCTGGCGATGGTTAACACAGGGCTATCTACATCGGTGTCATTGCCTAATAATTGGGCAGCAGTGTAGATAATAACCGTATCTTCAGTCGCCGCTAGGGTATTGGCAACGGCAACAGGAGCATCATTCACAGACGCAACGTTGACGGTGACGGTCGCAGGCGCACTGATTAAGCTACCATCCGTAATTTGATAACTAAAGGTGGCTACGCCGTTGAAGTTCGCATTCGGAGTGAACGTCACAGTGCTGTCCGTATTTAACACCACCGTACCATTAGTACCACTGGCCACCGAGACAATTCTCAGGAGACTACCCTCAGCATCCGTGTCATTGACCAATAATTGTGCCGCTGTGTAGGTCACAGGGGTGTCTTCGGTCGCTGTTAAGGTGTCGGCAACGGCAATAGGGGCATCATTCACTGCCGCGACATTGACGGTGACGGTGGCGGGGTTGCTGAGCAAACTGCCATCGGTGGCTTGGTAGCTGAAATCAGCCACGCCGTTAAAGTTGGGCGCAGGGGTAAAGGTGACGCTGCCGTCACCATTCAGGACG
>JAURYI010000001.1 GCA_030654015.1 Methylococcales bacterium | reverse complement strand
ATTGGTATCTACACAAGTTTCATAAGCACTTGATTTTAAAAGAAATCATTAGCTTGAAGAAATTTCATAACTCATTGTTTTACAAAGAGTTATCAAAGATGTGTAGATACCTTTGCCTTCAAGGACTGGCAGTCATGCTTGCAGGTAAACGTTATTTTATGGCACTGGGATGACGAATCAACATGGAAAAGGTATCGCCGCGTTTATTCAGCCAGCCGCGTACTTCAATGGTTTTACCCTGATAGCTGTTCAGGTCGGGAAATAGCGACAGCGAGGCTTTTTCAATACGCGCATTAAAACGCTCGGAAAATTCCAGATAGACAAATTTTTTGGCAGGATCGACTTTCTTCACTTTGCCTATAATGCGTGTCCAGCCGTGATGTCCGTCTTCGGTTAGTTCATCGACAGGAATCGGCGCGTATTCTGGGCGTTGCCAAATGCCCAGTTTCGCAGTTTCTGCTTGTTGCTGGGCATTCACTAATTCATTGGTGTATTTTAAATTCGGCGGCCAGATACTGGCTTGTGCCAAGCCTGCGGCAACTAACAGCGCGTTGATATGCTCGTTATTTTCGGTGAATAAATGCCCTAAAGTTCGCCCGTAGCTGTCGGTTTTTTCAAAATCGGTTTCCAAGCGTACTTTGCCGTTTTTCAGCTTGGCAATCAGCCAATTTTTCGCTTCATTGCCACCTGCATCCGCTTCATTGCCACGGTGGGCTATTTCAGGCGTATTGATGCCCAACAGGCGAATTTTTTGCCCATCGTTCAAAACCACCGTATCACCATCAAAAACAGCTTTTACATGATAAAAACCCTGCGTGGTTTTTATTGTCAGCGTTTTTGCTTCAGGTTCGGCAGTGTGGTCGGAAAAATGGGTTTTACCATTGGCATCGTGCCATTGATACACCTCAGCACTAGCCAATACAGGTAAAGAGAGTAATAAAATCAATATTATTTTCATAAATTCAGTTCAGGCAAGTGTGGCAATCGGGTGGTGAAAAAAAGTGGGTGTGATAAATAAATTGTTCAATATCGGGTTTTCATAGATAATCGCGTGTTTTGTAAAATAATTTTATTAGAATAATTATAATGACTTTTATTGCGAATAGTTCGCCGAGTAGTACATGGATATGAATAAATTTACCCAAGACTTGTTACAACAAGCCTTGCACATAGAGTCAGATATTACCTTATTCAATAGCACGACACCGTTATTAGGCAATTTAGCCGAATTGGATTCCATCGGTGTGGTTAATGTGATTACCTTAATTGAAGAGCAACTGAATTGTATTATTGAAGACGATGAAATTAATGCAGAGGTATTTGAAACTTTTGGCAGTCTGGTCAGTTTTATACAAGGTAAACAAAGTGTTTAACGCCTATGCCAGTCATCTAAAGGACTGGCAGTCGTTCACATCCTTACAACAGGTTTAATCCTCTACCTAAAAATGAACTTAAGGATATCTCCATGCCCGCCAAACCTGCAATAACCAGTGTAAAAATTCACGATATTATTGAAGCCCGCTGGAGTCCACGCGCATTTGCTCCCAACAAACCTGTTAGTCATGATGATGTATTGGCATTGCTGGAAGCGGCGCGGTGGGCGGCATCGTGTTTTAACGATCAACCGTGGCGGTTTATCGTGTGCAATAAAAATACCGATGCCGACAGTTGGCAAGATGCGTTCAGCACCGTAGTGGAAAGAAACCAACTCTGGGCAAAAAACGCGCCTGTGCTAGTGCTGTCGGTGGCAATGACTAATTTTAATCACAACGACAAACCCAACCGTTGGGCAATGTATGATACAGGCGCGGCAGCGGCTAATCTGTGTTTACAAGCCACGGCATTGGGTTTGGTGGTGCATCAGATGGGCGGTTTTGACGGCGAAAAAGCGCGTGCAGTGTTTCATTTGCCCCATGACTGTACGCCGATGGCAATGATGGCAGTCGGTTATCAGGGTGATGTAGACGCATTGGATGCTGATTTTAAAGTCCCTGAAGTCGCTGAGCGGTCGCGGGTTCCATTGGAACAACGCTTTTATGCTGGACAGTGGGGCAAGGAAATTAAGTAATTTTTTTAGCTTATCGTATGCAGACCTCGGAGGTTTTTAAAACCTCCGAGGTCTTGAGGTGTCTATCTAGTCAATGCGCATGGTAATCGCTTTACTTTCAGTGTAATGCTCCAACACCGCCGCACCCATCTCACGCCCCCAGCCAGATTGCTTATAACCGCCAAACGGTAACGCCGCATCAAAAATATTGTAACAATTCACCCACACAGTACCTGCCTGTAACTTATTCGCCAAGGTATGCGCTTTGCTGACATCGCGTGTCCAAATCCCTGCCGCCAAGCCATAAATAGAATCATTGGCCAAGCGAATCAGTTCATCATCAACCTCTTTAAACGGCATGGCGACAATCACAGGGCCAAAAATCTCTTCTTTGACTACTTTCATATCATGCGTGGTATTGATTAACACGGTAGGTTCAACAAAATAACCCGCGCCTTCGCTTTGTTTACCGCCTGCTAATACTTGCGCACCTTCTTCGACACCTGCTTGCAAATAGCTGCACACGCGTCTGAGTTGAATATCAGATACCAGCGGCCCCATTTCAGTTTGTGCATTTAGCCCTGCACCCACTTTAATATTTTTAGCGATAGCTGCTACGCCTTCCACCACTTCATCAAATATTTCCTGTGCGACATACAGTCGTGAACCTGCACAGCAACATTGTCCTTGATTAAAGAAAATGCCGCTTGCTGCACCAGGAATAGCGCGTTCCAAATCGGCATCACGCAAAATAAGACTGGGGGATTTTCCGCCCAATTCTAAGGACAGGCGTTTTAAATTACCTGCGGCGGCTTTGACAATAATTTTGCCCACTTCGGTTGACCCCGTAAACGCAATTTTATCAACGTCAGGGTGTCCTGCTAATGCCGCGCCAGCGGTTTCACCAAAGCCAGTGATGATATTCACCACGCCGTCAGGTACGCCCGCTTCTTGTAAAATTTCACCCAGCCGTAATGCGGATAATGGCGTTTCTTCGGCGACTTTTAACACCACCGTACAGCCTGTGGTCAATGCGGGAGCTAATTTCCATGCCGCCATTAAGAGCGGAAAATTCCACGGAATAATCTGCCCGACCACGCCGACAGGTTCTAAGCGGGTATAAGAATGGTACTGCGCCGATGGCGTGTAAGGCACGGACAACGGAATGGTTAAACCGTGTAATTTAGTCGCCCAGCCCGCCATATAATGAAAAATATCAGCGGCAAGTGCTACATCTGCCGCGCGTGCGACTGCTACAGGTTTGCCATTATCCAATGATTCCAGTTCAGCCAATTCATCAGCATAGTGCAGAATTAAATCACCGATTCGCCACAGTAATTTGCCCCGTTCAGCGGGAGTCATATTTGCCCATGCGTTACTTTCCAATGCCTGACGCGCTGCTTTAACCGCTTTATCTACATCGGCTTTATCGCCCTCAGCGACATGAGCAATGACTTCAGCAGTCGCAGGATTGATAACATCAAACGTTTTACCTGACACGGCAGCAACCCACGCGCCGTTGATGAAAAGTTGTTTGGGTTGGCGGATAAAATCAGTAGTGGTACTGCTTAGCGTAGTAGTCATGATAGGCTCTTTGTTTGTCGAGGTGAAAGTGAGGGTAAGATATAGCATAGTTTTTATTGGCTATCCAGTAAAAACTATATTCAGCTAACTATCGTTACAAAAAAATATATATCAGTAAGTTGTTGATTTGTAGTTATTTTATACAATAATAGCACGGTAGCTATCTGTTCGGTTTACATATAATTTAAAACTCGGATATACTCCAAAAACCACTTAATTTTAAAAAAAAATAATTATGAAACAGTCTGATGAGCAACTCTTTAATCCGTCACAACAAGTTATAGATTACGCAAACGTTAAGGAATACGACAACAACTATGCGGACTCTATTGCCAATCCACTTGATTTTTGGGAAAAACAAGCCGAAACTCTGGAATGGACAACAAAATGGGACAAAGTTCTTGATGATAGTAATCCGCCGTTTTTTAAATGGTTTACGGGTGGCAAAACCAACATTATTTTAAATGCCATAGATCGCCATTTAAAAACCGCCAATCGCAATAAATTAGCCATTATCTGGGAAGGCGAACCCGGCGATTTACGCAGTTTTTCCTATCACGCACTCAATCGCGAAGTGTGCGAATTTGCCAATATCTTAAAGGCAATGGGTGTTAAAAAAGGCGATATTGTCACTATTTACCTGCCGCAAATTCCCGAACAACTGTTTGCCATGCTCGCCTGTGCCAAAATTGGCGCGGCGCACAGTGTGGTTTACGGCGGTTTCAGTCACGAAGCCTTGGCGGATAGAATCAATGATGCCAACAGTCGCGTCGTTGTCACCGCAGATGGCGGATTCAGACGCGGCAAAGCCAGCAACTTAAAAGAAATTGTCAACAAAGCCTTGGAACACACGCCTACCGTGGAAGTGTGTATCACCGTCAAACGTACGGGTGTCGATGTGTTCATGGAAAATGACCGTGATTACTGGTTTCATGATTTAAAAAGTCTGCCGATTGCCGCAGCACAATGTGAAACCGAAATTATGGATGCCGAGGATATGTTATTTATTCTCTATACCTCGGGTTCTACGGGCAAGCCCAAAGGTTTGGTGCATACGCATGGTGGTTACAGCGTGTACACCGCCACCACCCACAAAATGGCATTTGATATAAAACCCGAAGACCGCTGGTGGTGTGCCGCTGATCCTGGTTGGATTACTGGGCATTCTTATATCGTGTATTCCCCGCTTATTAATGGCGCGACTATCTTTTTATACGAAGGTGCGCCTAATCATCCCTATCCGAATCGCTGGTGGAAGATGATTGAAAAATATGGGATTAACATTTTATATACTTCACCAACCGCGATTCGCGGCTTGATGCGTTATGGCGAGTCGTGGCCGAATAAACACGATTTAAGCTCGTTACGCTTATTGGGTTCAGTCGGTGAACCGATTAATCCAGAAGCGTGGAAATGGTATTACAAAGTCATCGGTAAAGAAAAGTGCCCCATTATTGATACTTGGTGGCAAACGGAAACAGGCGGTTTTATTATCTGCCCCATTCCCGCCTTACCGTTAAAACCCGGATCGGCAACCAAACCATTTTTTGGTATTGAAGTCGATGTTGTGACTGACACGGGCGAAAAAACCCCTGTGGACGAAGAAGGTAATTTAGTGATAAAAACCCCGTGGCCGGGTATGGCGCGGACGGTGTATCAAGATCCTGACCGCTTCAAAGAACTCTATTGGCAGAAATACGAACAACAGGGCTGGTATCATTCAGGCGATGCGGCGCGTATAGACGAAGACGGTTATTACTGGATTATCGGCAGAACCGACGACGTGATTAAAGTCAGTGGTTACAGACTGGGTTCGGCAGAAATTGAAAGTGCATTAATGAGCCATCCTGCCATTGCTGAATCCGCCGCTATCGGTTTGCCGCACGCGCTGAAAGGCTACGCCATTCATTGTTATGTGGTGCTGCGCAAAGGTTACGAACCCAGTCCCGCGCTGGAAAAAGAACTCAGAGAACACGTTGGTGAAATGATGGGCGCGATAGCTCGTCCTGAAGAAGTCGCGTTTATTGATGTGTTGCCCAAAACCCGAAGCGGAAAAATTATGCGCCGTGTGTTGAAAGCGCAGGCATTGGGTCAGGATATTGGTGATTTAAGTACGCTGGAAGAATAATCCGCTGGCGTGATGATGTGTTGTATAGGTGCGGTTACTCCGCACCTATTTAACAACGCTTGGCGGGGCTTGATTATTCAGAAGGATAAAAGGGCGACAGCATCCCTATATTGGCTTCTTGAGTGATGTCGCCATCAAAAAGTTTTACTGATAGATTGCCATTGACCTGTTTAGCAAAGGGCAGCAGTAAACCATCAATATATTTTTGTGCATTTTCTACCGAGTCGAACTCATAAAATCCGCCTACTGTGTTGGTGTTTATGCCACTTAACCATGTTTTCGACTTTAAGCCCGCATATTGTTTCATATCAACGTTGATAGGTTGCCAATCAATGGTATCGAAGGGGATGGATACTTGATATTCAGCATACAAAAAAGTTTTTTTCATTTTTAATCTCACTGTTAATGTTTAAAGGTCATTAAAACGGCTCTTTAAAGGGTCTTAAATCCAGTTCCTGCGTCCACGCGCTGGGGTGTTGCTGATGAATCGCCCAATAGGTTTGTGCAATCGCATCCAGTTGTAACAAGCCATCGTCACCTTTAGCCGACACATAATCAGCAAATTGTGTTCTCGCCCTTTCTCCGTCAATCACGCCGTCGATAATCGTATGCACGACATGGACACCTTGCGGACCAAACTCACGCGCCATGCCTTGTGCTAACGCTCGCAAACCTGCTTTTGCGGCGGCAAAGGCGGTAAAAGGCGGTCTGGCACGCATTGATGCCGTCGCTCCTGTAAAAATGAGCGTACCTTGTCCTTGTTGTTGCATCATGTTAAGAGCTTGTTTGCCAAATAAAAAACCGCCATAACAATTTTGTTGCCACAAGCGGGTAAACAATTCACTGTCGGTTTCTAATAGGGGTGCTGAGATATTGCTGTCCACATTGTAAACAGCAATACTCAGCGGATAAGCCTGTTTTTGTATCTCAGCAAAGAGTCGTTCAACATCCTGTTCAAGCGTTGCATCGGTGACCACAGCAGTCACTTTACCGCCTTGTCGGGTTATTTTTTCGGCGACAAGCTGCAATTTGCTTGCACTGCGTCCAGCGATAAATACGAATAGACCTTGTGCGGCAAAATGTTTTGCCAATGCCGCACCTAATCCTTGTTCTGGGCCTACGCCAATCACAACGGCTGAACAGACTTTGCTCATGAGTTTTCCTTAGGCTTTTTTGCCAAAAATCAGTGAGAAATTATTAGCAGGCATATCAATTTGCTCTTTTAATTCCAAACCGTGCTGTTCGGCGGCTTTTCTTAAATCGGCAACATCTTTCAAGCCCCATTCAGAAACACCTGCTGAACTCAAGGTTTCATGAAATTCTTTATTGGAATCGGTAGTAAATGTACCTTCCACTCGAAATGGCCCGTAAATCAGCAAAAAACCATCGTCCTTGAGCAAATGGGCGGCACATTGCATCATACCGTCGGCAATAGAAATAGGGGCGACTTGGAAAATATTGATACAAAAAATAGCCGAGAAGGTATTGGCTTTTTCAGGAATAAACCAAGTGTCAGGATCGGTTAAATCCAGATGCGTGGGATCGGCAATATTATCGTTACCGTGATCTTGAGATAATTTTTTGATGTTATCAAAAACCTCAACATCTTTGTCAGTGGGGTGAAAATGCAGATGCTCAAAATGGGGCGCAAAGTAATTGATGTGCATACCGCTACCGCTGGCAAGCTCCATCACTGCACCCTGTTCTTTAGGTAATTTTTCTTTTAGTACACCCAGTATCGGTTCACGATTACGCGAACCCGCCCACGCAACATATTCGCTTAAAGGATGTGGATCTAAAGGTGGCTTTTCTTGACTCATTATTATGTTCCTCTGTTAGTTGTTATCAGGGTTTCCCCGTTTAACTTAATGCGAATATTGTGCCAACTTTAAAAAATTATTTATGCTTTATATTACAAGGCATTATATTTAGGCATTGCTGAAATAGTGAACTCATGCTTCAATGAGTGAACTCAAACTTCACAAACGATTGCCATGACTAACGATTCCCTTGCTGAACTCAGCCCGATTTTTTTCCTGCAAACCTTTATTCTGGAATTAATGCACGCCAGCGAACAACAAGGGCAGCAGCATTGTGAGCAATTAATCGAACATATCGCCAAAACAGCAGGCTGCTTTTTTGAAGAAACCTATCGCAACAATACCGATAACAGCAAATTATTGAGCAAAGACAGTTATATTGAATTGATACTGGGGCTAAAAAATAATATCGGCGGTAAATTTTCTTTAGCTTCCAGCACTAATGATTGCATCACAGTAAACAACAGCTGTTGTCCGTTCGGTGAGCGCGTCAGTAATTTTCCAGAATTATGTCGGATGACTTCGAGTGTTTTTGGCGGCATTGCCGCACGCAATTTTGGTTATGCGAAAGTGGAAATTAAAAAAAGCATTGCGCGTAATGACGGTTGTTGCGAAGTATGTATTTATACCAATCCCAAAGCGGGGCAATATCATGCGGGCATGGAATACACCGACACCACGCCAGTGAAAGAAACGCAGGATATAAACGCCCTGCATTCACGCATTGAAAGCAGTATGCAAAATGTTTGGTGTACACGACCCGCAAAAAAACATCAAACGCCCGCGATTATCGCTAAATCACCCTCCATGCAGAAAATTTTGCAGTCTGTTGAAATTATCGCCCCCACCTCGGCAACTGTGTTAATTCAAGGGCAAACAGGCGTTGGCAAAGAACTGATTGCCAGAGCGATTCATGCCATAAGTCTGCGTTGCCAAAAACCGTTTATGGCGATTAATTGTGGTGCGATTCCTGAAAGTTTGCTTGAGAGCGCGTTATTCGGACATGAAAAAGGCGCGTTCACGGGCGCAATCGAAATTCATCAGGGCTATTTTGAACGGGCTGAGGGCGGCACTTTATTTTTGGATGAAGTCGATGCCTTATCAGCCGCTGCACAAACTCGCTTGTTGCGCGTGCTGCAAGAAGGCGAATTGGAGCGCGTTGGTGGTAAACATACCTTGACCGTTGATGTGCGCATTATTTCCGCCACCAATGGCGATTTGGCACAACTTGTTAAACAAGGTTTATTTCGTCATGATCTGTATTATCGAATTAATGTTGTGCCGCTTAGCATTCCGCCGCTGGCACAACGACCTGAAGATTTTCCCTATTTGGTGCAGTTGATTATTCAGCGGTTGAACAAAAAATACAATAAAACGGTTGAATCGGTGAGTCGTGAAGTCATGCAGAAAATTCGCGCTTATTCATGGCCGGGCAATGTTCGGGAATTAGAAAATGTCCTTGAACGCAGTTTGTTATTTAGCACGGGTGCAGAACTGACCGTATTGGATTTGGAGTTTTCATCCCGACTTTCTGACAGTGAAAAGACTTGGCAAGAACTCAAAGAACAAGCTATTAATAATGCCGAACTGTCATTTTTAACCCTGGCGTTGACGCAATATAATGGCAATATCAAGGAGGTTGCTGACAGCATGGGCATCAGTACCCGAGCCGTTTATGGCAAGCTGAAAAAATATGGCATTCAACGGGAGCAATATCGAAATATGGATAGTCCTAAACAGTGAGTGATAAAAACGGGAGGTCAAGCTCTGCTTGACTGTCAGGCAAAGCCTGACCTCCAACATGAATCACTGACTCTTTACGACTACCGAAATATTAATTAATCCCAGTAATGCTAAGTCTTTTCTGCATTATTCTGGCATTAGCAGATTGGTTTATTCTAAATCAGGGATTATGAAGAACGCTTTAACACATCCCAGAGGGAGCGCACATTAGATTCCGATTCAGGCAACAGCAAAGTCAGTGCAATTTCTTCAATGGCGGCAAGAATGCAAATGACAGCCGCTACTCGAAACGGTATCGCGGAACCGCCGAAAAATAACACATACAGCGACAAACCCATAGCCGCAGCGGCAATTTTTACCCCCCAAGTGTGATAGCTGGTAAAACAACCGAACTTGCTAAAACCGACAATGGCGGGCAATAAACAACTGGCGACCATTAACACGACAAAAACCAGCTCACTACGCACCACATCAGGCCATAACCACCAGCAACCGATAGCGATAGTCAGATAAGTAATCACATCCGCCCAACTGTCCAACACAGCACCGAATTGCGATACCTGTCCCATTAATCGCGCTACAAAACCGTCTAATAAATCAGTCAAAAACGCCAACGCTAACAGCACCATAAACGCAATACCGTAGCCATACCACGCGAGCCATAATAAAACGGGGGCGGCAATAAAACGAAAGCCTGTCAGCAGATTGGGCAAAGTCAGTTTACTGTTCATAAGCTGAATGAAGCGGCAAGTGGTGCGTGATCTGACAGAGACTGCCAAGGCGAATGCGACAGTCGTTCACAGGACACAGGAGTCAGACCGCGATAATAAATCCTGTCCATCTGTAAAAACGGCAAAAAAGCAGGAAAGGTACACGCATAACGTCCGTGCGTTTGGCGAAAAACCTCGTGCAAATTCAAATGATTAAGAAACAGTCGTCCTGCCTGTCCGCGCCAGTCGTTAAAATCACCTGCGACAATCAACGGCGCATCATGCGGTACATGACTGTCTATGCGCTCACACAGCGTTTCAATTTGCGAGCGACGTTCCTTCCCTGTCAAGCCAAAATGAATGCACACAATATGCAGTTCCTGATTGCTGTCAGGGATACCGATAACACCATGCAGCAGACTGCGACTCGCCCACGGAAACGGCGACACGTTAATGTTTTCCCAGTGTGCAAACGGGTATTTGCTTAAAATCGCATTGCCGTGATGCCCTGCGTTATAAATGGCATTTTTGCCATACGCGAAAAACGGCCACACACCTTCGGCGATAAATTCAAATTGTGAGCGTTCAGGCCAATGCGCCACTTTTTTCTCATGGCGTTGATGTTCGCCCTGCATCTCCTGCAAAAACAATATATCCGCATCCGCCGCAACCAAGGCTTCTCTAATCTGATGCAAGACAAAATGTCGGTTGCTGATGTTAAAACCTTTATGAATATTGTAGGTTAATACCCGTAAGCCTTTATTTTTCATAGTGTTTAATAAGGTCGATTGCGAATATGCAGTTTATAAAGAATTGGGGAAATAAATTCTTCACACAAGAAAAAAATCCCCGCGATGACTAGCGTATCAACAAAGCTCAGTGCCAGCGATTCTTTTAACAACCATAACGGTAACAAGGATTCTGGCACAGTATCAAACCCTCTGGCTCTGCTACTTTCCACTTTACCCAAGCGGCGTTTGATAAAACTTGCCAGTAAATCGCCTATCATGGTCAGTGTGCCGAATAATATGCCCGTTAAAGGTGCTAAGCCCAATAAAATCGCCGCAATAGTGGTAAACAAAACCGCAGACAACAAGCCGCGCCATGTTTTTTTATTCCCGAATAACCGATGACCGTCATGTAGACATAATCCTTTATCTACGGGGCGTGCGAAGCGTTTTCCAAGTAATGTATTGCTAATAATGGGCGCGCCATTTGCCACAAGAAGCAATAATAAAGCCTGAAACAGGCAATACCAACAGAATGACATATCCAATATTTCCTTTTATCAAGTGAGCTATGGAAATGCCGATAATACCTTATAGTTTAAGGTATTTGGGGTTTTAAGTTAAATAACAAGTTCTGTGATGACTTGTTCTGGTGTGATGTCGGTTAAACAACGGGTATGACCTAGTGGGCATTCGCGTTTAAAACAGGGGGAACAGGGCAGACCTAAATAGATAATTTTGGCATTATCGCTTAAGGGCGGGGTGAAATTGGGGTCGGATGAGCCGTACACGGCAATCAGCTTTTTATTGAGCGCACTGGCAACGTGCATTAAGCCTGAATCATTGCTGATAACGACATCGGCTAAGGATAATAAATCAATCGCGTCAGTCATGCTGGTTTTGCCGCTGAAATCGACACAGCGATTATCAGCAAGGCGATTGATTTCAGCCGCTGCCGCTGTATCTTTTGGCGAACCTAACAGCCACACTTGCCAGCCTTCGCTGATTTTTTGTCGGGCTACGGCGGCGTAATGCGTGACGGGCCAGCGTTTGGCTTCGCCGTATTCTGCACCTGCACACAGGGCTAAAATTTTACGGTCAGTGGGTAATTGGTATTGGGCAATGAGTTGTTGCTGGTGTGCTGGATTGCTATTAAAGACAGGAGCAGGGCAGTCGGGTACACCCTGAAACGTTGCAGGCAAAGCGAGCGCGACAAAGCGTTGTACGGTTTTGCTTAAGACGGTTTTATCCAAACGTCGTACATCGTTGAGTAAACCCCAGCGACATTCACCCACATAACCTGTTCTGACGGGAATGTTGGCAAAAAACGGCGTTAATGCCGATTTCCAAGTGTTGGGCAATAGGATTGCTTGGTCATAATGATGGGCGCGTAACTGTCTGCCCAGCTTGATACGCATCATTAAGCCGAGTTTATTTCGCACCGAGGGCATTTCAATTGCCAGAGACACCTCAGGCATCCGCGCCAATAATGCCAGTGTCCACGGCGGGGCAATGACATCAATCTGACAGTCTGGGTGTTGTTGTTTCAGGGTGATGAACAGGCTTTGCGCCATGACCATATCACCCACCCACGATGCTCCGACAACTAAAATACGCACGTTAAATCAGCGTGTTATTTTTTAACAAAATTGAAACTGTCGGCGACAGGCTCAATTTGAAACACGCGATTAGGCATTTTGGTGTTGTAGCTTTTTTCTTTGCCGTCTGCGTTGCGTTCGCGCAATTTGAAGGTATTGCAATCGGCGATAAGGTGCGTACCGAACGGTGTTTCAATCGCGTCTTGTACCCATTTGACAGGGAAACGCGGGTTGGTGCCTTGTATACTTTCGATAAATTGGAAGTTTTTATCGTAAATCAATACTTCGCCGTTGCGCGAATTGGACAGCATATAGCCTTTGGAATGCGGGCGGATATGGTGCGCACCGTTTAAGCCTTCAATCACAATATCATGTTGCAAGGTGTCTCTATCAATACGCGCTACTTTGCCTTGATAGAATAAAATGGTCAGCACTTTGTTGTTATCGTAAGGGTCAACGGTTGCAGAATTCATGTGCGTGGTTTGTAAACGCCCTGGATAATTTTTCAGGCGGTGATCCATTGTTTTATCAATGACGCGCGTACCGCCGCCGTAGGCTTGATCAAAGCCGTGTTCCGTTGCCCACCATGACCAGATTAATTCACCTGATAAATCAAATTCTAAAATGGCATCGATACCGCTGGCAGACACCATCAAGCCACGTTCGGTGCGACGTAATGACCTTACTTGGGTGAGTAAAGGACTGCGAATTTCTAAATCAATTTCGCCGTTGTCATTGAGTCGGGCGATGTGTTCGTCACCTGATACGCCGTCTGCACTGCATGGTAAACCCGTTACGAAATATAAGCCTTCACCTGCTACATACTGCATTCCGAAGGGTTTAATTGGATAGATTTCACCCAGTGATTTTATCCCGCCCAATTCGCCGTTATGTTCAAATAATTCCAGTTTGCCACCGGGTAAACCTTTGAATACATCATTGGATTTATCTTTGCCTCGAATGATGCGGTTTAATCGGAACTTTACATAGTCCCAGTTGGTTTGCGGGTAGGAAACGACGAATTTCATGCTGTTTGCTCGGTTGTGTGATGAATGAATGTGCGGGGTGTCGGGTTACGCTGGTTGCTAACCCGACTTACAAGGGTTAGCGCATGGATTTTAGGCGACCTGATTTTTTGAAAAATCGCATCGTTAAAAATGCACACGTCATGATGACGGTAATAATAAGTAACACCGTTTGATAATTGCCCAGTTGATTAGTTAAATTCAATTTCCATGCAATTAAACCTACAGGCACCATGACGGACATAAAAATAGTACCGCCATCTTTAACTGCAACCGCAGGCCAGTCGAATTGATAGCCTTTGACCGTGTCTGAGAAACCTGAAAGATTGGGTATCCAGCGTGGTACATCGTTGCAAAAATCAGTGTAGGCCTGACCGAATTTTTCGCCTAAAAAGGTTTCTTCACTGTGGACGATTAAGCGATAAATGGCTAAGAAAGATAATGAGCCGACAATAATACTGCCCCAGTTGCCGGCAACGAATAAGTAACCTATCGCAATCAGCAGATTACCGACGTATAACGGATTTCTGCAATGGGAAAATAAACCGCCTGTGACTAAATCTTCCGCATAAATGCGTCTGTTGCGTCCACCACGGACAATATAATCAAGCCCAATAGTGGTGATGCGAAATAACTGCCCTAAGGCAACCATCAATAAACCCGCGCTCATAACAAAACAACTGGCTGCATCGGTTAATGCGACAGGTGGCCAGATAAACAGCAGGGTTAAAATAAAAGCAGGGAACAGGTAATTGCGGGTATGGAAAAAAAAGTTTCCCCATTTGTTAAATAAATCAGTCATAAGTTTGAATGGTCGGTAGGTACGTTAATTGTTGAACTTAGGTTCATTATCAAGCTATCGCTTTGTGGTTGTCAAATAGACACTGGCAATTTTTGTTATTAATCAATATATTAACTTATTGTATTGGGTGTCTGTGTAATCACTGTATGTGCGAAAACCATCGGTTTATTGAATGGTGTGAATCGTTAGTTGCTCAAGTCAACAGAGGGAGTTGTGTGTTCATTGAGGTAGTGATGACAAATTTTAGGCAATAAAAAAGGGATTACATGATGTAATCCCTTCTAAATTCTTTGGTACCGAGAGCCGGAATCGAACCGGCACGATGTCACCATCACCGGATTTTGAATCCGGCGCGTCTACCAGTTCCGCCATCCCGGCACAGAAAGGATATTATAGGCAAAGTATTTTAAAAATGCTAGTCTATTTTTATTTTTTTGATAATTTTTTGAGTTTTCCATGAAGAAAAGTGATTTTAACTACCTATTACCTGATGAATTAATCGCCCAAAAACCCTTGGCAAGCCGCGATGCCAGTCGCTTGTTGTGTATGAATCGTGACACGGGGCAAATAAATGACCGTCAATTTACCGATTTTATTGATTTAATCCATGTCGAGGATTTGCTGGTGTTTAATGACACTAAGGTCATTCCTGCGCGGCTATTTGGTAAAAAATCCAGCGGCGGCAAAGTGGAAATTTTGATTGAACGCATCGTTGATGACCATCATGCGATTGCGCATATTAAAGCCAGTAAATCGCCCAAAGCAGGTGCGGTGCTTGAATTGGATAATGGCTATTATTGTGAAGTGCAGGGCAGGGAGGATGATTTATATAAACTGAAATTTACAGATGTCATTACCTTGCTGAATTTATTGGAAGAAATTGGACATATTCCGTTACCGCCGTATATTACCCGCGCCGATGATGAATCAGACATAAACCGTTATCAGACCGTGTTTGCGAAGCAGGCAGGAGCGGTTGCCGCGCCGACGGCGGGCTTGCATTTTGATGAAGCGATGATGGAAAAAATCAAGGCTAAAGGGGTGCAAACTGCATTTGTAACGCTTCATGTCGGTAGCGGCACATTTCAGCCTGTCAGGGTGGAAAACTTAGCGGAGCACTTGATGCACAAAGAATATTTTATTGTGTCTTCGGAAACTGTTGCGGCAGTTGAGCAAACCAGAGCGCGTGGCGGACGAGTGATTGCTATCGGCACGACCGCAGTGCGGGCGTTGGAGTCCGCTTCCAGAAGCGGCGCGTTGGCGACAGGTTTTGGTGATACCGACTTATTTATCACGCCTGGTTATGAATTTAAATCAGTCGATGCCATGCTGACTAACTTTCACTTGCCCGAATCGACTTTATTGATGCTGGTGTCCGCTTTTGCAGGTTATCAGCCTATTATGAATGCCTATCAACACGCCGTAAAACACGCATATCGCTTTTTCAGTTACGGAGATGCGATGTTTTTGAGTCGTTGATACGCAACTTTTTGTTAATCTAAAGAGACGCAGTGGTGTTGTAACAATATGGCTTATGGTACAATAGGAGTTTGTGTGCTTGGATTAAAAGATAATGGCTAAAGAAGATCAAATTGAAATGGAAGGTAAAGTAATTGATACCCTTCCGAATACTATGTTTCGCGTACAACTGGAGAATGGGCATATTGTTACTGCACATATTTCAGGAAAAATGCGCAAGCATTATATCCGTATCCTGACGGGTGACAGCGTTAAAGTTGAAATGACACCTTACGATTTATCCAAAGGTCGTATTACTTTCCGTATGCGTTAATTCCATCTTTCGATGGAATTAACGCCGTCGTCCCCGTACTATTCAGAAGCAATCAGCTCTTTGCTTTCTATAGCAAAAGCCAGTTCGTTATTCTCCACATAGATTCTGACATGGCCGCCGTGCGCGAGTTTGCCGAACAGCAAATCATTAGCCAGAGGTTTTTTAATTTTCTCTTGGATTAATCGCGCCATCGGTCTTGCGCCCATTTTCGGATCGCAGCCGTGTTCAGCTAACCATAAACGCGCTTCGGTATCCAAAGAAAGCGTGACTTGCTTATCGGATAACAAGGCTTCCAGTTCAAAAATAAACTTATCAACAACATGACCGACGATAGAAATATCGAGGGGTTTAAACTGAATAATGGCATCCAAACGGTTGCGAAATTCAGGAGAAAAACCTTTTTCGATGATTTTCAAACTGTCAGTAGTATGATCCTGAGAGGTGAAGCCGATAGAAGCGCGACTGCCTTCTTCTGCGCCCGCATTAGTGGTCATGACTAAAATAATGTTACGAAAATCCGCTTTACGTCCGTTATTGTCGGTTAAAGAGCCGTGATCCATGACTTGCAACAGCAGGTTAAATACATCGGGATGGGCTTTTTCCAGCTCATCCAGCAATAAGACGGCGTGCGGATGTTTAGTCACTTGTTCGGTTAATAAGCCGCCCTGATCGAAGCCGACATAACCGGGAGGTGCGCCGATTAACCGTGACACGGTGTGGCGTTCCATGTATTCCGACATATCAAAACGAATCAATTCCACGCCTAATACTTTAGCTAATTGGCGCGTGACTTCGGTTTTACCGACACCTGTAGGGCCTGCAAAAATAAACGAGCCGATGGTTTTTTGTGATTCGCGCAATCCAGCGCGTGATAATTTAATCGCAGAAGCCAATGCGGTAATGGCTTCGTCTTGACCGAATACCAGCATTTTCAGGTTTTTCTCAAGATTGCTCAGTTTGTCTATATCGTTAGAAGATACCGATTTAGCAGGTACTCTGGCTATTTTAGAGACAATTTCTTCGATGTCGGTCGCTTCAATCAGTTGTTTACGCAACGCGCTGGAAGTCATGCGTTGTTTTGCACCAGCTTCATCAATGACATCAATGGCTTTGTCGGGTAAATGTCGGTCGGTGATATAACGGTCAGATAATTCAGCCGCCAAGCGTAAGGCTTCGGGTGAATAGCGCACATCGTGGTGTTGTTCAAAACGGGTTTTCAAACCTTTCAGAATTAGAATGGTTTCTTCAACCGAGGGTTCAAGTACATCCACTTTTTGAAAGCGACGTGCTAAAGCATGGTCTTTTTCAAAAATACCGCGATATTCTTGATAAGTGGTTGAGCCGATGCAGCGTAACTGCCCAGAAGCCAGTACGGGTTTAATTAGATTAGACGCATCCATTACACCGCCAGAAGCCGAACCTGCGCCGATAATGGTGTGAATTTCGTCGATGAATAAAATCGAATCGGGTTCTTTTTTCAGGTTGGTGACTAACGCTTTCAGACGTTTTTCAAAGTCACCACGGTATTTAGTTCCTGCGACCAACGCGCCTAAATCGAGCGAATAAATCACACTATTTTTTAGGACTTCAGGTACTTCTCCTTCCACGATTCTTTTTGCTAAACCTTCGGCAATCGCGGTTTTACCCACGCCTGCTTCACCGACTAATAAAGGATTATTTTTACGGCGGCGGCATAAGGTTTGAATGGTACGTTCAATTTCCAGATCTCTGCCAATTAAGGGGTCAATCCGACCTTGCCGCGCTTCTTCATTCAGATTAGTGGTGTATTTTTCTAACGCACTGCCTCCATTTTCTGAATCTGCTTGATTAGATTCAGGGTTGTGTTCTTCGGCATCGTGATCCTGCTCGGCTTTTGTTGTGCCGTGCGCCAGAAAATTGACCACGTCGAGACGGGTTATATCTTGTTTGTTAAGCAAATACACAGCGTGAGAGTCCTGTTCGCTGAATAGTGCGACAAATAAACTTGCGCCGGTCACTTCTTTTTTGTCAGATGCCTGTACATGAAAGACGGCACGTTGTAATACCCGTTGAAATCCTAATGTCGGCTGCGTTTCCCGTTGCACACCTTCGGGAATATAGGAAATCGTTTCGTCAATAAATTGCGTCAACTGTCCGCGTAGCATTTTTATATTGCAGGCGCAGGCATTCATAATGGTTTCTGCCGCCGCATTATCCAGTAATGCCAGTAATAAATGTTCTACCGTGATAAATTCGTGCCGTTTATCGCGTGCATTTTTAAAGGCGGTGTTTAAGGTTACTTCCAGTTCTTTACTTAACATAAATGCTCCACTTTATACTTCTTCCATCGCGCACAACAATGGATGCTGATGCTCACGCGAATATTCATTGACTATATACACTTTAGTTTCTGCTACGTCTTTCGTATATGTGCCGCACACTCCTATACCTTGCGTATGTATTTGTAGCATGACCTGTGTCGCTTTATCCTCAGGCATGGCAAAAAAGCCCATTAAAATCTCAATCACAAAATCCATAGGCGTAAAATCATCGTTTAATAAAATTACTTTATATAAGGGTGGTCTTTGTAGCTGCGGCTTAGCGTCTTTAATCGCTAAATCATCGCTATTATCATCAAGCGGATCAAAATCAGACATAATTATTTCTGTACAAAAATATGTTACATGACGCTAACATAATGCCAATAGTAGTGTAATTCAAGCATAAATCTACTAGGGAGATGTGTATTACTATAATAGCGGGAATTTTTTGCATCATTATTAACCATATAGATAGGCAAAACAGCTGTTACAGGGCATTATTTTTTTCAAACAAACCATTTTGCTCCTGAAAAATAAAAAATACGGCGGGTATAAAAGCAGCATAATTGCTTGCGGTTTTCACGGATTCTAACACCTCACCATACAATCGTATTCTGTTTATCAAGTTGTGTCTGACAGGGTGTTTTGACCTATGGGCATAATTCTGCTAACGTGGGATAAGGAGGCTATATTCATTTGAGGGTAAGAATGAATTATGTATAATTCTTACTTTAAAGGTGAATTTATCGCCATATTCACATGATGAATTTGTGGTATGTTGATTTTTTCGGATTCATTAAGGGACAGTCATTTTATAACGCCGTTTACAGTCTGATAATTCATTCAGTTACCTGAATAAGCATCTAACTTAAGAATTGGGCGTTCTTTGTTTTAATATTTCTTTGGGGTATTTCGATGAAAACACAACACCTGTTATTTTGTCTGTTTGGCATTGTGGCATTCACCAATGTCGCTTATGCCGAGGTTAATTTCGGCAAAAAAATTCCCTCAACCGACCAAGTGATTGACGCACTGAGTCCTGCTACCACTAGCAGTCCAGCCGCTACCCCAGAGGATAGTGATTACGAAGGCGATGTCAACGGCAATCAAACCCGCTCTATTGACATGAGCAAACTCAATTCCACGCCTAAAAGTACCAAAACAAAAACTAAAAAAACGCCCATAGCCACGCCTAAATCGTCGGAAAGTACCGTCGCGGCGTTATCCATGGAAATTATTTTCGGCTATAACTCAGCAAACCTGACAGAAGCTGCAAAAGAGCAGCTCAGACCCGTCGGTGAAGCATTGGCTTCAGGGAAACTGCAAAACCTGAGTTTTATTGTTGAAGGTCATACCGATGCGATTGGCGGTCAGGCGTATAACAAAACTTTATCTGAAGAACGTGCGGCTTCCGTAAAATCCTTTCTGGTCAGTAGTTTTAATATCGCTCCCACACATATTCAAATTATCGGCAAAGGCAAAAGTGATTTACTTGACCCCAGCAACCCTGCCAGTGAAGTTAATCGACGCGTACGCATTATTGCGACAAAATAGAAGCGGTCAGGAGAATCATGACTCCGCAAGCAAAATAAATCGCCCATTGCTGTTCAGTGGGCGATAAGTTTTGTTAAAGTTAAATTTTAAGGCTTAATTCTTTTATGCTTGAACAATCGCACATTAATCCAGATGATACGGATGTTACCCGTATCAAATCAGAAGAAACTAACGGCGAAACGATACTGAATCCAACGCTGTCCGCTCCGCAAATCACAACCAGCGAAGAAGCGACTCGCTTGATGAGTAGCTATGGGGACGGTTCTCCTACCGACAGTCAACTGGTTTTAGGCAGTGTGGTAAAAAACACCTTTCAACTGGTTTCGGTGTTGGGTGAGGGCGGTATGGGTACGGTGTTTAAAGCCCTCAATAAAGTCTGGGAAGAAGTGGAAGCCCGCGATCCTTATGTGGCTATCAAAGTATTAAAGCCTGAATTATCCGCTAATAAACAACTGGTCAGATCCCTATACAGTGACTTTGACAGAACCAAAATGCTGGCAAACTGCCCGAACATCATAAAAGTTCACGGTTTTGACAGAGATGGCCCTCACGTTTACATGACCATGGAATACCTGAGCGGCAAAACGCTGGGTGACTATCTCAATCGTGAACCGATGGGTTTAATGCAGGCATGGTTTATCATTGAAGGCATCGGCAACGCGCTGGCTTATGCGCATGAAAATAACATCGTTCACCGTGACATCAAACCGGGCAATATTATTATTACCGATGAAGGTGTGGTTAAAGTGTTGGACTTCGGTATCGCCTCCAAAATTAATGAAAACGAAGGTGATGAAACTAAATTCGGCGGGCATGAATTAGGTGCGTTGACCGTGGCTTATGCCTCGCCTGAAATGCAAAGAGATTATCCGCCCGATGCGCGTGATGATATTTATGCCTTTGCCTGTGTCATCTACGAAATCCTCACAGGCAAGCAGTTTTACAAACAAAAAACTCACAAAGCCGCACCGATTCATGGTTTGAATAGTCGGCAAATGGATATTCTGAATAAGTCTTTAGCGTTTGAACGCGATTTGCGTACCTCCACTATTTATGAATTACTGGATAAGTTACGACCTGTTAAAACCCCGTGGTTACACTATATCGGCATCGGCAGCGGTGCGTTTATTGTGCTGGGACTGGCGTTATGGGCAACAAAAGAGCTGACCACCGAAAAACAATTGTTTGATGCGCCTATACAAGTTTCTGCACCCACGCCAGAGATTGCGCAGACTCAAACGCCAACACCTGAACCGATACCTGTCGAACCCCCTGTAACCACACCTGCAGTTTCCACGCCTGAACCACCTGTAGTAGCGACCCCGACACCTGAGCCATTGCCGATTAACACGGAGATCAGTCACAGCAGCACCAGTAGTGATGGCGTGGTACATTTACAAACATCAAGACCAGAATATAAAAATGGCGACCCTTTTTATGTGAGCTTCACGTTGACAGAACCGCGCTATGTTCGCGTGATTGACCGTGATGCGAAAGGTGAACTAAGTACCTTGCGTCCTAATCCGCGTCAGCCCGATAAATTACTGCCCGCCAATAAACAGCTTGTTTTTCCACCTGACAATATTGATGCGCCTGTACAGGGCGTTGCAGGTAACAACACCGTCACCATTGTAGTCAGTAGCAAACCGTTTCCTAAAAATGTTCAATTGCTGAACGACGACGGCAGTGTTGCTGAACAGGTAAAAAATGGTTCATATTCATGGACACAAGTTCGCTACGCATTGCGTTAGATGCAGCAAATATACAGCACTGTTGATTTATATCATTACACTACTATTCTTAGGTACTTAAAGGATTTTTTGAGATACCAAAGTGAATAGTTTGTTTTCCCCGTTTCCGCAAAAAATATTAGTTGCCGCACTATCCACAGCCTTAACCATGGCATTTTCACCTGATGTCAACGCCCAATCGCCTATTGCTATGGATGGTACGACAGGCGCGGGCGCGGGTGCCAATCAGGATTTTTCTGGTATAGCAGGTGCTAATCAAACCGTTATTATTGAAGGGGGTGGCGCAAATGCCAATGGCTCGGTCAAGGGAGCTAATCTATTCTTCAGTTTCGATAAATTAGGCGTTACTCAAGGCGATACCGCGCATATTCAATGCGCTGGCGGTCAGTGCGGCACAGGGAGTGCCGCAACCAGTCAAGCCAATATAGCCAACGTTATTACCCGCGTTACAGGGAGCAATCCTTCCGAGATTAATGGCACACTCAAATCCACAGTAGGCAATGCCAATGTCTGGGTTTTCAATCCGAAAGGTGTCGCGGTGGGCGCAGGTGCGCAGGTCGATGTTCCTGCCGCCTTGCATATCAGTACCGCCAATCAACTGAAAGACACCAATGGCAATACCATGTGGGCAGCGGATGATAAAAACTCCACCCTGACAGCGGGAACGCCAGACACTTTTGGTTTTGATGCTGCCAGTACAGGCGACATCAACATCACCGATGCAACCATCAGCGTAGGCAATGGCGCATCTGAAATCAGCTCTGCCAATAATGTAGATATTATCAACTCGCAACTCCCCGTTCAAAAAGCCAACACGAGTGGCACGCTGAACATAGCCGCACAAGGTAAAATAACAGTCGATGCCGCTTCCGAATTAACCGCTGATATAACGGCGGGGACGGATATAAATAATAGCGGTATTATTCATGGTAATGCGACCACCGAACGTATTAATCCACAAGGTCAAACGGTTAATATTAATTTTGACAGTGAATTAATTAATACGGGGCATATTGATGGTGATGCTACTGTCAATATTATCAACAACGGCATCATTAACGGCTCAACAACAGCGACTATTTCGGGAAATGGCATCGTAGCGGGTAATACAAATGCGAGTATCACCAATGCAACGTCTGGCAGTATTCAGGGTAACGCAAAAGCGACTACCAATATAATAAATAACGGGATTATTAATGGCAATGCAGAAGCGACTACGGGCACATTAACGAATACCAATACTGTCAATGGCAATGCACTGGCGGGGACAAATTTAATAAACGATGTTTCCAGCACCATCGGTAAAAATGCCACTGCAAAAAATGGCGCGATAACCAATAGAGGAACGATAGGTTTTACACCGCCGCCCATAGGAATAACATTTAATGCGACTGCGGGTACGATACTCAATAATTCAGGTACGGGAGTTATTAATGGTAATGCCAAGGCGAATGCCGATATAGTGAATAATGGTGTTATTACTGGTGATGCTGAAGCAACAACGGGTACATTAACCAATAGCAATATCATTAATGGTAATGCGATAGCAGGGACAGATTTAATAAATAATGCGTCTGGCACTATCGGTAAAAATACCACTGCGAATAGAAAGCTGAATAATAGCGGTACTATTCAGGGTAATGCTACTACAGAATATATTAATCCTCAAGGTACAACCGTTAATGGTGATTTAAACAGTGAATTAATTAATACGGGAACTATCGAGGGCAATGCCGCCGTTAATATTACCAATAATGGCATAATCACCGGTTCTGCTATTGCGGATGTAAACACGGGTATTTCTGGAGGCGGTACAATAAAAGGTATTAAAACGGGGCGTGTTATTAACTCAAACTCAGGTGTTATTCAGGGAGATGCAAAAGCGACTACTGATATAGTGAATAGCGGTATTATTGTGAATAATGCTTATGCCAGCACAAAACTTGATAATAGCGGAACTATTCAGGGTAATGCGATAACGGAACGTATTAATGCCAAAAATGCGACAGTCAATGGTGATTTTAACAGCGAATTGATTAACACAGGCGTTATTGGCGGTAATGCCCTCGTAAGAATAATCAACGACGGCACAATTAACGGCTCTACGACGGCGACAATTTCAGGAAGCGGTACAGTAAATGGCGGCAGCAATGCCAGTATTACTAATTCAGCATCGGCGATTATTAATGGCAACGCAAAGGCGAGTACCGACATAAATAACAGCGGAATAATTACGGGTAATGCGGAAGCAACAACGGGTACGCTGACGAATTTGAACTTCATAGGGAATGATGCGACGGGCGCATCTCTGGATAATAAGGGTGTTATTAGAAACAATGCTATTGCAAGTACCGCATCATTAACCAATACCAATTTAATTACTGGTAATGCAATTGCAGACGGTAAACTTGATAATAATGGTACGATTGAAAAAAATGCCGTTGTAGTGAATGGACAGTTATTAAATAAAGCGGCGGGTATTATTAAAGGCAGTGTGTCAGCGAAGACCGATATAAATAATTATGGTGTTATTCAAGGCGATACTCAAGCAATTAATGGAGCATTAACTAATTATAATGCAATCGCAGGTAATGCCAATGCGGGTGCTGACATAATCAATAATGCTGTTGGTATCATTGGTAAAAGTGCTACCGCTGGCATGACATTAGATAATAAAGGTATTATTACAGGGACTGCTCAAGCAAACGGTGCTGCTGTTGTTGCACCAAGATTAATCAATACGGGGATTATTTATTCCGATGCTATTGCCAGTGCAGGGTCATTAACCAATACCAATTTAATTGCTGGTAATGCGATTGCAAGCGATAAATTGGATAATAGCGGCACAATTGCAAATAGTGCTATTGTCACTAATGGACAGTTATTAAATCAGCCCGCAGGTATTATTAAAGGCAGTGCGTCAGCGAAGACCGATATAAATAATTATGGCATTATTCAGGGGAATGCTGAGGCTATAACAGGTACATTAGCTAATTATCAATCAATAGCAGGTAATGCAGCAGCGGGTACAGATATTATCAATAATGTCGGTGGCACTATTAATAATGGTGCAATTGCAGGCGTAGATTTAATTAATTATGCTGTTATCAATGGCGAAGCAGTCTATGCAGGGCGTGATTTAATTAATACGGGATTGACTGCCAATATTAATTTAAATAAATCCTCAGGTGGAGTCACTGCTAAACGGGATTTGTCAGTTAATGACGGCTCTCGAATTATTTTTAGTAATTCAGGATCGGCACTGGCAATAGCAGGCGGCGCGTTTACTATCAGCAATGCGGCGAATGTGACAGCGTTAAATTCAGGTGAATTTTACGCACTGGCAGGGGGTAATTTAACGGTTAATACGGCGGGTAAATTGACGGCTGATAATACGGGTCATTATGCCGCTACAGTCGGCGCAGGTACGGCGTTAAATAATACAGGGCAGTTGACGGCTACCACAACAGGCGGTTCGTTATTGGTGCAGCAAGGCGGTATTATTGAAAAAAATATGGGGGCAGGTGATCTGACGCTTATCGCTCACGCCAGTAGCGAAAACGGTTCAGCTCCCAATAGACAAAGTGCAGGCGGACAAGTGGTGGTTGAAGACAATGGCTCGGCGATTAATGTCGGCATCAATCACGCGGGTAATTTAATTGTTTATCCTGACGCATTGGTTGCTGCAAAAAACCTGAATCGCAATAATCAGTTTACCGATGCGACGAATAAAGAGCAGTATGCGTTGCGGGTATCAGACGGTGGCGTTATTAATAAGAATAACAGCGGTAATATGGAAGTCACTGCACAAACGGTTTATTTGGGTGGATTAAATGCGATTGTCGGTACGACAAATGGCGATATTAATTTTAATTCTGTTGTCAAAGCCGATGCAATGAATGATGCTCGTCTGCCACGCTATTTTAAAATGAAGGATGCAACCATGACGAATGTCGGTGCGGTAAATATATCGGATTATTTTTTAAATTTGGATAAATCAGGTATTAAATCAGATACATCAATCACACTGAATGTTTTTAATTCGGCAGATATTGTATATCCAAAAGTATTAATAGGACGCAACTCATCTATTATAGGGCTGAAAACAGGCAAGAATTTTCTCGATGCCCCCAGTAATTCAAAAATCCTTATTAATAATCGCATTTCGTTAAATCCTGAAGATAATATCGGCACTTTAACAAGGGATATTTCGGCAGCTATGGTGGTGAGTAATGCTATTCCCGAATTGCCTGATAATCCTTGTGACAGTCACAGTCAAAGCACATTAAATTTCAAGGGTGTGGCTAATTATATTCCCGAAGTCAGTTCTCAAGTGCCTTATTCGGTAGTGACGACCGCAACGGGTGCGGTGTCGTTGACATCGACCGAATCAACACCATTGTTGCCCATAGAGGAACCGTTTGAATGCAATCAGGGCTAAGTGATGTTGATTTATAATGATTGGGCTATACTGCCTTACACAATTAAAAGATTTTTTGAGAGATTGAAATGAATATGTCATCTCCTGTATTTTCACCCAAGATATTGATTACCCTGATTATTGGCATATCCAGTGTTGCCCATGCGCAATCGCCTATTACGATGGATGGTACGACGGGAACAGGGACAGGGATAAATCAGAATTTTGCCAATATCATAGGCCCGAATCAAACCATCACTATTAATGGCGACGGCTTGAATGCCAACGGTACACGCAACGGCTCTAATCTGTTTTTCAGTTTTAGTCAGTTTGGTATAGCGGCGGGCGATACCGCATTATTTCAATGCCCGAATGGTTGCGCGGGGGTGACTAATGTCATCAGTCGTGTGACGGGGGCGAGCGCGTCCACTCTTAATGGGACATTCAGTTCGACTATAGGGCAGGTGTCAGTGGGTTCACCCGCGACTTTTTGGTTTTTCAATCCGAATGGTGTAACAGGTAGCGTGGTGACTACACCGCCATCCTATCTGCTTATCGGCGATAAAGCCGACAGGGTGATTTTTAGTAACGGTGCGATTTTTGGCTTAACAACCAGTCCGAACAATTCTACGCTGAGTGTTCCGCTAAACACCGCCGCTGTTTTAAATTCGCCTAGACCGCTATCCTTTGGCTATCCACCACCGCCTACTATCACAATTACTAATAACCAAATAATTACTACACCTGTCGTAGAAGTCCCTGCTGTCATAGAAGTCGCACCTGTTGTAGAAGTCGCACCTGTTGTAGAGCAACCCCCGCCAGTGATGCAAGTTGTTGCGCCTGTGGTCAGAGAAATTCCTGCGGATGCGGTGAATGCGACGCTGGTTAAAAATCCTGTGTTGACCAGTGTCGAACAAAAAAAACTCAGTCCTTGTGAAGGTGAGGACAAAAGCAGTTTAATTTCCAAGGGTGTGGCGAATTACATTCCGCCAGTCAGCTTGCAAGCCCCTTATTCGTTAGTACCAAACACAGGGGTGAACGCTAAAAAACCAACGCCTGCTACACATTTGAATGAATCAGATAAATGCCGATGAGAACAATCATGAAAATACCTCCTGAAAATTATGTGTTGCCGCGACTGACAAGCTGGTACTCGGTGCGAGTAATGACGGTTTTAACAGGTTGCTGCATTAGCACATTGGCTTTGAGTGAACCGAATTTTGGCGGGCTGAGCAATGTTATTTCTGCCAACCATTTACAAGGCCCGAATGCAGTGATTGCCCCCAGTCAAAAACAGCTTGATACGCCTGAATTTCGCGATAAAAAGGCGGCTGACGGTTTTGTATTACCGCCTGCACCCAAGCCGTTACCGACAAGCAAACAAGGCAGTTTACAATTAAACACCGTGTCATTTACAGGCAATACCGTGTTCAGTAATGAGCAATTGCAACAAATCAGTGCGTCGTTTTTAAATCGCCCGATAACGGGCAGAGAGCTGGAAGAATTGCGCAGTCGTATTACCGCACTCTATGTTGATGCGGGCTACATTAACTCAGGTGTGCTTATTCCTGCGCAATCGGTCACTAATGGTGTGTTACAGGTTAAAATTATCGAAGGCAAATTAACCGAAGTGCGTTTGGAAGGCATGGAGCGGTTACAGGAAGATTATGTGCGTGATCGGCTGATGCTCGGTGCGGGCGAACCGCTTAATTTTAAAAATTTGCAGGAAAAATATGAGCAACTGCTGAACGATCCGTTAATTGAGCGTTTAAATGGTAATCTGCTACCTGGAGCGCAGTCGGGTGAAAGTATTTTAGCGGTCAAAGTCACCAGAGCCAGACCTTATCAATTGTATGCGGATGCCGATAACTATACGACACCGACAGTGGGCAGTTATACGGGGCGTGTTGGCGGTTGGGTAGATAATCTGAGCGGTTACGGCGAACGTATTGATGCCAATTTTCAGGCGACAGGCGGTTCTCTGGGTGTGAATACAGGCATAGATATACCGCTCAATGCTTATGATACCCATGCGACGTTTCGCTACACGAATACGAGCTCATCACTGATAGAAAACCCCATTAAACAATTGGATATAAAAACCGACGTAATCGGTTACGAAGGTGGATTGAGTCAGCCTGTCTATCGTAATGCGGGTATTGATGTAAAAGCAGGGGTCAATTTATCGGTGCGCAAAAGTGACTCAACTTTGTTGGATCAGCCGTTCTCGTTTACCGAAGGTCTGCCGTTGAATGATGGGACAACACGGGTGACAGCACTGCGATTATGGCAACAATACGCGCAACAGGGTACAGATAATGCGTTTGTCGCGCGTTCAACATTCAGTAAAGGTTTAAATGCGTTTGATTCGACTATTCAACATGATGATTTATTGCCCAGCAGTGAATTTTTCAGTTGGCTAGGTCAGGCGCAATACAGTCACCGTGTGATGGACAACGGTGCGCAAGTGATTTTGAGAGGCGCGGTACAACAGTCGGCAAATCCATTATTGCCTATGGAACGTTTTGCCGTGGGCGGGGTGTACAGTGTTCGCGGGTATCGGGAAAATTATTATGTCCGCGATAATGGTTTTAATACAGGCATAGATTTTCGTTATCCGCTGTTCGGTGGTGACTATAAAGCCGAACATAGTTTATTTCTAATTCCGTTTATGGATTATGGCGGTGCGTGGAATAATGCCACGCAGTCGAATTTAGACCCTAAAAAAGATTATCTGCATTCCGTCGGCATTGGTTTTGATTGGCATTATAGCCATATCAATACCGAGTTTTTCTGGGCGCATGACATTAGCAATGTCACGTTACCCACAGGAACGGCGCGAAATGTTCAGGATGATGGCATTCATTTCAAGGTAGGCTTAGTTGCGTTTTAATCTGGGAAATACACTCATGGCAAAATTATTACTGTTGGCACTGCTGGCTTTTTCCACTGCCCTAGCAGCTGCACCTGCGCCTGATGTTCAAGCGACGCTGGCATCAGGTGAAAGCTACCGAGATCAAGGTAATTATGTGTTGGCGGCAAGTAAATTTTCGGCGGTTCTGGCACAGGCGCAACAGACGGGCGACAAGCTGACACAGGCAATGGCAATGGCGGCATTAGGCTACAACTACTATTTAGCCAGAGATAATGTCAAAGCCCAGCCGTTGCTGGAAAAAAGCAGTTTGCTGGTTAAATCGCTTAATTCACCCGCACTTGCCGCGTTGATTGATGATTATCTGGGTATGTTGTATCTGAGTTTGCAACAGCCTGATAACGCGGCAATGAGTTTTGCCAATGCGTTAAAAAATGCGCAAACCGCACACAATGACGAGCTGATAGTGGGTATCCGTGTCAATCAGGCGGAGCTGGAAACCAATGCGAACAATCGCTTACGCCTCTTGGAAACTGTCAGCAACGACGCATTAAAACTGAACAATACGCCCGTTAAAATAAACCTGCTGCTCGCTATTGGTGAGCAATTATTGGCACTTGCGACCGATGACACCGCAACCGTAGCAAAACAACAACTGCTGAAAAGCACCTACTACGTTCTCGATAACGCCTATCAATTGGCAGACACCACTGCACAGGTTCGATTACGTTCACAAGCCGAAGGTTATCTGGCGCGTTTGTATGCCGTACAGCAACTTAATCAGGACGCATTAGTGTGGCTGGATAAAGCCATTTTTGATGCCCAGCAAGTCAATGCCACGGATTTATTAATGCAATGGGAAATACAAAACGGCAAATTGTTGTATGCGGCGGGTGATATGAATGCCGCGTTGCAAGCCTATCAGCGTGCCGTTAAGCATCTGGCGGATGTTCGTCATAGTTTGCCTGTGACCTTTCATAACGGGCATTCCTCCATTAAAGAAATCATTGATCCCATTTATCGCGGCTCGGCGGATATATTTTTGTTGCAAGCTGCCAAAGCTCCAGCAGGTGAAGAAAAACAACGCTTGTTAGGGCAGGCGATTGATGCAATGGAAACCATTAAACAAAACGAACTGGAAGATTTTTTCAACGACCGCTGTCTGGTTGCCGAAGACGTATCGCTCAATTTAAAAACCGCGCTACTGCCCGATATTGGTATTGTGTATCCCATTATTTTACCTGACCGCATTGAATTGTTATTTCGAGCGGGAGAGAGTAAGGACTTTGAGCAGCAATCCGTCGCTATTTCATCCAGTGAAGTGATTGATACAGCGGCAGAAATAGCACAGTATTTGCGTGATGGCGTAGGTAATTACCGCCCCGATTCACGCAAAATGTATAGCTGGTTGCTCAAGGCTTATGATGACACGCTAAAAGCTAAAAAAATCAGTACCGTTGTGTATGTTCCCGATGGTTCATTACGTCAAGTGCCTTATGCGGCATTACTGAACGGCAAAAAATTCGCTATTGAAGATTACGCCATCGTGACCTTACCCGGTTTAACCCTGAAAAAAAATCTGGCAACCGAACACAAAAAACCTAACGCATTGATTGCCGCGCTCAGTAAGCCTGACGGCGCGTCGGTGGATGAATTATTGCGCAGTCCAGTCAAAGGCGTGCTTGGTGAACGCGGCATTGTTGACATGGGGCCGATGTCATCGACAACCGATAAAAAACAAACCCGCTCGCTATTAGTAGAAAAACTCAGTCTGCCCAGTGTCACTAATGAAGTGTCCGATTTACAAAAAAACATGGATAACACGACTTTATTGAATCAATCATTTACCTACGACGGTTTTAATGACTCCATAGGCTCAGGTGATTATTCAATTATTCATGTTGCTTCACACGGTTATTTCGGTAAAAGTGCCGATGACAGTTTTGTGATGACGTATGATCGCAACCTTAAACTGCGTGATTTTCAGACCATACTGAGCAACAAAAACATCAAGAAAAACCCCATCAGTTTATTAACCCTCAGTGCCTGTCAGACCGCCGAAGGTGACGATAGGGCATTACTGGGATTTAGCGGTATTGCTATTAAAACCAATGCCATGAGTGCCATTGGGACATTATGGTCAGTGAATGATGCGGCAACTGCGTCGTTTATGAGAAATTTTTATAGCAATTTGAACACGCTTCCTAAAGCGCAAGCATTGCGCCAAGCACAACTGGCATTACTCAGAAGCAATGATTTAAAACACCCCTATTATTGGTCACCGTTTGTTTTGGTGGGTAATTGGTGATTATTGTTGTGGTTTGCAAGCAAGCTATAGTTGGTTACACTAACGTGATGCTATTTTGAAAACAACGTGACTGACTATGAGCTTAACATTAACCGTACTATCATTTAAAAACCGACCTATTAACGAAATCAACCCTGTCTTCATCAGCAGTGAAGGCGGTAGTATCGGTCGGTCTGATGACAATACCCTCATGCTGCCTGATACCGAAAAATTCGTCTCCAGACATCATGCCTCCATCAAAATGGAAAACGGCTATTATTACCTGTCGGATACCAGTTTAAGCGGTGTCCTCATTAATGGCTCAGAACCCGCATTACACAATGCCACTGTGCGCCTTGATAACGGGACATTATTAAGAATCGGCGAATATGAAATTGCGGTTTCTATTGCCAATCAATCCATTGTCGATGACTTCCCCGACTTCTCCTTTACCAGAGACCGAACCATACCTGAGCCGAAAGCCTTTCTTTCCGTCGATGAACCTTGGGTAGACATGGATGATATGGGGTTCAACAGTTTAATGGCTGATAATTTTCCGAGTCATGAAGAACTGGTGCAATCTGAGTCATTCAGCCAGCCTGCCGACTTTGCAAGCCATTTACAGGACAATCAATCGCCGCTGTTTGACAGCTATATTGCGCCTGAGATTATGCCCGCACCGACCCCTGCTCCTGTTATCTTTTCTGCCCCCGCTGTTGAACAAATTCCAGAAGACTTTAGTTTTGATGATCTTTTTGCTGCACCTGAGACCGCCGCGTTTTCGCCGCAACCTGTTCATAATAAAGCACCCGCACAGCCTGATTTTGAAGATTTTTTTGACTCGGCTATCAGTAAAGTTAGCGTAAACCAACCGCCAAGCCGTGAAACACCGAGCGTAAATCCCGATAGTCTCGCCGCGCTGTTTGCTGATAATGACGCGCCAGCAACACCCATTGCCAGTGAGCGCAAACCTGCCGAGCCTGAATATAACAACATAGCTCCCGTTGCACAGCGGGAAACCAATACCACCAGCCCAGCTGATAGCGCATTATTTAATGCGTTTTTGCAAGGCGCGGCGGTAGAATGCGAAGAAATTCATCCTGAACAGCAAGCCGAAACGCTACTCAGAATCGGACAGATGTTCAGAAAACTGATTGATGGCACGATTGCCATATTAAGAAGTCGAGCAGAATTTAAAAGTTTATGTCGGGTTAATATGACGGTCATCCGAGCGACCAATAATAATCCGTTAAAATTTACCGTTTCAACTGATGATGTCTTGCGCCAATTGCTGGAAAATAAAACCGATGGTTTTGTCGCTTCAACAGTCGCTATTGAAGAAGCCTTTGACGATGTGATGAATCATCAATTGGCTATGCAGGCAGGTATTCAGGCATCATTAACCCATTTGTTGCACAGTTTTGATCCTAAAGTCATCGAAAAACAATTTGAATACGGTATGGTGCTACAGAAAAAAGCCAAGTGCTGGGAAAAATACGAAGAAACCTACCACAATACCGTTGATGATGCGGTGGAAAACTTTTTCGGTGAAGAATTTGTAAAAGCGTATGAAAAACAAATGGCACTATTAAAAACCCCCCACGGTAAATAGGCTATACAGCGCGTTATTATCATTATTTGTCGGTGCTGATAAATCCGCACCGACGATTCAATTAACAGGAGTGCGATATTCAATGTCAGAAAATAACAAAACTGTCTGGTCGGAAGGAATGTTCCTTAGACCGCAACATTTTCAACAACATGATCGCTATCTGGAAACCTTGGTGCGTGAGCGGTGCGGCGGCTTGCAACCTTACGACTGGGGTATAAAAAAACTCAAAATTGACTCCCGCCAACTGGGCATGGGCAAATTCTCACTGGCAGAATGCAGCGGCATTTTCCCCGATGGTACGCCATTTAACCTCCCCGAAGACGATGAATTACCACTACCCATCGACATCCCCACCGACGTACAAAACAACATTATTTATCTGTCAATACCCGCACAACGCAAAGGCTCGGTTGAAGTTGATACCGATGAAAATCCTAATAATCTGGCGCGTTACCACGCCGCTGAATGTGAAGTCAGAGATGCCAATGTCGCCACTAATGCGACCTCCGCTGTCATGATTGCCAAACTACACACCACCTTAATGCTGGAACGACAAGAGCGGGCAGGGCATATTTGTATCGGTATTGCCCGTGTCATTGAATCACGCATTGATAAAAACGTTATTCTCGATGAAGGCTATATTCCACCTAATGTCGATTGTAATGCCATTCCCCAGTTAAAAGGCTACATCAAAGAGTTGTCAGGATTACTGCATACACGCGGTGAAGCCTTGGGTGGGCGGGCATCTGAATCGGGTCGAGGTGGCGTTGCGGAAATTTCCGATTATATGCTGTTGCAAGTAGTCAATCGGGTTGAGCCGCTGTTTGAACATTTACAAAATGTCCCGTGTATACACCCTGAAAATTTTTATCGTCTTGCGGTGCAGTTGGCAGGTGAATTATCGACCTTTTGCAAAGCCAATAAACGCCCGATTAGTTTTTCTGCCTATACGCATGATGATTTGCAAAAAACTTTTAAGCAGGTCATGGATGAATTACGGCATTTACTCAGTTCGGTACTGGAACAAAACGCGATATTTATTCCTCTAACAGCACCAAAATACGGTGTGCGGGGTGCGAAACTACCTGATCCTAATTTGCTGAAAGATGCGGTATTTGTATTAGCGGCGAATGCCCAAGTATCCATTGAACAATTACGCAGCGGCTTTCCCATGCAGGTAAAAATTGGGCCGGTGGAAAAAATAAATTTATTGATTAACAATAACCTGCCCGGCATTACTATTCATGCCTTGCCCGTTGCACCGAGGCAAATTCCCTTCCATGCGGGTTTTGCGTATTTTGAATTGAATAAACAAAGTGAGATGTGGAAACAAATGCACACGTCGGGTGGTTTTGCCATCCATATTGCAGGTGAGTTTCCACAGCTAGAATTAGAATTCTGGGCAATCAAAAACGGATAAGACCATGAGCAAAGATGATCCTTTTGGCAATAGCTACATTGATGATGACAAAACAATACTCAGACCGATGCCCGGGGGTCGAAAACCACAAACATCAATACCGCCAGTCAATCCGCAGCCCAGTCCTGTTAATACGGGCATTTCCGCGAACCTGCGTGAGCAATAGCGGGTGCAACCAATAATCCCATCACAGGCGCGGCTATTTCCTTGCTGTCTATCGTTGCACAACTGCGCAATACGGCGGCACATCCCGATGTTGAGGGTTTAAGAGCCAGTATTATCGACGAAATAAAACACTTTGAACTCAGGATTAAAAATCAGGGTGTTGCCAGCGAACAAGTACAGGCGGCGCGTTACGCACTCTGCACCTTACTGGATGAAACGGTACTGAATACCCCGTGGGGATCTAACAGCATTTGGGGTACACAAAGCCTGTTGATTTTTTTCCATAAAGAAGCGTGGGGTGGCGAAAAGTTTTTTCTGATTTTAAAAAACTGTATGCAGCAACCCGGAACGCATTTAGATTTATTGGAATTATTGTATTTTGCCCTGTGCTTAGGCTTTCGAGGTCGCTACCGCGTTGAAGATCATGGCTTAAGCAAACTGGAAGAAATCCGCGAAAACGCCTATCAAATCATCCAGCGGCAACGCGGTGATGTGGAACGTAATTTATCGCTGCATTGGCAGGGCATTAAAGACAAACGTAACGTACTTGCCAGATTAATCCCGTTTTGGGTAATCGGTTCAGTTGCCGCATTATTGTTGATGCTGAGCTTTTTAGGGTTTCTGTTGTTGATTAACGCTGCGTCCGATCCGCTGTTCGGTAAGTTGTACGCTTTGAAAGACAGCTTCAACATAGCCGCACCTGTGCCAGTGGCGCAAGCCGCGCCTGTTGTCCCCGTCGCCACTGTTTCCCAACTGGATGAAATAGCAACCTTTCTTAAACCCGAAGTGGATAGAAGTGAAGTGGAAGTGTTAAAACTCAACGGTAGAACCGTGGTGCGCATCATCGGGAAAAACTTTTTTGCCTCAGGCAACGATAAAATTATGCCGCAATACGATGATTTACTGAACAGAATCAGTCTGGCGTTAAGCAAAGTGTCTGAGCGTATCACCGTGGTCGGACACACTGACAGCGACAGGATGATTTCGGCAAAATTCCCCTCCAACTGGGATTTATCCAAAGCCCGCGCAGTATCGGTTGCCGAGCGATTAATGAGCAGCAATCAAATGGTTGCCCCGATAGTGTCGGAGGGCAGGGCAGACAGTCAACCGATGGTACCTAATGACAGCTCTGAGCATAAAGCCATGAATCGCCGCGTTGAAATCATTTTATAGCCAAGGATAAGCCATGAGAACAGTGATTGAATTTTTTCAGAAGAAATGGGTTATTCAGCTACTCGGCATTATTGCCCTGAGTGTATTGATTTGGTTTTTTGGCGCACTGATTGCTGTTGCGGGTCATGTACCACTGGAATCGGATACCGTCAGATTAGTGGTGATTCTGGCTATTGTCGTATTGTGGGGCTTGAATAATTTACGCATCCAAGTGCAGGCGAATCGGGCAAATGCGCAAATGGCAGATGAACTGGTCGCGCCCGCAGACGCACTGGCTCAAGAAGCCGATGCCGAAATTAACACCATCGCCAAGCATTTTGACGAAGCCTTACAAACTTTAAAAAAAGGCGCGAAAAACGCACGCGGACAACATTATCTCTACGATTTACCGTGGTACATCATCATCGGGCCTCCCGGTTCGGGTAAAACCACCGCGTTGATTAATTCAGGGCTGGAATTTCCATTAGCGGACAAATTCGGCAAAGGCGCGGTGCGCGGAGTCGGCGGCACACGCAATTGTGATTGGTGGTTTACCGACCAAGCAGTGTTACTCGATACCGCAGGGCGATATGTCACCCAAGACAGTCATGAAGCGGTTGATAAAGCGGCGTGGCTGGGCTTTTTGGAGTTATTGAAAAAACACCGCCCCAGACGACCTGTGAACGGCGTATTAATTACCATGAGTTTGTCTGATTTGCTCAGACAAACCGACGAAGAACGCAGTCAACACGCGCAAGCCATTCGCCAACGGATTGAAGAACTACACACGCAATTCGGCATTCGCTTTCCTATTTATATGCTGTTCACCAAAGCTGATTTAGTGGCAGGGTTTAATGATTTTTTTGCGACACTCAGCAAAGAAGAGCGTGAGCAAGTATGGGGCGTAACGTTTCCTGCCGAAGATACTGAAAATCCTGTTGATGTTATGACTCGCGTCGGCAAAGATTTTGATGATTTATTAAATCGTATTAACGCCCATTTACCCAGACGCTTACAGGAAGAACGTGATTTAGCGCGGCGGGCGTTGATTTTTGGGTTTCCGCAACGCATGGCATTACTGCGCGAAAGCGCGTTGAGCTTTTTACAGGAATGCTACGGCGCAAACCGTTATCAAAGTGCGCCGTATTTGCGCGGCGTTTATTTCACCAGTGGTACGCAGGAAGGCACGCCGATTGACCGTTTAATGGGAATGCTGGCGCACACGTTTAAGCTGGACAGATTCAGCGTGCCGTTATTGAGCGGCAAAGGGAAAAGTTATTTTATTACCCGCTTGCTGAAAGAGGTTATTTTTGAAGAAGCCTTGCTGGTTGGTGTCAATCCACGTCTGGAACGCTTGCAAACCTTAATGCGCCAAGGCATTTATGTCGGCTCTTTAGCGTTTATTATTTTGATGTCAGGCTTGTGGCTGACCAGCTACAACAAAAATCAAAGTGCGTTAGATGAGCTAAACCAAAAAATTCAACAATACGATACCGTTGCCGCGACCACACCCAATTGGCAAACGGATTTTTCCGCGTTGTTAAAACGCATGAACGCTATGCAGGCGATTACCCAAGTGTATACCGATGATGTGCCTTGGTTAATGACCTTTGGTTTATATCAAGGTGATAAATTACAGCCTGTGATTCTGGAAACCTATCACACTTTATTGCAAAAACAATTCCTGCCGCTGATTAAAACCCGTTTGGAACAACGTATCAGAGAAAAAATGAACAATCCTGATATGCTGTATTCTTTACTGGAAGTGTATTTAATGCTGGGTGACAGCACACATTTCAAAGCCGAATCGGTCAATCCGTGGGTGAAAGTCGATTGGGAAACCACCTACGCCACCGATACCGAAACCCAAGCAAAGCTGTTTGAACATTTGAATGCCTTACTGGCATTACCGCCTGAAAAACAAGTGCTGGATGACCGTCTGATTGCCGCCGCACGCGGTATTCTGAATCAAATTCCTGTTGCGCAACAAGTGTATATGCGCATTAAAAATGACGCACTGCAAAATAAAACCCAAGATTTTAAATTGCTTGATGCCTTAGGCATTAATGCCGACCGCGTATTTGCCACGAAAAACGGCACACTGGCAGCGCAGACGATTCCCTATTTATTCACTTACGATGGTTTTTATTCGTTTTTTCTCAAGCAAAGCAAAGACCAAGCCGAAGAATCGGTGACAGGCAGTTGGGTGCTGGGCGAGACCGCGAAAACGGATTTGATTGATAGTGATAAATTGCAAGAGGCGATTCGTGACTATTACTATAAAGACTATATCCAATACTGGGATGGACTTCTTGCCAATCTGAAAATCAAAGCCGTCAGTAACGCCCAGCAATCGGTTGAAGTGCTGGAATTTGCGTCCGCACCTGATTCACCGTTGCGTAAGTTACTGGAGGCGTTGAATAAAGAAACTGCCTTGACGGTTAAGCCGCCCAGTCCAGAAGATGCCGCCAACAAGTTACAAGCCGCAGGAGTTGTTGCGCCTGTGGACAGCCGTACGGCTAAATTATTAGCGGCGGCTAAATCCGAGGTGTTGGGGCAACCTGCCAAACCCTTAGGTACTGATGTGGAAGCGCGTTATAAAGACTTAACCGTGTTAGTAAAAGGCACTGCGCCTGTGCCGTTAGAACGCACAATGGAAATTTTAAAACAGCTTTACGTTCATGTCATCAACCTGAGCGGCACATCCAATGTGGGTGGTGAAGCCATTAAAATCGCCGCGCAAGGTGGCGGTGGCGATCCTGTGGCACAAATGAAAGCCGAATCTGCACATTTACCCGAACCGCTGAAAAGTATGACGCAAACCTTAGCGGCTGGTAATCAGGAAATTATTATGGACAGCAGTAAAAGTCAGTTAGGGCGGTTGTGGCAAAGTGAAGTGATGCCGTTGTATTCATCGGGGATTCAAGGGCGTTATCCGTTTGCCAGAGCCAGTACTAAAGAAGTGACGCTGGAAGATTTCAGCCGCTTTTTTGCGCAGGGTGGCATTGTGGATTTATTTTTTAATAACAATTTAAAAACCTTTGTCGATACCAGCGGCAAAAACTGGCGCATGATTACCCAAAATAATCAGGCGATTGCGGTATCGCCCGCCGTATTGAATCAGCTACAAGCGGCGAGCAAAATACGGCAATTATTTTTTGCAGGTGGCGGTACGACTCCGTCGGTAAAATTCAATTTAAAACCGTTATCCCTAGACCCGAACGCCACGGCATTTTGGTTGAACATTGAAGGTCAGCAAAGCAAATTGGGTGCAATGGAAATGGGCAAAAGTGCGCCGTTTGCATGGCCGGGAACGGATGGCAGTCGCTTGGTCAGTTTCGGTTTTGATACTAAAGACGGCAAAAAATTACATAAAGAAGTCGAAGGGCAATGGGCGTGGTTCAGGGTGTTGGATATGGCGCGGATTCAAAAAATAGACCAGACCAAATACCTGCTTACTTTTGATATAGACGGCGTACAGGCGCGTTATGAACTCAGTGCCAGTAGCGTGGATAATCCATTCTCACTGAGCGTATTCGATACCGTTCGATTTCCTGCGAGTTTGTAAATGACGAACGTAAATACAACCACTGGTTTTTACGGTAAGTTACCCATCATCGGCGATTTTGTTTCCAGACGCTTGCCCGCTGAATTTATCAAACCGTGGGATAACTGGTTGCAAAGCGGTATCGCTGCCAGTCATGAAGAGCTAGGTGAGCAATGGTTGAACAGCTATTTAACCAGCCCGATATGGCGATTTTTATTAAGCGAGGGCGTGTGCGGTGATAAAGCTGTGGCAGGTATTGTCATGCCCAGCGTTGATAGAGTCGGGCGGTATTATCCGTTGACCGTTGCAGTGGTCTTCGACCAATCGCCGCCGTTGCCGTTTTTATTCACAGCGGGTAATGTGTGGTTTGAACAACTGGAAGATGCGGCGTTAACCGCTTTAGAAGGTAGTGTGGATATTAATGGCTTCGATCAACTGATTCAAACTATCCCTGTGTTCTCCGTACCCGCTAATCCATTTTTCAAACAATCATTACCCAGCGAGAAAAAAACTTTTTATACGGCAATGGATAATGTCGGGCAAATGGGTGATGCTTTTATCGGACTCAATGCTCAATTACTTGCCAGTTTTATGTCGGGCTACAGTTTATGGAGTAATGAGGGTTCGGATCATGTACAACCTGCATTGTTAGCGTGTGAGGGCTTACCGCCTATCAGCCACTTTTCTGAGTTTTTAAGAGGTAGAATGAATAATAAAGATGAGCTTGCAAGTAGCAATGACAGCCCCGTGAATACTCAGGCAACCGAGTCAGGGCATCCGAGTTTAAGCAGTATTCTCGCGGGTGATAACGCTGCATTGATAAAACCCTGTTGGCAATCATGGGCAATTACCCATACGGGTAAACGGCGCAAACATAATGAAGATTCGTTGTTAAACAGACCCGAAGCAGGTTTGTGGGTGGTTGCTGATGGGATGGGCGGACATAAAGCAGGGGACGTTGCCAGTCAGTTGGTGGTTAATACCTTAAATGAATTATCGCCGACAGAGCCATTGGAAAGCTACGTTCAAGACGTAGAGCGGTGCTTGAAAAATGTGAATGCCAGCTTACGGCAACTGGCGGCGGAACAATATGAAAATCAGCTGGTAGGCAGTACTGTGGTCAGTCTGGTATGTGATTCACAGCAATGCGCTTTTTTATGGGCGGGAGATAGTCGGTTGTATCGTCTTAGAAATAATCGGTTACAACAACTTACTCAAGATCATTCCGCAGACAATGATACCGATTCATCCAATTGGTCAGTTAAAAGTTCCAATATTATTACTCGCGCTGTCGGTGCAACGGATTGTTTGCAGCTGGATATAGAAATTCTTGACGTATCTGATAAGGATATTTTCCTGTTATGTAGCGATGGCTTGGATAAAGAAATGAGTTTCAATGCGATTGAGCATATAATGCAAACCGAAGCTCCTCAGGACATTGCCAATACCTTGATTAATGAGACATTGGCGCGTGGTGCAAAGGATAATGTCACGGTAATTGTAGTAACCAAACAAAGTATTTCTTAAATTCTTATGAACCAAGAGGAAGCAAAGTGGCTATTAATGTTGATGATTATTTACAGGACATAGACCCCGATAATGTATGCGGTGATGATTTGCAATATGACCCCGCATTTATCGAACTCGAACAAGCAATCAAGGGTAAGCCCGAACAGCAAATGGGCGACACCGTTACCGAAGCAGAGCCGCCTAACTGGCGGGACATAAAAAAACAGTCAGAAGCGTTATTATCCCGAACCATAGATTTGCGCGTATTGATGTGCTACTTACGCGCCCTTATCGCACTGGATGGTTTTTCAGGTTTACAGGACGGTCTAACCCTGATTAAAACGCTGGTGGAACAACGCTGGGATAATCTGCATCCGCAACTTGATCCCGATGATGACAACGACCCGACCGAAAGAATCAATATCCTCCTGTCCTTGTGTGACCATGACACGGTACTCAAACCGCTACAACAAACACCTTTAGTTCAATCCAAAGCATTAGGACGTTTTAATTTTCGTCATATCAGCATCGCCTCTGGCAAATCTACTGCCACCAGTCATGAAAAAGAAATCAGTCAAGCTACCATTGATGGATCTGTCCAAGACAGTGAGCTGGAATCTTTACAACAGACATTTCAAGCCATTACCGCCAGCCTCGATAATCTCAATCAATTAGAAAATACCATCACTGATTATGTTGGAATCAGTGATGCGCCGAGTTTTGCCGAGCTGCGTACTTTTCTAAAAGACAGTAAAACTTTCCTGATAAGTGCTCTTGAAACTAAAGGTGCAGGCAATGACAGTGCACAGCATGAAGAGCCTGATGCCGATGACAATACACCACCAGCTAACGCGACCACAGCCTCTGCAAAATCAATGTCAGGTGTTATTAATAATAATCAGGATGTCATCAAAACATTAAACATGGTGTGCGATTATTACAGAAAACACGAGCCTTCAAGTCCTGTACCGATGTTCGTTGAACGCGCAATCAGGCTGGTTGGTAAAAACTTTATGGATGCAATCAAAGACATAGCCCCTGGGGGTATGGATGAAGCTAAGTTAATTTTAGGAATGCAAAACCAAGACGAAGACGACGATTGATAACAACAACAAAAAAGAGGTGTTAGATGGCACAAAGCAGTCAAAAATTTATAGCGCGGAATCGCGCTCCCAGAGTTCAAATCGAATACGATGTTGAATTATACGGTGCGGAAAAAAAGGTACAACTGCCTTTCATTATGGGCGTGTTAGCCGATTTATCAGGTAATCCAGCCGATCCCTTAGCCCCTGTTGGCGAGCGTAAATTACTGGAAATTGATGTCGATAATTTCGACGACCGCTTAAAATCAATGAAACCCAGAGTTGCGTTCAGAGTACCCAATGTACTCACGGGTGAAGGCAATCTCAATGTCGATATTACCTTTCAAAGCATGGACGATTTTTCCCCTGCGGCAATTGCCAAAAAAGTTGCTGGTCTGGATAAATTAATGGAAGCAAGAACGCAACTGGCTAATTTAGTCACTTACATGGACGGCAAAGAAGGCGCGGAAGAATTAATTGCCAACGTGCTGAAAGACCCTGCTTTATTACAGTCTTTAGTGTCAGCACCCAAACCTGCTGATGTGACTGAAACCACCGAAAAAAGCGGAGAATAAGTCATGGCTGAACTAGAAAATGCAACCGCTGCACAACCGACAGGACAGGTAGAGGAAACCAGCGATTTTTCTCTACTGCTGAACAAAGAATTTAAGCCCAAATCAGACAGAGCCAAGGCAGAAGTTGAAAGTGCCGTTCAGACCCTTGCGCAGTATGTACTGAAAGATACCTCGCTGGTATCCGATGATACTGTTGCATCCATCAACTCGATTATTGCGCAAATTGACAAAAAATTGACCGAACAGGTTAATCTCATTCTGCACCATGAAGACTTCCAAAAACTGGAAGGTTCGTGGCGCGGACTGCACTACATGATTAACAATACCGAAACCGATGAGATGCTCAAAATCAAGGTGATGAACATCTCGAAAAAAGAGCTGGGTAAAACTCTTAAAAAATACAAAGGCACTTCATGGGATCAAAGCCCGTTATTTAAAAAGCTCTACGAAGAAGAATTCGGTACTTTCGGCGGTGAACCGTTCGGCTGTTTAATGGGTGATTATCACTTTGACAATTCGCCGCAAGATGTTGAGTTATTAGCACAAGTGGCGCAAATTTCTGCCGCGTCGCACGCACCGTTTATTGCAGGTGTCTCACCTACCGTATTGCAAATGGAATCGTGGTCAGAATTGGCCAATCCACGCGATTTAACCAAAATTTTCTCTACCCCTGATTATGCTGCGTGGCGTTCACTACGCGAATCTGAAGATTCTCGATACATCGGCTTAGCCATGCCGCGTTTTCTTTCCAGATTGCCTTATGGCGCGAAAACTGATCCTGTGGATGAGTTTGATTTTGAAGAAGATACCGAAGCAGCGCACAGCAAAAATTACACTTGGTCAAATGCCGCCTATGCGATGGCAACCAACATCAACCGCTCATTCAAACTATACGGCTGGTGTTCAAGAATTCGCGGTATTGAATCAGGCGGTGCGGTTGAAAACTTACCCGTGCATTCATTCCCGACCGATGACGGCGGCGTGGACATGAAATGCCCTACCGAAATCGCTATCAGTGACCGCCGTGAAGCAGAACTGGCAAAAGCAGGCTTTATGCCACTGATTCACAAAAAGAATTCTGATTTTGCGGCGTTTATCGGTGCGCAATCGTTACAAAAACCTGCCGAATACGATGATCCAGATGCGACTGCAAACGCTAATCTGGCGGCGCGACTGCCTTATCTGTTTGCGACCTGTCGTTTTGCCCATTACCTGAAATGTATTGTGCGTGACAAAATCGGCTCGTTTAAAGAAAAAGACGATATGGAACGCTGGCTGGGTAATTGGATTAATCAATATGTTGATGGCGATCCTGCTAATTCAAGTGAAATCACCAAGTCAAAAAAACCCTTGGCAGCGGCGGAAGTTGTTCTTGAAGAAGTAGAAGGTAATCCGGGTTATTACAGCTCTAAATTCTTTTTAAGACCGCATTATCAGCTTGAAGGTCTGACCGTTTCATTGCGGTTAGTGTCTAAATTACCATCTGCTAAAGGCGGTGGTTAGTATTTGCGTTAAACACGCCCTGTGTCTTGTTAAGGCATAGGGTTTTTTGAAGTACAACTAAAGCATGAGGATAAGAAAATGGCTGTAGATATGTTCATCAATATGGGTGACAAAATTAAAGGTGAAACCAAAGATGCCGCCCAAAGTAAAACGAACGATATTGATATATTGGCATGGAGCTGGGGAATGTCACAATCAGGTTCGTTTCATGTAGGCGGCGGCGGTGGTTCAGGTAAAGTCAATGTGCAGGATATTTCCTTTACCAAGTGGGTGGATAAAGCAACGCCCGCTATTATGTTGCACTGTTGCGGCGGTACGCACATCCCTGAAATTAAATTGCTATGCCGTAAAGCAGGAGAGAAACAAGAAAAATACATAGAAATTACACTGAAAAGGTGCATTATTAGCTCCGTTTCCACAGGTGGTAGTGGTGGGGAAGACCGTCTGACGGAAAACGTAACTGTTAATTTTGCTGAAGTAAAATTTGAATACTTCCTACAGGACGATAAAGGTAAGACTGCTTCTGGTGGCATTTGTGCCTGGAATATAGAGAAAAATGAAAAATCTGGCTAAGCAGTTACCAATTTACCGATAACAATGTTGCATTAATTCCCTCTTCGTTAGTTTCACGAAGAGGGGATTTTTGTGTCGATAGACCGAAACAGCCATTAAAAAACTCAGGGGATTACGCATGATTGCCGAACAGTTTATTCGAGAAGGTCAGCCAAACGAGGCGTTACAGGCTCTACAAGCTGACATACGAAAAAATCCTGCGAATGCCAAACTCAGAACGTTTTTATTTCAGTTGCTCTGCGTACAGGGCGATTGGGATAGAGCCTTAGCCCAACTCAATGTCGCAGGTGATTTGGATGCCGCTAATCTCGCTATGGTACAAACCTATCGAGAAGCGATTAGCTGTGAAGTATTACGCAAACAAATTTTTCAAGGCAGTAAAACGCCGTTGGTATTTGGTCAGCCCAGCCAATGGATTGCCTTATTACAACAAGCTCTGACATTAAACGCCCAAGGACAGCATCAAGAAGCACAAACCTTGCGCGAGCAAGCCTTTGAACTCGCACCTGCGACTTCTGGCACGATTAACGGCGAAGCCTTTGAGTGGATAGCCGATGCCGATGCCCGCTTGGGACCTGTGCTGGAAGCCATTGTGAATGGTCGTTATTACTGGATTCCTTTTCAGCAAATCGGGCAAATTCACATTGAAGAACCTGCCGATTTGCGTGATGTGGTGTGGATGCCCGCCCATTTTGTCTGGACAAATGGCGGCGAAGCATTTGGCTTGATTCCCACCCGTTACCCGAACTCGGAAACGTCAGCGGATGACGCACTGCGCCTTGCCCGCAAAACCGAATGGACAGCGTTAAATAACGATACCTTTATCGGCTCAGGGCAGCGTTTATTAAGTACCAATGAAAACGACTACGCGCTGATGGATATTCGCGAAATAAATTTTACTGCCGAGCTATAAGTTCGTGGCGGAATTAACCCAAAAAGAACGTCTGCAACCCTCGCTACTGGATAGACTGGTTGATGACGCGCCTGATAAACTGCAAGAATCGCGCGAACAACGGGTGTTATCCATAACGAAACTGCGGCAATGCGTATTACGCGATTTGGCGTGGTTATTAAATACCAGTACCTTGGACACGATTCAAAATCTGGATGACTATCCGTTGGTCAGTCATTCTGTGGTTAATTTTGGTGTCCATGATTTAGTAGGAACAACCATTTCCAGTGCCGATGTTCCTGAAATACAACGGCAAATACGCCAGGCGATATGGGACTTTGAACCCAGAATTTCCCCCGAATCCGTAGTGGTAAAAGTATCGGCTTCAGAATCGCAAATGAATCACAATGCCATGACCTTTGATATTGAAGGCGAGCTATGGGCGCAACCGTTACCCTTACGTCTGTATCTCAGAACCGAGCTGGATTTGGAAACAGGCAATATGGAAATTATTGATAAAGGTTAAGGCAATGGATCCTCGATTACTCAAATACTACAATCATGAACTACAACATATCCGCGAAATGGCGGGTGAGTTTGCTCTCGAATACCCCAAAATTGCGGGGCGTTTAGGGCTGGACGGTTTTGAATGCGCCGACCCTTATGTGGAGCGATTATTAGAAGGTTTTGCCTATCTGTCTGCCCGCGTACAATTGAAAGTTGATGCGGAGTTTCCGCGTTTTACCCAGCATTTGCTGGACATGGTGTATCCGCATTATCTGTCGCCCACGCCGTCTATGGCAGTGGTGCAATTGCAGCCTGATTTAATGGAAGGCTCGCTGAATGAAGGTTTTTTAATTTCCAAAGCCACTGCGTTACGCAGTCACATTGGCAAAGGCGAGCAAACCGCCTGTGAATACCGCACCGCGCATGATTTGACTCTGTGGCCTATCGAATTAATAGAAGCTGAATATCTTAATGGCGTGGGCGCAGTCGCCAATCTGGGCGTACCCAGTGTACACGGACTCAAAGCCGCCATTCGTCTACGCTTAAAAACTACGGCGGGCTTAAATTTCAATCAGATTAAACTGAATAACTTGCCGCTGTATTTGCGTGGTGTCGGTGAATTACCGATGCAGATTTACGAACAACTGTTAGCCAATAGTATAGGTATTGTCGTGCAACCGACCAACCGTCCGCTGGCGTGGCAACACATCATCAAACACTCAGCGGTGTTACCCGTAGGCTTTACCTCCGAGGAAGCCTTACTGCCCTACACACCGCGTTCATTTCAGGGTTATCGGCTATTACAGGAATATTTCGCGTTTCCAGAACGCTATATGTTTGCTGAATTGACACAATTACAACCCGCGTTACAGCAATGTGAAGGCAATGAAATCGACATTATCATTCTTTTGAATAGGAGCAATCCACGACTGGTCAATGAAGTGGATGCCTCGCGGTTTGCGTTGTTTTGCAGTCCTGCAATTAACGTCTTTCCTAAACGTGCGGACAGAATTCACTTAACCCATCAAACCAACGAATACCATATCGTTCCCGACCGCACGCGCCCATTAGACTACGAGGTCTATCAAATTACAGATGTCACTGGTTTTGGTGCAACCGCCGATGATCAACAAACGTTTTTACCGTTTTATCAAGCCAGTAGCGATGCTAGGCATACGCAACAGCGGGCGTATTACTCGGTGATTCGTTCGCCGCGTGTCATGTCCACCAAACAAAAACTGCAAGGCCCGCGTTCCAGTTATATCGGTAATGAAATTTATATTTCTATTGTCGATGCGAATGAAGCCCCGTTTAACAGTGAATTAAGACAACTGGGGCTGGAAACACTGTGCACCAACCGTGATTTACCGTTGCAACTGCCTATCGGCATCGGCGACACTGATTTCACCATTCAAACCGGTGCGCCCGTTAAATCCATCCGCTGTCTGTCTGGGCCGACCAAACCGCGCCCATCCAACGCGCATAAAGATACCGCATGGAAACTGATTAATCACTTATCACTCAATTACTTATCGCTCATTAATAACAATGACAAAGAAGGCGCGACTGCCTTACGCAGTTTATTGTCTTTATATGGCGATAACAGCGATTGCAGTTTTCGTAAACAAATAGAAGGCGTATTGTCCATACAATCCAAACCCATCGTCAGGCGTATCAATACCGCAGGGCCTATTGTATTTGGACGCGGACTGGAAATAACCCTGACAGTTGATGAATCAGCATTTGAAGGCAGTGGCGTGTTTTTATTAGGCATGGTGCTGGAACAATTTTTTGCTCAATATGTTTCCTTAAATTCATTTACCGAAACCGTACTAAAAACCAGCGACCGTGGAGAAATAATGCGATGGCAGATGAGACTGGGACAGCGGCAGCTGCTTTAGAAGCTGCACTGCAACAAAACCCGCAGCGTTTTGGCTTTTTTCAAGTCATGCGTCTGCTGGAATGTGCCTATAAAGATAAAGCCCGTTTCGGACAAGCACAACGCCCGATTCACGAACCGCCGATAAGATTAGGGCAACACGTTTCCCTGACCTTTGAAACCGCGACACTCACGTCTTTCAGCAAACGCCCACAGGGGCTGATGCCGATTTTAAAACAACGATTCTTTGGCTTGTTCGGCACTAACGGTCCGATGCCCACGCATTTAAGCGAATATATCCACGAAAGAATTCATTATCACCGCGATTACACATTGGCAGGATTTGCCGATATGTTTCATCATCGGATGATTAGCCTGTTTTATCGGGCGTGGGCAAACACCGAACCGACTGTCAGTTTTGACCGCCCCAACACCGATAAATTTTCCACCTACATCGGCTCACTCGCAGGTTTCGGCTTACCCGCCTTGCGCGAGCGCGATGCCATGCCCGACCTTGCCAAATCCTACTACACAGGTTTTTTATCCAGTCGCAGTAAATCCGCCGAAGGTTTAACCGCGTTACTCGCCGATTATTTTCGCCTGAACGTCAGTATTGAACAGTTTGTCGGTGAATGGCTGACCATTCAGCCGTCCGATTTAACCCGACTCGGCGAAAGCCCTTTAACAGGCGAACTGGGACGCTCTGCAATTCTAGGATCACAAGTCTGGGGCTGCCAGCATAAATTCCGCATACGTTTTGATTCTTTGAACTTAACCGAATACCTGAGCCTATTACCCGACGGCTACCGACTCGAACAACTGACCGCCATTATCCGCAATTATATCGGCGATGAACTGAGCTGGGACGTTAATCTAGTGCTAAAAAAAGACCAAGTACCAAGTGCGCAACTGGGCGAAAACACGCATCTGGGCTGGACATCGTGGCTGGGTGAACGTAGTAGTGAATTGGATGCGAATGATTTAAGGCTGAATCCGTTTTGGGGTAGGCTTTAAAGAATGATTTTTATTAACTTGGATGTTTTATGTATGGCGGATAGATTTTTCTGTTTGCCACTTTTTGTTGAGCAACCTAAATAGGAAGGATTTATCATGCCATCAGTAAAATTTGTTAAACACCCTAATTTTCCTCAAAAGAAGTGCTTTGTTACCGAAAACGGTTATTTTTGGAAAATGAATGTACGGGAATGGGCATTCGCGGAAATAAACGTTGCAAATATGGTCGCTGGACTAACTGCGACATCCAATAATCCGACCGTGGTTTTGGGTCATACTGAAAAGGGTAAAAAGGGAGTAAAAACTACAATAAATAAGGGGCAAGGGACTGTTAAATTCTATGCAAACCAAAGTGGTTTTACAATGATTTATCTCTTTGATACAGATCAATTTACACCAGTTGATAATGTCTCAATTCAAATAGAGGTGTTGGGACGGCGTGCGCCTCGCGAAAATGAAATATCGCTGACGAAGCTTGATGATAAAACATACGCGATAACTTCACCTGATGCCCGCGCATATATTGGAGATAAAACAGATATTTTTAATAGCAGTGGTGCAACTAGAAATATATTAAGTTTTTTAAGTGGGATTCCATCTGGTGTTAATCACATTATGATTGCTTGTCATGGAGGGCTTGTGCCTAAGACATCCACAAATTTTAGGGATCTTTGTCTTTTTGCGGCTGGTGAAAACGAAAAAATTTATATTGATATTGGAAATGTTGAGAATATTTTCAGCTCTTTGAAAGGGAAGGTGGCTGAGCAATGTGTTATTTGGTTCGGGGGATGTTTCATTGGAAATAATAATGAGTTTTGTAGCAAAGCTGCGAAAGCATCTGGTTGTTATATTGTTGCTCCAACAGTTACTTTGAAAAACAAGCGATACCCGAAAAATTATATCGATATTCTTGATCGCTTCTGTGTGCCTAAAATATTTGATCCTTCTGGAAATATAATGAATATCAATGAGTTTTGTGCCATGCAGGATGATCTTAAGTTTACTGTTCCTGTTTAATCGCTACGACTGTACAGCGATTGCGGAATAATATAATCCGACATGAGTGGCGTGGGTTTATGTTGGCTATCGCCACCCTAATCTACACAACTGTCAATTAAATCTATAACAAAAAGGACACCAAAATGACCGAAATCAGCCGAGTCGCCTTGTTTGGCAAACTTAACCCCGTTTGTTACAAGGGCATAGAAAGTGCCACGGTATTTTGTAAAATGCGCGGTAATCCTTATGTTGAACTGGTGCATTGGTTACACCAGATTTTGCAATTACAAAACTCTGATTTACACATAATTATCCGCCAGTTTAATCTCGATCCCTCACGTTTAGCCAAAGACTTCACCGACTCCCTAGACCGTTTGCCACGCGGCTCAACCTCCATTTCCGATTTATCGCAACATATTGAAGATGCAGTGGAACGCGGCTGGGTATTCGGCACGTTGATGTTCGGGGAATCACAAGTGCGCTCTGGGCATTTAATTGTCGGCATATTGAAAACCAAAGGATTAAGCCACGCGCTGACCAGCATTTCCAAAGAATTTGAAAAAATCAAAGTCGAAACCTTAACCGACCGTTTTGATGAGGTGTTAAGCGGCTCACCCGAACACGGTTTAACGGCAAGTGACGGCTTTCAGGTCGGCGGTGGTGCAGTACCCGGTGAAGCCAGCGGCGCGATGTCACCCGCGCAAATGGGCAAAGGACAAGCCCTGAAACAATTCACCGTGGATTTAACCGAACAAGCCCGCTCTGGCAAAATGGATCCTATCGTCGGACGTGATGAAGAAATTCGCCAAGTGATTGATATTCTCATGCGTCGCCGGCAAAACAACCCGATACTGACAGGTGAAGCGGGCGTAGGAAAAACCGCTATTGTTGAAGGCTTTGCGCAAAAAATTGTCGCGGGTGATGTACCGCCCTCCTTGCGTGATGTGACCTTGCGCACGTTGGATGTCGGCTTATTACAAGCGGGCGCGAGCATGAAAGGCGAATTTGAAAACCGTTTGCGCCAAGTGATTGACGAAGTACAGGCTTCGGAAAAACCGATTATTTTATTTATCGACGAAGCGCATACGCTGGTCGGTGCAGGTGGCGCGGCGGGTACAGGTGATGCCGCCAACTTATTAAAACCCGCCTTGGCGCGTGGCACATTACGCACCGTTGCCGCTACCACCTTTGCCGAATACAAAAAACACATCGAAAAAGATCCTGCTTTAACGCGCCGCTTTCAAGTGGTACAAGTCAATGAACCTAGTGAAGAAAAAGCCATACTCATGATGCGCGGTGTGGCTTCGGTCATGGAAAAACACCATCAAGTACAAGTATTGGATGAAGCCCTTGAAGCCTCGGTCAGATTATCGCACCGCTACATTCCAGCCCGACAATTGCCTGATAAATCAGTCAGTTTATTAGATACTGCCGCTGCACGGGTAGCTATCAGCCAACACGCTGTGCCTGCGGAAGTGGATGATTGTCGCAAACGCATTAACGCGCTGAATACCGAACTGGACATTATTGCCCGAGAAAAAACCGTCGGCATTGATATAAAAGACCGTGAAACGATAGCCGCTGAAAAATTAGCGGTAGAAAAAGAACGCTTAGTTGGCTTGGAACAACGCTGGACTTCTGAACGCGATTTAGTGAAAAACATCCTCGATATACGCGCCCAACTCCGCGCGTTAATCGGCAAAGTGGAAGGCACAGACAGCGAGTTAGAAAAAGCCGCCGATGCTATCGCCGATACAACGGCTGACCCTGTATCGCGTGAACAATTGCTGGAAGATCTGAAAGACTTGCAAGCCAAACTGCACGAATTACAAGGCGAATCACCGCTCATTTTACCCAGTGTTGATGCCCAAGCGGTGGCTTCTGTGGTCGGTGATTGGACAGGTATTCCTGTCGGGCGTATGGTGAAAAATGAAATTGAAACCATCATTCATCTTGCCGATAACATCGAACAGCGCATTATCGGACAACGTCACGCGCTGGACATGATAGCCAAGCGCATTCAAACATCCCGCGCAGGTCTTGATAATCCCAACAAACCCATCGGCGTATTCATGCTGGCGGGTACGTCAGGGGTCGGTAAAACCGAAACGGCGTTGGCACTCGCGGAAACCTTATATGGCGGTGAACAAAACGTTATTACCATCAACATGAGCGAATATCAGGAAGCGCATACTGTTTCTACCCTAAAGGGCGCGCCTCCTGGTTACGTCGGTTATGGCGAAGGCGGCGTATTGACCGAAGCGGTCAGACGCAGACCGTACAGCGTGGTGTTATTGGATGAAGTGGAAAAAGCCCATCCAGACGTGCATGAAATATTCTTTCAGGTATTTGATAAAGGCTGGATGGAAGACGGCGAGGGCAGGGTGATTGATTTTAAAAACACCCTGATACTGCTCACCACTAACGCAGGCACAGACATGATTATGAACCTGTGCAAAGACCCAGACCTGATGCCCGAACCCGAAGACATCGCCAAAGCCCTGCGCGAACCGCTGTTAAAAGTGTTCCCGCCTGCGTTATTAGGGCGTTTAGTGGTGATTCCGTATTATCCGCTCAGCGATGACATGATTTGTGCGATTACCCGCCTACAACTCGGACGCATCAAAAAACGCATCATGGAAAGTCATAAAGTGCCGTTCACTTATGATGATGAAGTAGTGAAATTGATTGCCAGTCGTTGCACCGAATTGGAAAGTGGCGGACGGATGATTGATGCTATTTTGACCAATACCCTGTTACCGCGTATCAGTGAAGAGTTTTTATTACGGATGATGTCAGGTGAACCCATTGAGCGCGTTCATGTGAACGTGCAGGATGGGGAGTTTGGGTTTGGGTTTGATGTGCGGGGAGGGTAGGAATATGAAAAATAATTTTTAATTGTATAGGGCATTTAACAATTAACGAAGGATAGGGGTTTGTTATCATTCTACCTATCCTACAAAATAATTTGGTAATTCTAAATACTGAGTGATTTATATATTTTTGATATGACGGATTATAAACTCAGGTTTGTATGCCAATTACTCAATGTTTATTACCACCAATAATTTCTCTATTTTTGAAGGAAAAAAAGTATGGCTAACTATATCCACCTATTTCGTTGTATACGCTGTAGCGGATTTGTAGAATATAAAAACAAATCTGACGATTGTAACGATGCGCCAAGTGTTCATCACGATGAGCTTGCTGAGTTCGTCAATAAAAAAAAGACTGTCGTTAATTGCACTGGTCGGTTGCTCTATTATTCAACACGACTGGTAGAAATACCTGTTTATATCGCCGCGCCTGTCGATGAGGAGTGGAAAATGTTTGAAAACACTGTTTCAGCTTCTTGGAGAATTTATGTTAATA
>JAURYI010000123.1 GCA_030654015.1 Methylococcales bacterium | reverse complement strand
ACTGCCAGTCCTTTAAAGGACTGGCAGTCATTATTTACGCTAGGTGGCTTATGTTTGATTGGCTTAAAAAAAGTAAAAATGAAAAACAAGCAGGGATTGCGACCGAAGTTAAAAATATTAAAGAGCAATCCAGCGTTAAAGTACAAAATGTAAATAACAGTACGGCTGAGAATATCACTTGTGCTGAAACCATCATAGACAGTTTTAAAACTGAAATTCACCATCACCATTACGCAAAATCGGAGTCCAAACTCATGAGTTTGGATTCCACGTCCGAAGTTGATTTATATCACCTCCCCAAACCCACCACCGCCTTAATCGGTCGCAAAACCGAACTCGCCCAACTCACCGAAGCGATTAAAAATCCCAATAAACGCCTAGCGATTATTGTCGCCGCAGGTGGGATTGGAAAATCCGCTTTGACCGATGAATGGCTAACGCAAATTTCCAAAGAAAATTATTACGGCAAAACCCGTGTGTTTGGCTGGTCGTTTTATTCGCAAGGTTCGCACAATACTTTTACCAACTCACAGCCGTTTTTCAGTGCGGTATTGCCGTTTTTGGGTGTAACAGAATTACCTGATGAAATTAAAAAGGATGAAATCAAGAAAGCGCGTTTGCTAGTAGAAAAATTGTGTGAATATCCCTGCTTGCTGATACTCGATGGTTTAGAGCCGTTGCAATATGCGGAAAATCTGCAATCCATGAATGGCGAATTACAAGACAGCGCGTTAAAAGAATTTATCGCCTGTTTTCGGCAAACGGCGGGGAAAAGTTTTGTGTTGTTATCGTCGCGTCAACCGTTGGTGGAATTGAAAAAATGGCAGGCAGAGCATTATTTATCATTGGATTTGCAAACCTTGCCGCATCAGGATGGCGCGGATTTGTTGCAAGCGTTAGGCGTAACGGGCAAGGCGGCAGAACGGCAAGCGATTAGCCAAGATTTAAACGGTCATGCCTTGAGTTTGGTGTTATTCGGACATTTGTTAAGTGAACATCATCAAGGCGATTGCCGTTATGCCAAGGAATTGCCACCGTTGACTTCGGCGCACGGCGATAGTGATGCCGAAAAAGACAGTCGTCATGCGTTGCGGGTATTGGATTATTACGATAGTTTGCAAGATGCCGCCTCACGCTGTTTTTTGCAGTTGTTGGGTTTGTTTGACCGTCCGATGAACTCGGCAGAAAAAGCGGTTTTGATTGCCAATGCTAAGCACGCTGAACCGTTACGCGCTTTAACGGATTTAGAATGGAAAAAGGTTGAGCAGCGGTTAGAAAAAAGCGGTTTGTTGTTAGGTAAAAAAGGCACATTTGAGCGTTTGGAATGGGATACGCATCCGATTATTCGTGCTTATTTTGGGGAGAAATTTAAAGAAAATCATCTCGAAAATTTTAAACAAGCACATTTAGTTTTGTTTGATTATTACCAAAAACTGCCTGAAAAAGAGTTTCCTGATACTTTGGATGAAATGTTGCCGCTTTATCGGGCTGTGGTGCATGGTTGTTTAGCAGGAAAACACAGAGAAGCATTATTCGATATTTTTGATAAACGAATTCAAAGAGGCAAAAAAAATTACAGTGCATTTAACTTGGGAGCTTATATACAAAATATAACTGCATTATCTCTTTTTAATTGGCAAAAGCTTGAGCAGTACGATTTAAAAAAGGCTGAACAAATTTGGTTGTTAAAACATATCAGTCATTTTTTTACGTCATTAGCACGCTTACAAGATGCTGCTGAAATAGCATTAATTAGTTTTAAATTAGCTAAAGAACTAGAAAATTGGCAAGATGCTTCTGGTATTGCTAGAGGTTTAGTGAATCTATATCAACCTAGAGGTGAACTTTTAAAAGCATTGCCTATTGCAGAAGAAGGAGCGAAATATTCTAGGTTTTACAAATTAGGAGAATCCCAAAAAGATGACATATTTGAACAAACACTTAATGACTGTCGTTTAGCAAGCATATTGCATCTTAGTGGAAATTTAAGAGATGCAGAGCAATACTGTAAAAATATAGAAAAATTATGGAAAAACGAAGGAAATGGTTTTTTATATTTAATTACAGTGCCTGCTTTTAGATATTGCAATATTCTTTTAGATTCCACTTCTAACAATGAATTTTTATATGAAATTATTAAAAGAGGTGAATATATTTTAGAAAAACATATAGTTCCTTCTGGTGCTGGATTAGCAGTTCAATTAGACCAAGCTTTTGGTAAATTTATTATTGCTCAATCCTATTTTTCGTTAAATGATTATGCTAACGCTACGGTCTATTTTGACCAAGCTATAAAAGCCATAGAAGATGCAAATAGAATAGAATATACGCCTCAATTCTATCTAGCTCGCGCCGACTTCTACCTCACCCAAAACCAACTCGCCCCAGCACTAACCGATTTAAACAGCGCGTGGGAAATCATCGAACGCTGTGGCATGAAACTGTATCAAGTTGATTACCTATTAATACACGGACGTTACAGCCTTGCCACCGCTGACTTTGACACCGCTTTAAACCACTACCAAGAAGCCAAACAGCTCATTGAAGAAACAGGCTATCACCTGCGCGATGCTGAATTGGATTTATTCGCCGCGCAAATCTGCCTTAATTCGGAATCCAAACTCATGAGTTTGGACTCCAAAAATGCCGACTATTATTTGCAAAAAGCCAAAACTCGCATAGCAGAAATCGGACAATGGGGATTAATGCGAGTCATTGAGCGGGATTTTCCAAATCAGGCATAATTTTATGAATAATCTGTTAGCGCAACAAAACCACTCCTTAGCCCAGTATCAATTCGCGCCGCGTATCATTGAGCAAGACACGGCGGTTTCTATTAGCGACAGTTACACAGCTACTGCACTTTGGGTATCGCATCCAACATTTGTTCGGCTAATTGCTTACCTGCTTCCATTAACGGATGAATGACAAAGGTTGCGCCTAATTGGTACAGCTTGCTTTCTTCGTCATCGTCAAAACACACTGTTCCGATATGCCCCGTAAATTGACGGTTTTTTAATTGTTTAATCGACGATACTCTGACTTCAAATTCTGGCATGGTCAGGACGATGCCTTTGATTTTTGCCAAGGGGATTTTTTCCCACAGTTCGGTATCTTCGGCATCGCCATAAATAACGCGCCGTCCGTCTGCGATTAACTGTTCCAATACCGTCGGGTCGGCATCTAAGCCCAACACGCGAATATTTTGTTGATGAAACGCAATATACGCCGACGTGCCTGTGCGCCCCATACCGATAACCAGCCATTCCGTTACACCTATGCTACTGGGCAGACGGTCGGTACGTTCCATTTTTCGTTCAAAGCGAATTAGAAAATGTTCCAGCACAGAAAACAGCAGATGAGAAAAATAATTTAACGGCGCGGCAATGGCTAACGACAGCGCGACCGCCAAGCCGATAATAGGTTTCCACTCAGGCGGTAATAGCTGGGCGTTAACCAGCGCATTTGAGGTAATCAGGGCAAATTCGCTGTAGGTCATCAAGGCTAATGACGATACAAAAGCGGTTCGAGCGCGTAATCCTGTTAATAAAAACAGCACGAAAAATAAGCCGCCTTGTAAGGGTAATAATACGATGAGCGTTAATGCCTGTAGCATTTCGTCATAGCTGGGTAAATTACTTAAGCCGATTTGTAGAAAAAACGCGACTAAAAAGAGTTCTTTCAAGCCCCATAATTTTTCAGATAACTCTTCTATATCGCTATGCCCAGCCAGCATAACGCCCATCAACAACGCGCCTATATCGCTATACGCAGCACCGACCCAAAGCAATTCCATAATGGTTGTTTTCTCCAAAAAATAACAATGACATTAAAACCCTGCCCTACCAGTAGGAATAAGCCTTTTTGAGTGTAAGCGAAAACCAGCGTTTCCAGCAAACCATTCTCTGCACACCCGCGCTGAATAGATTTTAATCTCGATAATATTTAATAATTGATGTTATGTACGAAAAAGCCATAGTCCACGAAAAGCACGAAAGACACGAAAAATAAAAATCTGTCATTCGGAGTCAAAGGTATGACTTGGACTCCGAATGATTGGCAGTTCAAGCTCCTATAAATGCAAGCAAACCATTTCAAAAACACAGGGTTGGCTCAACAACGGTTACATCATTATTTTTTAATCTTTTTCGTGCTTTTCGTGTCTTTCGTGGACAAAAATTTCTTGTGCGTAACATCAGTTAATAAAGTGCGGTAGGATAAGAATTACTGTATTTGAAACAACTCTAATTATTGATGATGACTACTTTATTAAATCAACAACACGATTGGTTGGCGCAGTATCAATTCGCGCCGCGTATCATTGAGCAAGGCACGGTGGTTTCTATTGGCGATGGTATCAGTTGGATTAAAGGGCTGGCATCGGCGGCTATTGAGGATGTGTTGCTGTTTGCCGATGGCAGTCAGGGCATGGTGTTTGATTTGAATCAGGATCGTATCGGTGCGATTTTGTTGTATCAGGCGGATACGCTGACAGCGGGCATGACGGTACAACTTGCCAAACATTCGCTCAGTATTCCAGTCGGTGATGAATTTTTAGGGCGGGTGGTTGATCCGCTGGGTGCGCCGCTCGATGGGCGCGAACCGCCCACACCGTCGGGACGTGAGAATATAGAAAAAGCCTCGCCTGCGATTATCAGCCGTGATTTTGTGCATAAACCGTTGTACACGGGCATTAAAATTATCGACACCCTGATTCCTATCGGCAAAGGACAGCGGCAGTTGATTATCGGTGATGAAGGCTTGGGCAGAAGCTCGATAGCCATTGATACGGTGGTCAATCAGAAAGACAAAAACGTCTATTGTGTCTATGTGCTGATTGGACAAAAACGCTCCACTATCGTCAGCACTATCGACACCTTACGCCAGCAAGGCGCGTTAGCCTACACGGTGTGCGTGGTTGCCGAAGCCAATGCCTTAGCTGGTTTGCAATATATCGCGCCGTTTGCAGGCTGTGCGTTGGCAGAATATTGGATGGCGCAGGGACGTGATACGCTGATTGTGTACGATGATTTATCCACACACGCCAGAACCTACCGAGAGTTATCACTATTACTGCGCCGCCCGCCTGGTCGGGAAGCCTATCCAGGTGATATTTTCTTTGTGCATTCGCGCTTATTAGAACGTTCCACCAGTTTAAATGCCGAACACGGTGGCGGCAGCATGACCGCCCTGCCGATTGTGGAAACGCAACAAGGCGAGATTGCCGCGTATATTCCCACCAATCTGATTTCTATTACCGACGGGCAGCTTTATTTAGATAAGGATTTGTTCGTGTCGGGTTTTCGTCCTGCTATCGACATTACCAAATCGGTGTCACGCATTGGCGGCAAAGCGCAACACACCAGCATTCGCAATCAGGCGGGACAAATGAAACTGGATTATTTGCAGTTTTTGGAATTGGAAGCCTTCACTCGTTTTGGGCAACGTTTGGAAGCCTCGATGGAAGCGCGTATCAAACGCGGTCGCTTGTTACGCGAACTGCTCAAACAAGAGCGATTGATGCCGTTAAGTCATGCGTTTCAGTTGGCGTGGCTGATTGCTTTTAATGCGGGTTTGCTGAATGACGTTGATATAAAACAGTTAGCCAATGCACTCAAGCGGATTGAACACGGCGTTGAAAGCACCACCTTGACGATGGACAGTCCATACGAACAATGGCAACACGCCATCAGCCAGTGGCTATCGTCATCATGAGCCAAAGCCACGAATTACAACTGCATATCGCACAAATGCGTGAGATACGCAGTATTTTGAACGCCATGAAAAATTTGGCATTGATGGAAGTTCACAAACTGCAACGCTTTCAAACCATGCAAGGACAGGTTGTTACTGCTATCGAAAACGCGGCAAGCGATTTTCTGTCTTTTTATCCCGATTTACTGACGGACAACGTGAATGCAAACAACCTGTGTATTGTACTGGGTGCAGAGCGCGGCTTTTGTGGCGATTTTAATGACAGCCTGTTAGCGGCAATCTGCAAGGAAAATTACACGGGCATTATTGCGATTGGCAACCGCTTGTGTGACAAACTGGTTGATAATAAGCGATTAACAACTACGCTGGAAGGCGCGAACGTTGCCGAAGAAATTCCCGTTATTCTTAACCACCTGATTGACATCCTGACAGCCGCGAAACCGAATGAAGCACATTTAACCATTGTTTACCACGACATCGAACTGAATCAAATCAGGCAACGGCAACTATTTCCGCCGTTTGCCTCGGTAAAATCAGCCACACCGCGTTATGGCTACCCGCCCGTATTGAATTTAGAACCTGCCGTTTTTCTGACTGATTTAATCGAACAATATTTATTGGCGGTGCTGCATGAAGTGTTTTATCTGTCATTAATGGCAGAAAATCACAGTCGCCTGCAACATTTAGACGGCGCGATAAAACATTTAGATGATGAAATGATTAATCTGCATCGAAAATCACAGATTTATCGGCAAGAAGAAATTACCGAAGAAATTGAAGTTATTTTATTAAATGCTGAAAGTGAATTTATGCGCTGAGGTGATTTATTTTATTAACTCTATTTTAATAAACGCATCCATTGTTCCCATGATATTCCCTGCCGCATCGGTTTGATTGCCTTTACCGACCACAACTTTTACTTTCTTGCCTTTATAACCGCCTAAATTTTCATCGGTGGCTTCTATTAATTTATCGCACAAATCAGCCATACATAATGCGTTATGTGTTTTGCCATTATTATCGACAATGGTTAAATAAAAATTATCGCCAATGTCAAATGCGGTAATTGTTCCAATTATAGTTTTATCAGCTATTTTTTTAGCGTAAGCGGTATTGCTTAGGCACAGTGCGAGTAATAGTATAAAAGAGAATGATTTTTTCATAGTTATGTTCTGAATAAATAGATAAATAAACCTGACAGGTTTGAATAAGGTGTACAACGACGACCGCTTAACGCAACCCATAATCAACAGCCAAGCCAATAAAAACCGCCAAACCAAACCAGTTATTATTTAAAAAAGCTTTAAAGCATAAGGCTTTGTCGCGATTGACAATTAATACTTGCTGATAAACCGATAATCCAGAAGCAGCTAATAATCCAATATAATAAGCCAAGCCGCTGTGCTGCATTATGCCGATGGTGATTAATAAACCAATAATAATAACTTGTAATACTGCCATAATAGGGCGGTCATATTGTCCGAATAATATCGCAGTGGATTTAACGCCTATTTTTATATCATCGTCTTTATCGACCATTGCATACATAGTGTCATAGACTAATGCCCATAATATCACCGCTAAATACATTACCCACGCGACGGCAGGAATAGCATTCATTTGTGCGGAAAATGACATCGGTACTGCCCAACCGAACGCAATACCTAAATAAGCTTGCGGTAATTGGGTATAACGTTTCATGAAGGGATAACTGGCGGCTAAAAATGCACCGCCAAAGGATAATAAAATGGTGTAAGTATTTAATAATAATACTAAGGCAAACGCTATTAACGTTAATACGATGAAAAAAATCAATGCTTCTTTCGGGGTGACTTTTCCTGCGGCAATCGGGCGTTGTTTGGTGCGTTCTACATGAGGATCAAAATCACGGTCGGCATAATCATTAATCACACAACCCGCCGCACGCATTAATATCACGCCTGCACAAATTACCGTGAGTACCAGTTTATCGGGCTTACCATCACTGGCAACCCATAACGCCCATAATGCCGGCCATAATAAAATTAAAATACCAATAGGGCGATCAAACCGCGCTAATAACCAATATTGCTTGGCTCTGTCTATTACTCGTTCCATCATTATGTGACCTTTTTTGCCGCCTGAGTTTTGTTAAGTGCTATTATAACCGCTTTATATTCAGTGATTCGCACGATGAACGTAACTATTTATCATAATCCACGCTGTGGAAAATCCAGACAAACGCTGCAATTACTCAAAGATAACGGCATAGCACCTGTGATTATTGAGTATTTGAAATCACCGCCTAGTGCAGAACAATTGGATGCGTTATTGCAGCAACTAGGACTTCAGCCGCGTGAACTGATGCGCACCAAGGAAGCGGAATATAAGGAACTCGGTCTGGCGGATGAATCGCTGGATAGACACGCCTTAATTAATGCCATGATAAAACATCCCATTTTAATAGAACGCCCGATTGTCATTGCTAACGGTAAAGCAGCAATCGGTCGCCCTCCCGAAGCTGTATTGTCCATTTTATAATGCCCACGCGTATGACAAAAATTCTGATTTTATATTTTTCCCGTCATGGGTCTACCGCTGACATGGCGAATTTAATTGCGCGTGGTGTGGAATCGGTGACAGGTGCAGAAGCGGTGCTGAGAACCGTTCCCGATGTGTCTGCGCTGTGCGAAAAAACCGCTGAGACTATTCCTGCACATGGCGCGATTTACGCCACGTTGGATGATTTAAAAACCTGTGACGGTCTGGCATTAGGCAGTCCAACGCATTTTGGCAATATGGCGGCTCCGCTGAAATATTTTATCGACCAAACTACGCCCTTATGGTTATCAGGCGCGTTGACGGGCAAACCCGCATCGGTATTTACCGCCTCAGGCAGTATGCACGGCGGGCATGAAAGCACCTTATTGTCGATGATGCTGCCGTTACTGCATCAAGGAATGCTCATTGTCGGTTTGCCGTACACGGAACAAGCCTTGCGCGATACCACCACAGGCGGCACACCCTATGGCGCGAGTCATTTGGCAATGGATCATGCGGGATTATCTGAGCATGAAAAAGTGTTATGCCGTGCTTTAGGTGCGCGTTTGGCTAATACCGCTCAGCGGTTAAAAGTGAGCGCATGAAAATATCCTCTGCTTATTATCACGGTATCGCGGTCGCTGGATTTTTCGGGCTGTTTATTTTAATGATGCTGTGGCATACCGTGCTGGTACCTGTAACGGTCGTGCCTGTGGTGTTGGTGTTGTTAATGACGGTAACGCCGTTATTATTACCTATGCGCGGCTTATTGAACGGTACACCTAAAAGCTGTGCGTGGGCAGCTTACGTCAGTATGCTATATTTTGTTCATGGTTCGATAGAAACCTATAGCAATCCCGATGAGCGTTTATACGCCTCATTAGAAGTTCTTTTTAGTTTAATGCTTTTTCTTGGCGCAGTCGGTTATGTGCGCGGAGTAAAAAAATAGCACGCCATCATGTCAAAACAATTAGCTTTACAGTTTGAATTTACCGCCAATCAAACCTTCAACGATTTTTTTGCGGGCAGCAATCAGGAAATTGTCAGTCACTTGCAAAACAGTGTTGCGGGTAATGGCGAAATGCAGATTTTCCTGTCAGGAGACAGCGGTTTAGGTAAAAGCCATTTACTGCAAGCCTGTTGTCATCTCGCACAAAATCTGAAACGCAGTTCATTTTATCTGGATTTAGCCGCACCCAATTTGCCCGATACCGCCATATTAACAGGCGTTGATGCACTGGATGTGGTGTGTCTGGATAACATTGAACATATTGCAGGTAAGCGCGATTGGGAATTGGCGACTTTCAATTTTTTTAATCGCCACCGAGACAGCGAGCATACGCTGATTGTATCTGCTGCCTGTTTACCTAAAGAATTACCTATCCAGTTACACGACCTCAAAACGCGCCTTAACTGGGGGCTTACGCTAAAAATACAGCCTTTGACCAATGATGAGCGTATCAGTGCGTTAATTGTTAAAGCCAATCAAATGGGGCTTGAAATTTCTCCGCAAGTGGGTTTGTTTTTGCTGACGCATTATGATCTGGATTTATCAGCGTTATGGCGGTTATTGGAACAACTGGATCAAGCCTCGCTGTCGGCTAAACGCAAATTAACCATTCCGTTTTTGAAAAAAATTTTAGATGATGCTGGTTAGCCTTATACTTACAACAGAAGTAGGTGATATGTCAAATTTAGCAACATACTGACAAAAATAACACTTATAAGACAAAAAAATCAGGTCAACTGTACTTGCCTTTTTCAATTACTCTATTAAGCTACATTAAAAATGTAGCTTCTTGCATATTTTTACAACACATTATTTAGTATAGTAATTCACTTTATTTTGCCTTCATGACAGTAAATGCCTGATGCGTAAACGCATTATACTCAGTTGATTGGCACAGTATGTGCTTCACCGAACTTAACAACTCGACAATAGACTGTCAGGTTTTGCTATCACACACTATTTGTATTTTTGGGAGTTATTAAATGAGAGCGCAACAATCAGGTTTTACATTAATCGAACTAATTGTAGTTATTGTGATTTTGGGTATTCTAGGAGCGGTTGCAGTACCCAAATTTGTAGACCTTAGTGGCGATGCAGGCGATGCGTCGGCTAAAGCGGCGGCAGGGGCATTAAGCTCAGCTTCAAGTATTAACTATGCTAAAAGAAATGCAAACCCAGCTACTGGCGTAGCAATTAATACCTCTACAACATGCGACGACCTGCTGCCTTTGATGACAGGCAATGCGTTGTCCTCTGATTCAAATATCAGCTTTGTTTCAGGTGCTGCTACAGTAGGCTGTTCTGCAGGTCCAGGCAGCACTGACACCACTTGTAAAATAAAACATTCAGGTGGCACTTCAACAGGCTTTGCTGTTTCTGTGATCTGTGTTAATTAATACATAGTATGAGTAGCGGCGATAGCCGACACCCGTAACACGACATAAAAAAGGCGACTTAGGTCGCCTTTTTTATGTGAAGATAAGAGACGCGCATCATGCTCAGGAAATTTAAACAATCAACAGGATTCACCACCATTGAATTAGTCATGGTGATTGTTATCCTTGGCATTTTAAGCGTCACTATCGCGCCTACATTTTTTGATAATGCCGTCTTTCAGACGCGCGGTTTCAGCGATCAACTATTAGCCACGCTGCGTTATGCGCAAAAATCTGCGATTGCTCAACATCGGCTGGTGTGTGTCGATTTAACCGCGACTACCGTCACCCTGAGCATTAGCGGTAACACAACGTGCAATCTGGCTTTGAATTTACCAGACCGCGCAGACAATACACTGACTGCGCCGTCAGGCATCACAATTAATCCTGCAACCGCCTTTAATTTTGACGCACTTGGGCGTGCCAGTTCTGCTGTTACCATCTCTATTTCAGGCATTAGCCACGCCATTATCGTAGAAGCTGAGACGGGTTATGTACACCAATAAACAGCGCGGCATCAGTCTGCTTGAGCTGATTTTATTTATCGTGATTATCGGTATCGCACTTGCCGCACTGTTGTCGGTGCTGAATGTCACCACGCAAGCCAGCGTTGACCCAATGCTACGCAAACAAGCCTTAAGCATTGCCGAATCGCTGTTGGAAGAGGTGCAGTTACACGATTTTGCTAATCCTGCGGGCGGTTTTACGGGTGCGGCGACACAAGCAAATAGAGCATCATTTGATGATGTTATGGATTACAACGGTTTTGCGACCACTGGCATTTATTCTGCCGATGGTTCTGGAGCGGGCATCACAGGATTGGCTGACTATAACGTCAGCGTAGCCGTTACGCCGATAGCGTGGCTTGCTGTTGCCAGTGACGCAGTACAAATCACCGTAACCGCCACAACCCCTAATGGTCAATCGCTTCAAGCTGTCGGTTATCGGATAAACTACTAATGCGCTCTAATAATACGGGTTTTACCCTCATTGAGTTAATTGTAGTGATCGTCATCACGGGCATTATCAGTAGCATCACGGTGGTTTTTCTTAAAGCCCCCGTCGATCAATATATTGATGTTGCCCGTCGTGCGGCAATGACCGATATTGCCGATAATGCTTTACAACGCATGAGCCGCGATCTGCGTACCGCCGTACCCAATAGTGTGCGTTTATCTGGCAGTTATCTGGAATTTTTACCTACCAAAGCAGGTGGGCGGTATCGTGCCAATGTGATAGGCGGCTTGGGATTGTGCGCGGCGGCGGGTGATGAATTATCGTTTGCCGCCGCTGACAGTTGTTTTGAAATGACCAGCCCAGCGATTAGCTTTGCCGCTGGCGATAGTATTGTTATCGGCAGTACGCAAGCCGATGGCAATGCACCTTACAAAAACAGTGCCACGGGTGTGTTGCGTGCTTATACAGGTGCAGTCGGTGCGCAAAGCAAAGTTGTCATCAACGCGACGCAATTTCCCGCATTTGCCAGTTTACCCAGTCAACGTTTTGCCGTGGTATCGGGCAGTGAACAAGCGGTTACTTACGCCTGTGAAAATGTCGGCGGCACAATAGACGGCACGGGAACATTGAACCGCTATTGGGCTTATGGTTTTAATATGGTGCAAACTGCCCCGCCAACAGGCGGTTTTAGTGCATTACTTGCCGATAACATCAGCGCGTGTGCTATCACTTATAACGTTATCAATCAGCGCAACGGACTCATTACTATTGCCTTGACGATTCTGCAAGGCGGCCAACGCATTCACCTCTATTCCGAAATTCACGTTAATAATATGCCATGAAAAAGTCTTCATGCGGTTTCGCACTGCTTTCAGCAATTTTTTTACTGGTGGTCATTGCCGCGCTGGGTTTATTTGCAGTCAGCATTTCCAATACTCAACAACAAAATTCAGTGATGGATATGCTGGGTGCGCGGGCTTATCAGGCGGCAAAAGCGGGTATTGAATGGGGCAGTTATCAAATCAGCAAAGGCGGCGTAAGCAGTTGCGCGACATTTGTGCAACCCACACTGCCCGCAGGAACGCAATTATCGGCATTCACAGTATCGGTGACGTGCAATGTGACGACACACACGGAAGGCATCAATACCTTTTCGGTGTATCAATTAACCTCAACTGCCACGACTGGAGCGGTAGGTTCAACGGGTTATTTTGAACGACAATTGAGGGTTACGGTTAAAAATCCTTAGCTGATAAATCTCGATTTCGTTGTCCTGCATCGAGACAGCACAATGATAAAAAAGTTTAATACAGCTCACGAAAATAAATAATCTTGTCATTGCCTTTATAAATACCAAATGTAGCTCTAGCGGTTGGATTAGCGTTGCCTAAACCGCGCCAATTAAATTGCAGGTATGTCGGTATTGTCGCGATAACATCCAAATAACCCGCGTTACCGACCCCTGTGGCTTTAAAATTCAGATTAAAATTGCCATTGAGTGGCGGTTCTTTATATTGCAAACTGCCACCACCTACCACTGAACAGCCTAAACCGCTCAGACCGCTACCCGCTCCATTATCAAAAACGCATGATTCGGCAGGTATTAAACCATCGGTATTATTGGGATCGGTGAGCGATAAATTAATACCCGTTGTACAGTTGTCATCACTATGGGTTACCCAAGCACTACCATTCCAATATTGTGCGGTGAGCGGCATGGCTAAATCTAATAACTCTGAACCATAGGCATTAGCGAGTTGAATACGCCCGCTACGAATCAGTGCCGTTCCTTCTGTTCCCGTTGCTGATGACACATTGCCGGTATCAACAGCGCGTAACTTGATAGTAGTCTGATTTGTTGGATTGTTAGTAAATGTAAAAGCTGGACTTGGACTTGCTACCCCTGCTGTAAAAGCAGTTGCAGCTACATTGGTCGGTGCAAGACTGCCTGCCACACCATTGGCTTCGGACAGTATGACTGTCTTAGCAAAATGCGGGCTAGTATTCGCTGAACCATCATAATTAACCGTTGTAGTTGGCACTGCAAGACCATTTAAAGCGGTCACCGTCGCGGTAAACGCTTGCCCCGAATAAGTAAATCCACCTGCACTACAGCCCTGCGTCACGGTGGTATTAAAATGATCGGGAATAAACGCTCCGACTGCACCTGTGCTACCTGTATTACCCGAAGCCGCCGTAACATTAGAACCCAGATAATTGCCGCTACTCAGGGTCGCGTTCAGGTCGATAGTTCCTACTTCACTCCAGTTTAAATTGTTGCTAGTTGCAACACCGTTGCTAAAACTGCCGACTGTTCCAGAAAATAAACCATTTACCGCGCCTACACCTGTGGGTTGATATTTGGTGTGACTGAGGGTCACGCCTTCTGGTGAGGCTTCCAAGCCAAAATTTGGCGTAGTGTTAGGCACAGCACATTGATTTTTTGCCGTTACTGTCGCACTAAAGTCTTTACCTGCAATCAGTGGCGCGGGGCTAATATTGCTAACTGAAAAACTCGCGGGAGCAACAATAAATGTGCTACTACCGTTCATGTTTAAGCCATTATCGCCCGTTGCCGAACTGCCCGTGTAAGACGCATTTAATTGCAGTTGCCCGACATCTGGGTAAGAAATAGTCAGGTTACTTGCGGTTGCTGAACCATTGAATTTTAGATTAGTTAACGCTGTTCCTGTTGCGGAGGTTGCCAGCGTCACTGTCGATGTCGTACCACTGTTATTTAAAAAAGTCGCGGTGGCAGGTTGAGTACCCGATGAGGGATTGAGGTAAGTGGTATAAAGCTTAATATTGCGCCCCATATTCGCAAACGTAGAACCACACCCTGTCAGCGTAACCGCCTGATTAGCGCAGGAAATATGATTAGGCACAGTGACTGAAAGCCCTGTTGCCGTGCCAGTAAAGTTGCAACTGTTAGTACCACCTAGATTACACGTTGTGGTATTGGTTGCCGCTGGGCTAATGACCGCAGAATTAATACCAAAGGTCGTTACGCCTACCGTAGACACCAGCATCGGCTTAGTAATCGAAATACTGCCCGCAGGAATGGTAAAGTCCGCTGTCGCTCCTGTGCCATTGGGATCCCAATTAACGGTATTACTGGCGGTGAGTGTGCCACTGACTGCGGTGCTGGTATAACCCGCACAAGCCGCATTTGCACAGGCTTTAATGGTCAACGAAGTCGGCTGACAAGTCGGGCCATTAGAATTACCCGTAATTTCCAGATGATGTAAACCACCGCCTACGGGCAATTGTGTAGTAGCACACACTTGTAGATTATCAATTTCATGAATATTGGTTGAACCACCCGTTGAAGCGGTCAGCGAAAGATAAAAATTATTCGGTACAGCCGCTTGTCCACTATTAGCTGCCTTAACATCAAACGTCGGTACTAACGTCGTAAAACTACTCCCTGTGCCTGTGGTATCACGCTGTACCGTTACCCAGCCATTAACACTATTACTGTGGTCAATCGTAATACGATAACGGTGCGCTGTTGGCATAGACATGGCATTAACCCACAACGCGGGTGACACTGTGCCAGTATTCGCTAATAGCGCGTAGCCCGTGTTGCCACTGCCACTGCTACGAACTGCCACCGAGTTAGCATAAAAACCACTGGCAGTATTTGCGCCAACAGGCGGTGTCCAGCCCGTCGGGTATCCCGTGCGTGATTCGTTGTTATTAGGAAAATTACCCCATTCATCCAGCCCTATGCCTAACCAACCGCCGTTAAAGCCTGAAATAGGCCCTGTGTATTGCGCGTAGCCTAGCGATCCGCCATAACCCCCTGGTGCGGGCGTGGTATTGGCATCGGACAACACCACTGCCACTCCATCCGCGCCACTACCGCCATAAGCGTAGTAATCAAAAGTGAGTACAACGGTGTTATTTGCCGCTGGAAACCACCGTTGTAACTGCGCCATTGATTTCAGGTTAGTATTAGCAGACGTTAGCCGTAATCGGTTACTAACCACATTAGGTGTATAAGAACCTGTTACATTCCAATCCGTTACACTTAAATTACTAAAATTATCGGAAAAACATTGTGCGGGCAACGGCGGTAGCTGCGGTATCACTGAAAAAGACAGGGCATTTGAAGCTATTGCTGAATTAACAACCGTTACTGCGTAAGTCGTCGCGTTGTTCAAATCACTGGCGGGGATAATCGCAGTTAGTTGCGTTGCGCTAACATACGTCGTTGCGCGATTAGATCCATCAAGTTGCACCTGTGAAATGGCAACAAAATTAGTGCCATTAAGCGTTAGCGTAAAACCAGCACTGCCCATATTTTTACTAATGGGCGAAATGCTGGTAATGGTCGGGGTTGGACAACTGGCGGCAGTAAAACTCATATCGTTGCCGTAAGCTGTACCTGCGCTGTTGATCGCTTTAACACGAAAATGATAGCCAAGATTACACGTTAAACCTGTAATTGATGCCGAAACTGCATTGTTACTAACGCCTGCTGCTAGAGAGCTGGGTGAGGCGGCTACGGTGCTACCATAAGCAGTTGTTAGCCCGTATTCAAAGCTGATTGGTGTTGTAGTCGCGCCATTACTACTGACTATTCCATTGAGTATCGCGCTGCTGGTGGTAATGGCAGTGGCGGCATTAGTCGTTGCAGCGGGTGCAGTCACTACGCATACTGGCGTTGATGCTACCTCTGTCAGTGTACCAAGATTGGTACTTGCATTGATTCCCGTTATGCTGGACGTGCCTGTTTCAGTGATATTACCCGATGCCAGCGGTGAGGAAGCTGTAGGTCTTACCTGTATGCCTTGCCACGTTAGCCTATTGGGGCGCGTGCTAATTTTTGTTACAGTGAAAGTGATTTGTGTAGCGTTAATAGAGGTAATTGGAACGCTTGCACCATTAGTAATATTATTGATATTTCTCGTATTAGTCCCATTACCCGACAACAAAATAGTCACTGCCGCCGCTGTGTTAAATTCAAATCCCGCAGGTGCAGTCAAGACAATATCGCCCAGACTAATTTCACCTGCATTATTTTCAGCTATTTTCGGATTTGTTAATGCTGTCCAACCTGCTGCACTACAACTGGGTGCGGTATTAGATGCAATCGCTGAACCACCTGTAGTTGCAGTGACTGTCACTGCTGCGCTAACCGTATCACTTAATATCAATAGCAAAACAATGAGTGTCACGACCATCAAACGGCAGCCCTCGAAACCCGTTCTAAAAATAGCATTTACCTCAACGTTTCCCATTACACCAGCCATGAATCTCTAAAAATATTTAAATGTGCATTGCTAAATACGACTACTTGTTTTCCCGCATGATACGTTTATAAATAGGGAAAACAGATAATAAAAAGTCGTACATCCATTATAATAGACTTATAGATGAACTTCGTTCATAACTCGCCGTAGGATGCTCAACCATGCAGTGGCTACAAAAATTATTCAGCAGAAAAAACAGTCGGCGGGGTATTATCGGGATCAGCTTTTTGCCGCAGGGCATCAGCATTGCCCTAGCAAATTACACCAAAAATAACGACTTAACGCTGAGTCATTGTGAGTTTATCGCTGTTAAAAACACGGATGATTATCCGACTATCCTCAAACAATGGGTTATTAATCATGAACTGAGAGACTATGAGTGTTATCTGGTGCTGGATATTAACGATTATCAGCGCGTCAACATTGAAGCACCTGCCGTACCTGTTAATGAGATGTCTTTGGCAATCCGCTGGAAAATTCACGAATTAATCGACGTTCCCAGTGATGATGCAGTAATTGATTATTATCATGTGCCTGATTTCAGTGAAGGTGTCCCCAGTCTGGAAGTCATTGCCTGCGCTAATGCAACGGTTAAGCCACTGGTAGAACGCTGTTTTCAAGCAGGGTTATCGCTGACCGTGATAGATATTCAGGAAACCACTTTACGCAATTTAGCCGCTTTACTGCCTAATAATTCACTGGGTGTGGCAATTTTATATCTACAGCCCTCATCAGGGATTATTCTGATACAAAAACAGGGCGTTATTTATATGGCGCGTAAAATAGCGATCGGCTATGAACAACTGGATGCTGAAAATTCATTTTCAAGCGATATTTTAGGGGCTATGGAGCATGATAAATTATTATTGGAAAGCCAGTCATTTGGCGATGACACCCCCGCCATTCTTAGAGTACATGATAGTTTGGCATTAGAAATACATCGCTCTCTGGATTATGTCGAAAGCTATTACAATATCGGCTCTGTGACAGAATTAGCCATTATTCCGTGGGCGGGCGAGACTAAAGAGCTGGTGGATAAACTGACCATTTTTTATGGCATCACCGCCTATCCGATGGATTTAGCTTTTCTTCTGGATTACGACAGTGTGTTGGATTATGCCACGCAATCCCTATGCGCCCCCGTAATCGGCGCAACTTTACGCAACACCGTAACTACAGCATGAGCATCCAACAGGTCAATTTATATCAGAGCAGCCTGAAACCAGAACCGTTTAACATCGGTTTGTATCTGGGCATCGCACTAGCGTCGCTGCTGTGTATAGGACTGGGTATCGCTACGGTGTATTTAACACGCGCGGTCAGTGATGAACGCTACCAAGTCACGCAAGCAGTCAAGCAATTAAACGATGAACAGGCGCGGGTAAAGGCACTGGAGGCTACGCTGAAAAAACAGGCTATTGATCCCGCGTTAATCACTGAGCTGGCGTTATGGCAGAAAAAAGTCGATGACTTAAAACAGACCTTAGCAACACTGGGCAACGGTAATAGCGCAAACTCACAAGGTTTTTCAGGCTATTTTCAAGCATTGGCGAATCAGTCCATTGCCGAGGTATGGTTGACTACAATCCGTTTCGATGCCGAACAACAACAGATTGACCTTGAAGGCAGCACTTTCAAAAGCGATAAAATTCCCGATTTTTTACAACAACTGCAAACCGAACCTGTATTTCATGGACGTACATTTGCACAGTTGCACATCGAAAAATCAGAAGCAGTGCCTAATCTGATGAATTTTAAACTCAGCACTCATGTAGAAGCGACCAAAAAAGATCATGTTAAATAATCTGCTGGCAAAATTTGCCGCATTGACCGCCCGCGAAAAACAGCTCTTCGGTGCGACCTTATTCATCGGTTTATTAAGCAGCTGGTACGCCTTTTTTTATCTGCCGCTGATGAAAGAGCAAACAGAGCTGAAACAGCAATTAGCCACCACGACAATTCAACTGACCGCGCAACAACAAGCCGCTACACAGTTGCAACACCGTCATGATGCGGATGATAAAAAAAAGCAGCTGGCGGCATTACAGGCGCAATATCAGAGTCTGCAAGCACAAACGCACACGCTGCATAACACTTTCGTGCCGCCCGCATTGATGGCGAATGTATTAAGTGATTTACTGAAACACCATCATCAACTCAGCTTAATCAAACTGGAAACTTTAGCCGTTAAACCCCAGCAACTCCTGTATCAACACGGACTGGTACTGCATTTTTCAGGCACTTATGCGGACACCTTGGCTTATTTGACTGCTTTGGAAGCCCTGCCGTGGAATTTTGTCTGGGACGGTATTAACTATCAGGTGAAAGACTACCCTATCGCGGAAATTACCCTGCGTGTCCACACCCTCAGCTTAGAAAAGAGTTGGCTCGATGTGTAAAAAAATCAGCTTGTTATTCGCCATTGCCCTGTTTTCCGCGTTATGCCGCGCCGACTTTAAAGACCCGACTAAACCAAACTATGCGCCGTCTACAGCGGTTATTAAAGAGGACACCGCCACCGCCGCCGATAAGCTGGTTTTATCGGCTATCTGGATAACCGCCAGTGCGAAACGGGCAACCATTAACGGCGTGACCGCTAAGCAAGGTCAAAACGTGTTAAATAACGTAAAAATCATCAGCATCACTAGAAATACTGTCGTATTAAACCATAATGGTAGTATTGTGACCTTGCGACTACTACAAAGCCCTTATAAAACTAAATGACTTCCAACCCATACTTTTACGTCCGTTTTTTTATGTTTATTGCGTGGGCATTATTACTAACGTCTTGTGATTATCAGGCAAAAATCACAGTCCCTACCGATTTATTTTCTGATACCAAGCCCACAGCACCGCCGACTGCGCAAAAACAGCCGTCTAACATACCGCCGCTATTAACCACCACACCCGCTAAACCCGCGAAAAAATTTTTTAATGTCTCGGTGCATAACATCGAAGCCCGCGAGTTTTTCATGGGTTTGGTCATGGACAGCAATGAAAACATCGTCGTACATCCTGAAGTCAGTGGCGTACTGTCGTTGGAATTAAAAAATGTGACACTGGCGGACGTTATCAACGTGGTCAAAAAAGTCTACGGTTATGATTGCGAACAAAGCGACATGGGTTACATCATTTATCCCGCTACCATGCACACGCGCACCTTTAAAGTGGATAGACTGGATTTACTCCGAGAAGGTCGCTCCAATACCAGCGTCACCTCAGGGCAAAACAGTCAGCAAAACAATAACTTACAAGGTAATAACAATCAGGGCGTAAACAATCAGCAAGGTGCAATCAATCAGCAAAGTTATAACGGCAGTCAGAATTACCAAATGCCCAGCAGCTCCATCAGAACCACAACAGACACCGATTTTTGGCAAGAACTCGATGATACCCTGCACGCCATTATTGCCGTTGATCCGCAAGCCAGTGTCACTATCAATCAACAATCGGGCGTAGTGGTGGCGAGAGCTAAACCCATGCAGCTGCATGAAATTGAAAATTTTCTCGGCACGATGCAAAACCAGATTGGTCGTCAGGTCATACTGGAAGCAAAAATAGTGGAGGTGTTGCTGGATGACAGTCATCAGGATGGGGTTAATTGGGTAGTCATGTCGCAAAATGCCGCACTCTTTACGGGTTTTGGTACAGCGAACCCGACAACCTTTACCGCTATTTTTGCCAACGGTGATTTTGCCGCCATGGTTAAGTTGCTGGAAACGCAAGGCAAAACCAATATATTGTCCAGCCCCAAAATTTCCACGCTGAACAATCAGAATGCCATTATCAAAGTGGGGCGTGATGAATATTTTGTCACAGGCGTTAATACCGCCAATACGGTCAGCACCTTAACAGGCGTGAATAACAGCTCACCGCCTACCCCTGTAATGTCGTCGTTTTTTTCAGGTATCGCGCTGAATGTCACACCGCAAATAGATGATAGTAACAACGTCACTTTGTATATTCACCCCTCCATTACCCGCGTGGAAAATCTGGATAAAACCTTTACTATCTACGGTGAAGAGTATTCCATCCCTACCCCGCTGAATACCGTCAGAGAATCGGACAGTATTGTTAAAGCACAGGACGGTCAGGTAGTGGTGTTAGGGGGTTTAATGCAGGAAAGCGCGACGGAAAACAAAGAAGGGGTAACAGGACTTGCCCGCATTCCCTATATCGGGCATTTGTTCAGAGTCGATGAAGGTAAAAATCAAAAATCAGAACTGATTATTTTATTGAAAGCCTCCATTATTAACAGCAAATCCGATTGGCAGGATAATCTCGCTCCAAGTAAGCAACACTATGAGCAACTGGAAGCCAAACCGATGTGGAAATAGACTCGTGTTTATTTATTCCCACGCGCCAGCGTGCGAAGCCGTTTAATTTTTATGAATAGCCAACCTGCCAAAATCCCACATCGGCAAGAAAATACCCAACGCCAGCACCAGCACCATCGCCCCTAAACACACGATTAAAATCGGTTCGACCTGCGCATTCAGGGTTTTTATTTCATATTCAACATCACGCTGATACATATCGGCGACCTCCGCCATCAACTCATCCAGCGAACCCGATTCTTCGCCTACGCCAATCATTTGCAACACCAATAAATTAAACACGCCGCTCTGGGTTGCTGAATACAAAATACTTTCACCGCGCTCCAAACCTGACTGCATTGCCTGTATTTTGTCGGCAATAAAATCGTTATCAACGGTTTGTTCAACCAGACTTAAGGTGTTGATAATAGAAATGCCGCTTTTAGTGGACAGCGCGAAACTTCGGGCAAACCGCGCCATCGTCGATTTGTAAATAATATTGCCTGCAATAGGAATTTTTAATTTAACCCTGTCCCACTGGTACTTGCCTTTGATCGTGCTGATAGCATAACGAAACAGCAATACCGCCCCCACGCCCGCTATCAGCAAGTAAGGCCATGCCACTATCATAAAATGGGAACTGTTTAATAACACTTTGGTCATGAACGGTAGTTCTGCGCCAAAACCCTGAAACATTTTGACAAACGCAGGAATCACAAACAGGTTGATAATCACCATTGCCACTGCTATCGCTATGATGACAAACGTCGGATAGCGCAAGGCGGCTTTCACCTGATCGTGCATTAATTTTTCAAATTCAAGATGGTCGAATAAATGTAAAAACACCTTATCCAACAGCCCCGTTTTTTCGCCGACCCGAATCATACTGACATAAAAATGACTGAATACTTTCGGGTGTAGCTGTAACGCCGAGGATAATTCGCGCCCACTATCCAGACTGTCACATAAATCCGCAATCACCGCCGCCAAGGCTTTATTTTGCGTGAAATTCTGCAAGCCTTTCAGCGCATCCATGATAGGAATGCCCGCTTTCAACAAGGAATACATCTGTCGATTGAACATCATCACATCCAATACTGCCACGCGCTCTGCAAACACATTGCTCGATAAGCTGATGGTTGTTTCACGCGCGTGTATCGGTGCAATATCCAGCGGCGTGATACCTGAACTCATCAACTGCTTTGCCAGTGCATGGCGGTCATCACTGTTCAACACGCCGTTTACACGCTCACCGTTGCTATCACGCCCTGTATAAGAGAACTGTGCCATTAGTGCTGCTCAAATTGATTACTGACCCACATTGCTTCCGTAACCGTAGTTCGTTTAGCAATTGCCAACTGCACCGCATTGTAGCGCATGGTTTTATCGACCATTTGCTGGTGTGCCAATACCCGAAAATGGCGAATATCATTGCGACTGATGGCATCAACCAGTTCATTATTCATTTCCAGTAACGCATACACCCCGACCCGCCCCTGATAACCCGTGTGGTTACAATGATTACAGCCCTTACCGCTCACAAAATGATACTCATCCACCGTACTGCCCAGTTCAAGACTCAGCCAAGCGTGTTCAAAACTGTCGGGCGTATAGGATTCCACGCAATTTTCGCAGACCAGACGCAGCAACCGCTGGGCAATAATCGCCAATAATGACGATGCAACGATAAACGGCTCAACGCCCATATCAATCAAGCGACTGGGCGTACTAATCGTGTCGTTAGTGTGCAATGTCGATAACACCAAATGCCCTGTCATTGCCGCCCGCATCGCAATTTGCGCGGTTTCCTGATCGCGCATTTCACCAATCAGAATAATATCAGGGTCTTGGCGCAACACAGAACGCAGGATTCTGGCGAAATCCAGATGAATTTTATCGTTCACTTGGATTTGATTAACCCCTGCCAGACGGTATTCCACAGGGTCTTCTACGGTGATGATTTTTTTATTGGTGCTGTTCAGCTCACTCAAACCCGCATACAGCGTGGTACTTTTACCGCTACCCGTAGGACCCGTTAATAACACCATCCCGCTGGAACGCTGGAGCAGACGGCGAAACTGCATTAACATTTCGGCGGGCATTCCCAATTTTTCCAATGAAAAACCCGTGTTATTCTGGATCAGCAAGCGCATCACCACCGACTCACCATACACCGTCGGTATGGTTGACACCCGCACATCCACAGGCTGTTGGCGCACATTAATATGAAACCGCCCATCATGCGGCACCCGTTTTTCAGAAATATCCAAGCCCGCCATCAACTTCAATTTTTGTACCAGTGCGGTGGTAATTTTGGCATCAACTTCGGTTTGTAAATGCAGCTGCCCGTCAATCCGAAAGCGAATAATCAGCGTGTGTTCCTGCGGCTCGATATGAATATCCGAAGCGTGTACCTGTACAGCATCCTCAAACACCGATTTAAGCAGTTTTACTATCGGCGCGTCAGCGGCTTTATCCGAAGCCAGCAACACGTTCAAGTCAGACTGGTTATCGGTCAGTTCATAACGCAATTGTTCGGCAAGCACCTTGATTTCATCAGTACGGCGATAATATTGGTCAATGGCACTTAATAAATCCGCTTCCAGCACAAACGCAGGGCTTATAGTTTTGCCCAACACACGGCGCAACTCATCCAATGCCATTAAATCCGTTGGATCTACCATCGCCAACAACACATCATGAGTATTATCTTCCAACAGCAAAACCCGAAACCGCCGCGCTAATTTTTCAGGCAGTTTTTTAATAATGTCTGCTTTTTTTGCATATCGGGTGAGATCCAATAATGGAATTTTCAGGTGCTGGGATAATATTCGGAGAAATTTAAGCTCCTCAATAAAGCCTAATTCGATAAAAATCCGACCTAATTTTTTGCCAGTTTTTTTCTGTTCAATAAGCGCGTGTTGTAGTTGTTGCTCGGTGATAATCTGATTTTTAAGCAACAAATCACCGATAGAACCTTTTTTTATCACTTCCATAGCGGTCTGGTTGAAGTTAATGGCACTGCATTAGAGATAGATTGACAGTTAAAAGAAAACCGCCGAGATATTAAAACCTCGGCGGTCTTTCGTCAGCTTAACAACTGGCAACGACTAAAAACCCAAGCGTTTAATCAAGGTTGAAAACGCATTGCCTTTAGAAGTCACAACAGGCGCAGCTTTTTGGCTGGTTTTACCAATCATCTCGCCCAATTTAACCGCTTTATTCGCGGTAAAATCAGCGTTCCATTCGACATAATCTTTGCCGAACAGCACGATAATGGTTGAACCCATATTGAAGCGTCCCATTTCCGCGCCTTGTTCCAGCGTTGGCGCATTGTCTTCATACAGCCAGTTTTGTACGCTGGTGCGGGTCGGCGGTGTCACCACCCCATGCCACACGGTTTCGACGCTGGACACAAAAATCGCGCCCACCAGAATCAACGCCATCGGGCCCGCTTCGGTATCAAATAAACAGCACACGCGCTCATTGCGGGCAAATAAACCTGCTACCGCTTCGGTCGTTGCGGTATTCACACTGAACAAGCGACCGGGAACATGAACCATTTCTGTCAATGTCCCCGTCAAGGGCATATGCAGACGGTGATAATCTTTCGGTGATAAATAAATCGTGGTAAACACACCGTCATTAAATGGCGCGGCGCGCTCGAAGCTGCCACCCAATAAATCAGTCACGGTAAAACTTTTACCTTTCGCTTGAAAAATATCGCCAGCAGTAATATTGCCCGCCTGACTGACCACGCCATCGGCAGGACTGACAAGCGCGTTTTTTTCGGTGCTGAGAGGTCTGGCTTCAGGTTTTAATTCACGGGTAAAAAAGTCGTTAAAACTTTTAAACGCATTAATATCCTGCACCAAGGCTTCGTCCATATTGACACCGTAATGCTGAATAATTTTTTTAATAAACAGATTTTTAACCCACACAATTTCTGAGTGCGTGAGTTTGCTCATCAATTTTGACAAGGTATGTTGCGGCAATAGTGATTGCAAAAAAGCGTTCATGAACAATCTCTACGGTAAATTAACTAATTCAGGCGCGTGCCACGCAGGCGCTCTATGCTCAACAACGATAGTGGTATACACACCACCGCGCACGTTGAATTCCGCACGAATACGCATAAAGCTGGGTTGAATGGCTCGCACCAGATCATCCAGTATTTCATTGGTAATCGCTTCATGAAACGCGCCTTTATCACGGAACGCCCACATATATAATTTAAGCGATTTTAACTCCACGCATAACGCCGCAGGTACATAATCAATCTCGATAGTCGCAAAATCAGGCTGACCTGTTTTTGGACACAAACAGGTAAATTCTGGCGTAGTAATATGGATGGTGTAATCACGGTCAGGACGCGGATTAACGAAGGTTTCAAGGTCTTTGCTGGGTTGTGTAGTCATGATGCTCATAGCCTATTAAATAAATGATAGCGTATTTTAACAGTCATATAGATTTACGGGGACACTATCATGCAAACACACTGCGGATGCGTTCCGCCGTGTGGTAGGATTGCCTTTATAGGTGGTTTGGAGTGCGGTTAAATAAATATAACCCATTATTTTCATTATTATGTGGGAGGGGCTTTAGCCCCGCAACGAGGCTAAAGCCTCTCCCACGCAAATACTTTTACCAGATCCATCACTCCACCTGAACAATCAACCACCACTTAACAGGCACTAATGCACAACGCACACCCAAAAATCCCACGCGAATACGCGGCACACTGGTCAGACTACGAACTGCTGGATGCAGGCGGCGGTAAAAAACTGGAACGCTGGGGCAACATCATCACCATTCGTCCCGACATTCACGCCGATTTTAAAGCGGGTTGGTCAAATGCCCACTGGCAAGACATAGCACATTGGGAATTTGAAGAACACACCTCAACCCAAGGTCAATGGACAAACATCAAAGCGGACGCGCCCGAACAGTGGACAATCGCCTATCAAAATTTACACTTCGGCTTAAAGCTGACGCAATTCAAACATCTGGGCTTATTTCCCGAACAACAGGCAAACTGGCGATTTATTCAACAACGAGCGCGTGCAGGTCAAAAAATTTTAAACTTATTTGCCTACACAGGCGCGGCATCGCTGGTTGCCTGTAACGCGGGGGCGGAAGTGGTTCATGTGGATTCAGTCAAACAACTGATTACTTGGGCAAACGAAAACAAAGAACGCTCCCAACTTGCCGACATCAAATGGGTACATGAAGACGCATTAAAATTCGCCCAACGCGAATTGAAACGCGGCAAACACTACGACGGCATCATCATGGATCCACCCGCATGGGGTTTAGGTGCAAAAGGCGAAAAATGGAAACTGGAACACCACCTGTCCAGCTTGATAGAAACCGCCTACAGCCTGATGAATTCAGGGGCTTTTTTAATTCTCAACACCTACTCGCCCAAAATAGAACTGTCCGATTTAGCCGCCTCCGCCGAGCTGTTTTTTGCTAAAAACCAAGTGGAAATTAAACAGCTATGGATGCCGACAAAAACAGGCAAAGAACTGTATTACGGTAATTTATTGCGGGCGATAAAGTAAGACGGTTTTGATAACTTGCTTGAGAATTGGAAAAGTAGGGTTCGCTGTGCGTCAATGCCATTAAGTTAAGGATTTTTCCGTTCGCCCTGAGCCTGTCGAAGGGTGAATGGAAAAATCCGAAACCCCGAAGTTAAGCCGTTCATGGTTCGACAAGCTCACCACGAACGGCTTAACTTAATGGCAGTGTCGCTGTGCGTACCGAAAATGACGAATAAAGACAAAAGATAGCAGGTATTCATGGATAAGGTACGCACAGCGTCACTGCCCACAGTTAAGAACAAACCCCAGCGGGGTAAAATGTTTGTAGCATCAAGCGATTAGACACAACATAACCCCGTAGGGGTGAAATGTTTGTTTTCATCCAACATTTCACCGCTACGCGGTTATGAACCGTCAGACTTAACTTCGGGACTGGAATTTTTCCATTCACCCTTCGACAAGCTCAGGGCGAACGGAAAAATCCTTAACTTAATGGCAGCGTACCCTACGCTTTAATGATGAGCAGGTCGTAATAATGTTTCAATTTTATTAGCTATCTGATCAACAGCCGACGGTTGATTGTCGATAATTGTCACGCATTTTTTATAAGAACGTAGTTGAATACAAACCCTTTTACTGCTTGTATTGGACTCTTTTTTGATAAGGGTAGTGACGGTTTTATTGTTCTTAAGTGTTACCTGTTTTTTAACAGTAAAAGTATCTGCAATTTCAAAAAAATGGATGGCGTAAAAGTCATTGAGTAATTCAAGCAAGGTGTCGTTTGTAATATTTAATGGTTGTTTCTCTTTATTCTGGCTAAAAAAACTGTTGCCATTACCATTTATTGAGATTTGGTAATTTTTTGAATTATCCTTGTCAGATTGACTGGAAATGGTGATGGACACTTTTTCCAGTGGATACTGAGCTGGCAACGGGAAATGTGTACTTGCTAAAAGACTATTGCTGATAAAACTGGTTATCAGCGCAATAAAAAAATAATAAGGTAAGCTCATTTTTTATTCTCCTTGATTTTAAAAAAATGCCTGCGCAATAATTTTTCCAGTCCCACGATTAAATAAATACTCATGGCAACGCCTAAAATCAACAGCCACTGCTCTGGAGGAAAAGCCGCCGTACCAAACAGTTTTTGCATTGGCGACCAATAGGTGAACAGCAGTTGCAATAGCGTCATGGTCAATGCACCAAAAATCACCCATAAATTGGAAAACACACCGACATGAAACATAGAATGCTCTAAAGAACGGCAGTTGAACAAGTAAAACATCTCGCTGAACACAAACACATTAGCGGCGATAGTGCGTGCAGAGGCAAGGGATTCACCATGATTCAGTTCCCATTCAAACAATCCAAACGCGCCGATTAACATTAACGTCGAAACCAGACAAATCCGAAAAATCAGCACGCCGCTCAGAATCGGCTGTTGCGGATTGCGAGGTTTACGCGACATTAAATCAGGTTCTTTGGGTTCAAATGCCAGCATTAGCCCTAATAATACGGCGGTGGACATATTAATCCAGAGGATTTGTACGGGCGTAATCGGCAACGCGACATTAGCAAAAACAGCGGCACTAATCACCAAACCTTCACCGCCATTGGTGGGTAACGTCCAGACAATAAATTTAATCAGATTATCAAACACACCGCGCCCTTCTTCTACTGCTGCGGCAATAGTAGAAAAAAGATCATCCGTCAATACCATTGCCGCCGCTTCTTTGGCAACTTCAGTACCCCCTTGTCCCATGGCTATACCGATATTCGCTTGTCTTAAGGCGGGGGCATCATTAACACCATCGCCTGTCATCGCAACAATATGCCCATTGGCTTGTAAGGCTTGCACCAATTGCAGTTTTTGCTCTGGCGCGATACGCGCATAAACCGCGCAGGTTTCTACCAGTTGCGGATAGTTTTTTTCATCCATTGCTTGCAATTCTGCGCCGCTGATAACCTGTTCAGTGTGCTGCATTCCTAATTGTTTAGCGATAGCCAAGGCAGTAACAGGATGGTCGCCCGTAATCATTTTGACTTGAATACCCGCCTTGTAACAGGCGGCAATTGAAGTAATGGCTTCTGGACGCGGTGGATCAATCATGGCTTGCAAGCCTAAAAAGGTTAAACCGCCTGCGACTTCATTGTGTTGAACTGCGTTAGCATCGTGGTCGCTGCGTGCAAATGCCAAGACCCGCAAACCTTGTGCGGCAAGTGTTTCAACTTGTTGGTGTAACAGGTTTTTATCTAATACTATCGGCTGCATTTGCGCGTCAAACGCTTTGTCACACCGCGCCAAAATACTTTCTAATGAACCTTTTAAATAAACATGGCGAGCATCTACCGCTTGATTGTGATGCAAGGTTGCCATGAACTGATGTTGTGATTCAAATGGAATGGCATCAAGGCGCGGATGGGCAGTGCTAACGGGCGCATGATGCAATCCTGCTTTGTGTGCTGCCACTAGCAATGCACCTTCGGTCGGGTCGCCTTCAATGCGCCAATGATCCACATCGGCACACAAGCGGGCATCATTACACAATAACCCTGCTTTCAGGCATTCCATTAGCGCGGGGTAATTTTGATGTAAAATAACATTGCTGTTCAGGCAAATTTCTCCATCAGGTGTGTAGCCACTGCCTGTAATATCAAACAATTCACCCCCTGCAAATACCCCTTGAACAGTCATTTGATTTTGCGTTAGCGTTCCCGTTTTATCTGAACAAATGACCGTTGTACTGCCTAAGGTTTCCACAGCGGGTAATTTACGAATAATCGCATTGCGTTTTGCCATGCGTGATACGCCAATTGCTAAGGTAATGGTCAACGCCGCTGGTAAGCCTTCGGGGATTGCGCCCACTGCTAAAGCGACTGAAGCCATGAACATATCTAATAGCGGTTGTCCGCGCCATACGCCTACGGCAAAAGTGACCGCCGCTAATCCCATAATCACCCATAGCAATAGCTTACTGAACTGACTTATTTTTTTCGTGAGTGGCGTTTGCAATTCAATAGTATGACTGAGCAGACTATTGATACGCCCGATTTCGGTATGATCGCCTACTTCGATGACTACGCCTAAACCACTGCCGTAAGTGACAAGCGTTGAGGAATACGCCATATTATGACGGTCGGCTAATAGTGTGTTCTCGCTTAAAATCGCAAGCTGTTTTTCTACAGGGACAGATTCGCCTGTCAGTGCGGATTCATCAATTTGTAATTCACGAATTTGCAATAAGCGTAAGTCAGCAGGAACTTTATCACCCGATTGCAACAAAACCACATCACCCACCGTTAATTCAATGGCAGGAATAGTACGGCGTTGCCCATTGCGTAACACGGTAGAAGAAACCGTCAATACTCTGCTGAGCGCATCAATGGCTTTTAACGCATTGGATTCTTGAATAAAGCCGATAATAGTATTGACCAATACTACACCAAAAATCACGCTGCTATCGACCCATTCTTCCAAGAATCCTGTAACACCCGCTGCAATCAGCAAGATATAAACTAAGGGTTGATTCACCTGTTCAAACAGTAAACGCAACGCACTTTTGCCTCGTTGTGGCGTTAGGCGATTCAAGCCATGTTCTTTGAGTCGTTTCTCGGCTTCGCTATCGCTTAGACCTTGCTGGCTATCAACCTGCAAATCTGTCATCAGTGTATCGGGTGGTAAATTATGCCAATGTTTCTGCTGAGATTTCATGGTGAACTCCAAATAGTTGCTAACTTAAGCCCAATAATAGACCTATATTAGTCTTGTCTGTTGGAATAAATCTGATTGAGCATACATTTCCGACAAGCGGTTCTGTATATCACCGCACTTTTTCTACTGATTGCGAAACTGCGGATGCCTGTAAAAACCGCTAAAGAGCGGTATGAGCGGGCGATAAAGTGACGAGGCTCAGTCGTGTAGCGCATTTGGACTCAGCTTGCACCATATTGGGACGAAATGCACCTATAAAGTGGCGAAAATCAACTCGCGGTAAATAAAAATAAGACATAGGCGTGAATATCTGTTATGGCACATGATTTGCTCATTTATAAACATATCTATCAACAACCGTTTATATTAACAATTAGAGAGCAAGATTATGTCTTATTTAGAGCCTACTGAGTTTGTCACCAAAATGGTCGATGCAGGGGAATCAAAAGTTTATATGTCAACGCAGGATACGCTGATTCGCGCTTTCATGGCGGGAGCAACGTTAGCACTTGCAGCGGTCTTTGCGATTACTGTCTCGGTCAATACAGGTTCGCCTTTACTGGGCGCATTGCTGTTTCCTGTCGGCTTTATCATGTTGTATTTAATGAAGTTTGATTTATTAACGGGCGTGTTTACGCTGGTGCCGCTGGCTTTGATTGATAAAAGACCTGGTGTCACTGTCAATCAGGTGTTGCGCAACTGGGGCTTAGTATTTGTGGGTAACTTCGCGGGTGCGTTGACCGTTGCGTTTATGATGTCGTTTATTTTGACTTATGGTTACAACACCGATGGCGGCGAGATTGCGGCAAAAGTAGGCAAAATTGGTGAAGCCAGAACTTTAGGCTATAAAGCACAAGGTGTAGGCGGCTGGGTGACTATTTTTATTCGCGGGATGTTGTGTAACTGGATGGTGTCTATGGGCGTTGTTGGCGCGATGATTTCCACGTCCGCCAGTGGCAAAATGCTGGCAATGTGGATGCCGATTATGCTGTTCTTCTTTATGGGTTTTGAACATTCGATTGTGAATATGTTTTTATTCCCGTTCTCAATGATTATGGGTGGTGGCTTTACGGTAGCAGACTATATTATCTGGAATGAAGTCCCGACGGTATTGGGTAATTTGGTGGGCGGCATTGTCTTTGTCGGCTTACCGTTATATTACACTCATGTAAAAACCAGCCCGCACCGTAGTTTATAATGAAACTTAAGTCTTAGTTCGTGTGAGGCTGAGGCTTTCGTGATGTCAAGTCAATTAACAATAACCATCGGTCAGCACTCTGATAAAGGTCGTAAGAAAATCAATCAGGATTTTCATGGTGTCTGTATCCCTAAAGAGCCATTACTGAGTTCAAAAGGCATTGCCATTGCGCTTGCCGATGGTATCAGCAGCAGCCATGTCAGCCACATTGCCAGTGAAGCGGCGGTTAGCAGTTATTTAGATGATTATTACTGCACATCAGAGGCGTGGTCGGTTAAAAAATCGGCACAACGGGTTTTAATCGCCACCAATTCTTGGCTCTATTCACAAACGCGGCAAAGTCAATTTCGTTTCGATAAAGACAAAGGCTATGTCTGCACCTTTAGTGCAATGGTGATTAAATCAACCACCGCTTATATTTTTCATGTCGGCGATTCCCGCATTTATCGTTTACAGGGTCACGGCTTAGAACAATTAACCAACGATCATCGCTTATGGGTTTCAGCAGAAAAAAGCTATTTAAGCCGTGCGTTAGGGATTAGCCAGCAACTTGAGCTTGATTATCAAGCCTTAGCCATAGAACAAGGCGACATTTTTATCTTAGCAACTGATGGTGTTTATGAATATGTCGATACAAATTTTATTATCGACACCATCAACACTCACGCCGATGATTTAGATACCGCCGCTAGGCTTATCGTAGCCGAGGCTTACGCACAAGGCAGTCATGATAATCTCACCCTGCAAATTGTCCGCGTTGATGAATTGCCAGCACAAGATGCCAATGAACGTTATCAACAGTTAACCGAATTACCTTTTCCGCCCATACTGGATGCACGAATGCACTTTGATGGTTACAAAATCATTAGAGAAGTTCACGCCAGTAGTCGTAGCCATGTTTATTTGGCGGTGGATGAAGAAAACAACACCCAAGTCATTATCAAAACGCCCTCGGTTGATCTGCGCAGTGATGCAGCTTATTTAGAACGTTTTTTAATGGAAGACTGGATTGCGCGGCGCATTAATAGTGCTTATGTCCTAAAACCGTGCCTTCAAACCCGCAAACGCAATTATTTATATATTGTGACTGAGTTTATAGACGGTCAAACGCTAACCCAATGGATGACAGACCATCCCAAACCTGATTTGGAAACCGTGCGTAATATTGTTGAACAGATTGCCAAAGGTTTGCGAGCGTTTCATCGCATGGAAATGTTACATCAAGATTTGAGACCCGAAAATATCATGATAGACCGCACTGGCACGGTGAAAATTATCGATTTTGGTTCTACCCGCGTCGCAGGTCTGGTCGAAATGACCACATCCATTGCGACAAACAATTTACTCGGCACGGCACAATATACTGCTCCCGAATATTTTTTAGGTGAAAACGGCACACCGCGTTCGGATATGTTTTCCTTAGCCGTCATTACTTATCAAATGCTATCGGGAAAATTACCTTATGGTGTTGAAGTGTCTAAAGCCCGCACGCGCTATGCCCAAATGAAATTGCACTATCACTCAGTACTGGACGATAAGCGGGAAATTCCCGTCTGGATTGATACCGTGCTGAAAAAAGCCCTGCACCCAAACCCCTACAACCGTTACGAAGCCTTATCCGAATTCATCTTTGAACTGCGCCACCCAAGCCAAACCTGTTTAAATAAAACCCGTCCACCCTTGCTGGAACGCAACCCTGTTGCTTTTTGGAAAGGTCTTTCCTTGATTTTAACGATGATTGTCATCGCATTATTAATTAAATTATCATGAGGTATTTACAATGAAAACCACCCCCGCACAAACGCCTTCATCTGCTAAAGCCGCGTTTTTACTTACTAAAGAACAAATGACTGACCGCATTATTACACCAAACAACTGACGTGGACAGTCATTGCCGAACAAATCGGCGTTAATGAAGTGTGGTTAGCTTCCGCGTGTCTAGGGATGAACAGCATGAAACCCGACCTTGCCGAAAAACTGTGTGGCATTTTGGAATTACCTGAGGAAGTTCAAACTGCGTTAGCTATGTTCCCTTACAAGCAATGGTCTTTTGCAGTGCCGCAAGACCCGCTGATTTACCGACTATATGAAGTTGTCGGCGTATATGGTGAAACCTTAAAAGAAATTATTCATGAAAAATTCGGCGACGGCATCATGAGTGCTATCGACTACAGCATGACTGTCGATAAAGAAGAAAATCCCAATGGCGACCGTGTAGTTATTACCATGAACGGTAAGTTTTTGCCTTATAGGTCTTGGTAGGCAACCGAGTTAGCTGATAGCCGTAGGTAGTTACAGCTTGCGAAACCCATCACAAACCCGCGTAAATGATGGGTTTCGCTTCGCGCTTTACCAGTCACTACGTTCTACCCATCCTACCGAACTGAATACATCATTTCCGATTGATGAGCTATGATTAACCTACCTTAGCGCGTTTGTTATTCACCTAGCCATTAAGTCGTTTCTACCTATGTCAAAAAAAGTGTCTTCGTTTATTGTTATTTGCTGGTTGGTTTCAGCAGTTTTATGGTCGCCTGTGTTACAGGCTCAGTCTGCTTCTGGGGATGGTGACTCGCAAGCTATTGATGGTGAGGTAAAAAAGGTTAAGGCGGGGCGGTTTATTTGGAATCCTGATGCCGCGCCTGCTGGGGCTGTGGTGGCTTTGGTGAGCATTCCCAAGCAGCAACTTTATTTGTATCGTCATGGGGTGTTAATTGGGGCATCGAGTGTCAGTACGGGCAAGCGGGGTTATGGTACGCCTGCGGGGATTTTTTCGGTGTTGGAAAAAGACCGTTTTCACCGTTCACGCACTTATGACAACGCACCCATGCCTTATGCGAATCGTTTAACGTGGGACGGGGTGGCGTTGCACGCAGGTCATGTAACGGGTGCGCCTGCGTCACATGGCTGTATTCGTTTGCCCGCGCAATTTGCCCGTTTGTTGTTCGGTGTGTCAACCAAGGGTATGACGGTGATTGTGCTGGGCTATGAAAGTCAGGCATTCCGCTTGTCGCATCCTGTGATGGAATTGCCGACTGACAGTAAAGACAATGCGATGCTGAATATGCTGGATTTAAGCCCTACCGAGGCGTTTCGCTGGCAAGCTGACAACGCACAAGACGGGGCGGTGTCGCTGGTGATGAATAAAGCCAGTCAGTTGTTATTAGTGTATCGCAATGGTATTGAGATTGGACGATCTAAAATTTCATTACCTGCCGCTACAAGCAATTGGGGGACACGCGCCTTCATTATGCAGGCAGAGCAGAACACCGACACCAATCCGTTTTTTAATCATCACTGGTCGGCAATGAATCAGCATGAAGATAACAGCTTATTCAATGCTGCATTTTTTGCACAAATGAATATCCCCGCCGATTTTGCTAATGCCCTGAATGGCATTTTAACCGCTGGTTCGACGCTGTTACTCACTGATAACTTGAAACAGCACCCGCAAATCCTGAAAACCGCCTCCGCGCCGCCTGTGCGTTGTGTGAGCGGCAATTGTGTTGATGGTTCAGGAACACAGGTGTATGCCGATGGCAGTAAATATGTCGGTGACTTTAAAAATGGTCTGTCCGAAGGTCAGGGGGAATTTATTTCTGCCAACGGTGAAAAATACGCTGGGCTGTTTAAAAATGATAAGTTTCAATGGGATACGGATAATAAATCCCACGATTAAATCACCTGTAAAACAGTTCTCTCGTTCCCTCGCGCCGCGTGGGAATGCGGTGCGAGACGCAGCGCGGTGCAAAGGCATTCCCACGCGGCGCATGGGAACGAGAAAACTCCCCTCTCCCCTGCTTGAAAGTACCGCTTTGCCCCCCATAACAGGTTTATCATTAACAATGCTCTCAAAGGTGACATTATGCGAATGGATAAACTAACCAGTAAATTTCAAGAAGCCTTGGCTGACGCGCAAAGTTTGGCTTTGGGAAAAGATCATCAATTTATCGAACCCGTCCATATTATGAGTGCGATGCTGGAGCAGCAAGGCGGCAGTATCAAGCCGTTACTGGCACAACTGGGTGCGAACAGCAGCTTAATCCGCACCGAACTCAACAAAGAACTGGCGCGATTGGCGACGGTGAGCGGGTCGGGCGGTGATGTGCAGATTTCTAACGAAACCAACCGCTTGTTAAATCTAACTGACAAACTCGCGCAAAAACGCAATGACAGTTTTATTTCCAGCGAGTTATTTTTAGTCGCTGCCTGTGAAGAACGCGGTTTTTTACAGGATTTATTTAAGAAAGCCAATATCACTAAACCCGCGCTTGAAAAAGCGATTGATGCGATGCGTGGAGGAGACGCCGTGCAAGATGCCAATGCCGAAGACCAACGCCAAGCGTTGAACAAATACACTATCAATCTGACCGAACGCGCCGCGCAGGGTAAGCTAGACCCTGTTATCGGACGTGATGATGAAATCCGCCGCACCATTCAGGTGTTGCAACGCCGTACTAAAAACAACCCTGTGTTAATCGGTGAACCCGGCGTAGGTAAAACCGCGATAGTCGAAGGACTCGCGCAACGGATTGTCAACGGCGAAGTTCCCGAAGGTATGAAGCACAAACAAGTGCTTGCCTTGGATATGGCGGCATTGATTGCAGGGGCAAAATTTCGCGGTGAATTTGAAGAACGTTTAAAAGCGGTGTTGAATGATTTAGCCAAGCAAGAAGGGCAAGTCATTCTGTTTATTGACGAATTGCACACTATGGTCGGTGCAGGTAAAGCCGAAGGTGCGATGGATGCGGGCAATATGCTCAAACCCGCACTGGCGCGTGGTGAACTGCATTGTGTCGGCGCAACTACGCTGGATGAATACCGCAAATATGTGGAAAAAGACGCAGCATTGGAACGCCGGTTTCAAAAAGTGCTGGTTGATGAACCCAGCGTTGAAGACACTATCGCCATTTTGCGCGGCTTGAAAGAAAAATACGAAGTGCATCACGGTGTGGATATTACCGACCCTGCGATTGTCGCGGCGGCAACCTTATCCTATCGTTATATTGCCGATAGACAATTGCCCGATAAAGCCATTGATTTGATTGATGAAGCGGGCAGTCGCATCCGTATGGAAATTGATTCCAAACCTGAGGTGATGGATAAACTGCACCGCCGTTTAATTCAACTGAAAATCGAACAAGTGGCGTTGCGCAAAGAAAAAGATGCCGCCTCGAAAAAACGTTTGGATATTCTCGAAGATGAAATTCACGATTTAGAAAAAGAATATTCAGATTTGGAAGAAACGTGGAAAGCGGAAAAAGCCAATCTACAAGGTTCGGCGAATATCAAGGAAAAGCTGGAACAAGCCAAAACCGAACTGGAAGCCGCCCGCCGCGCTAATGATTTAAGCAAGCAAGCCGAATTGCAATATGGGGTTATTCCCGCGTTGGAAAAACAGCTCAGTTTGGATATTTCTGGTGAAGCACCGAAAACCAGTTTGTTACGCAACAAAGTCACCGAAGAAGAAATCGCCGAAGTGGTCTCAAAATGGACGGGCATTCCTGTGTCCAAAATGCTGGAAGGTGAAAAAGACAAACTGTTGCGCATGGAAGAGTATTTAAACAAGCGCGTGGTCGGACAATCAGAAGCTTTGAAAGCGGTCAGTAATGCGATACGCCGCTCGCGTGCAGGCTTATCAGACCCCAATCGCCCCAATGGTTCATTCCTGTTTTTAGGCCCGACAGGTGTCGGTAAAACGGAATTGTGCAAAGCGTTGGCTGAATTTATGTTTGATACGCCCGATGCAATGGTGCGTATTGATATGTCTGAGTTCATGGAAAAACATTCGGTAGCACGGTTAATCGGTGCGCCTCCGGGTTATGTCGGCTATGAAGAAGGTGGTTATTTAACCGAACTGGTCAGACGTAAACCGTATTCGGTGATTTTGATGGATGAAATTGAAAAAGCGCATCCCGATGTATTTAACGTGTTATTGCAGGTGCTGGATGACGGACGCTTAACCGACGGGCAAGGCAGAACGGTGGATTTTAGAAATACCATTATCGTGATGACTTCCAATCTAGGCTCGGACATTATTCAATCGCTGTCGGGTGACGCGCTGTATTCAGTGATGAAAAATGCGGTAATGGATATTGTGACCACTAAATTCCGTCCTGAATTTATTAATCGTATTGATGAAGCGGTGGTATTTCATTCTCTGGGTCGTGAACAAATTCGGGCGATTTCCAACATTCAAATCGGCTATTTGAAACAACGTTTGCAAGACCGTGATTTGGGCTTTGACATTTCTGAGGATGCGCTGGATTTACTGGGTGAAGCAGGTTTTGATCCTGTGTATGGTGCAAGACCGATGAAACGGGCGATTCAACAGCAACTGGAAAATCCACTGGCACAAGCGATACTGTCAGGCTATTTTGTCGCTGGAGATACTATCGGGGTTGAAGTAGAGCATGAGGAATTGCGTTTTGTGAAGAAGTAGATAGTAAAAAGACCTGCGAGGTTTTTAAAACCTCGCAGGTCTTGGTGTACGTTTATTTTTTCGTGATTGAAGCAAGCAAGCCCTTAATCAATGGCAAACCATGAGTTAGCCACATATCGACTGCAAAAGCCGCCGCAGGTTTAATCGAACGCGCAACCGCTTTCATAACTTCCCACGCTCTATCAGCAATAGAGGCATCTGTACTGTCACGGCGTTGTAAATAACCCGCTCCAAAACCGTTGATAAACACAGGTTTAAACAGCCACATTTCTAAAATAGACGTGACCAGCATAAAGGCGAATGAAATACCCATGCCCATACCTGCAAAAATCACCAGCCACGCAAACATCGGGTGAATTTTCGTCAGCCACCACGACAGAATGTCGATAACGAGGAAGGTGTATGGCATACCGATGGCGATACATTTATATTGGGTGCTGGTGGTTTCGGCAAAGCTGAAAATCAGCCCGACAAACATAAAAATAAAACTGATACCGAATAAATGAATATGCGATACCCGCGTGAGCGAGGCAAACGTCGCGCCTTCATCTTGCGTGGTATATGATTTTAGTACCTCAAACTTAGTAAAGTCGGGCAAACTGCCTGAGTCTTTGTTATGACAGGCGACACAACGGGTTTCGATGATTTTCTGAATACCGTCATCTTTATAATCATCAACATCCGCACCATCTCTGACCCATTTCATAATGGCAAAGCGTTCTTGTTCAGAGGCATTTTCTTTCATCGAACCATTCAGCTTCACTTCCAATGCCGTGCCTGAACGGTTGCCGTAATAACTGTAAACGATGTCGTCCACGGATAAGCCGAATTTGCCGTCCGCCATACCGTGGGTGAATAATATTTGAATCAATGCAAAAAGATAACCGATGGCTACTGTACAGAGATACCCTGTAAATAACACTTTAAGCGGTGTATCGTGGTCTTTTAGAGGGGTATATTTTGTTGTCATAGTCTTTTGATTGAGGGAAATGTAAATTGGAATCGAACGTGCAGAATGGACAGAGCAGTCGTGATTTGTGAAACCCATCACTCATCTGCGTAAATGATGAGTTACCCATTCTACGCATTACCTGAAAACGTATCATTTTAAGTGGAGATTCTGATTATACTCCGCACACTGTTTATTATTTGTGCTGAATGGTGAAATTATGAATTGCTCAAATCAGCAAAAACCGTCATGAAGCCATAACGGTTTTTACTATCTGCTGCTGTTTTTATTAGGATCGTTCCACAAACCAGAATGCGTGGAGATGGTGATATTTTCTATGTGTGCGTTTGCTGTTCTGGAATTTCGTTCGGTTTTGACAATTTTGCGTCTGCGCTCGGCTTTGCGTTTATTGTTTTTACCTCTATCAACAACGGATTTAAACACTCGTTTATCGTTGCTCCAGTGTCGGACGTGATATTCCTGTAGCGCAATATATTTGCCGTTCAGGGCTTTTTTGTTCAGCTGATTAATAACGCGCTGACCGACGGCATCGGGTTCTACATCAACCAGAGCGTAATACTCGATAGTATTGGATTGGACAACCTCATACGTCCAGAAGGAAATGCTTTCTATTTGTCCCGCCGCTTTAAACAAGCCGCCTTTCAGCACGGGAGCAATAAATTTTTCTATATGATAGTCTGACGTGTTTGCAGGTATTTTTTTTAAAATAATAATCATCCAAACTCCTGACGCTCAGTGCCAAGTTACCAATAGTGTGTTATGTCTGTATGAATACATCACCCCTCTTTAACTAAGAGGGTGACGACCTTAATGACTGCCAGAACTGCAACATAAATAAAATCACTTGCCAATCGTGCGTTATGAACTGAGAGTTTAGTAGATAAACACACTTCATTCTATTTATAGTTGCACACTGAGCCAGCTTCGCCGCTCAGTGTACTGTGTTACGGTTATGCCTGCGCGTTCAGATAATCTTCGTAATTACCATTAAAATCGACAATGCCCTGCGGTGTCAGTTCAATAATGCGCGTTGCCAGTGAGGAGACAAATTCTCTGTCATGGCTGACAAAAATCAACGTCCCCGGATAACTTTCCAGCGCATTATTCAACGATTCAATCGACTCCATGTCCAAATGGTTGGTTGGCTCATCCATGACCATGATGTTATTTTTTTGCAGGATTAATTTGCCGAATAACATTCGTCCCTGTTCACCACCTGACAACACTTTAACCGATTTTCCTATATCATCGGCAGTAAATAACAAACGGCCCAATGTACCGCGCATGGTTTGATCATCATCGGTTTCTTTACGCCACTGCCCCATCCAGTCAATCAAGGTCAACTCTTCAGCGAAATCTTCGGCGTGGTCTTGGGCAAAATAACCGACTTCGGAATTTTCCGACCATTTTACGACCCCTGTATCAGGGGCTAATTCGCCGACCAAGGTTTTCAGTAACGTAGATTTACCGATACCGTTCGGACCGATAACCGCAATACGTTCACCGACAGAGACCATTAAATTCAGGTTTTGAAATAACGGTTCCGCGCCATAGCCTTTACTCACGCCTTCGACTTCCAACGCTAAACGATGCAGTTTTTTGGTTTGATCGAAGCGAATAAAGGGATTGACACGACTGGACGGTTTGACTTCATCCAGTTTAATTTTATCCAACTGCTTGGCGCGTGACGTGGCTTGTTTGGCTTTTGACGCATTGGCAGAAAAGCGGCGCACGAAGGCTTGCAGTTCCACAATCTGGGTTTTTTTCTTGGCATTACCCGCCAATAAACGGGCGCGCACTTCCGATACTGCCACCATGTAATCATCATAATTACCTGGATAAACGCGCAATTCGCCATAATCCATATCCGCCATGTGCGTACAGACGCTGTTTAAAAAATGGCGGTCATGCGAGATGATAACCATCGTGCAGTCACGCTCATTCAGTACGTCTTCCAGCCAGCGGATGGTATTGATATCAAGGTTGTTGGTCGGTTCGTCCAGCAGCATAATGTCGGGATTGGCAAACAAGGCTTGTGCCAATAACACCCGCAGTTTCCAACCAGGGGCAACCGCACTCATCAAGCCGTTGTGCTGCTCTAGGGGAATCTCCAGCCCTAACAGCAATTCGCTTGCGCGCGATTCAGCGGTGTAGCCGCCGTATTCCGCAAACACTGATTCCAATTCAGCGGCGTGCATATATTCGTCTTCTGTCGCTTCCAGATTGGCATAAATAGCATCGCGTTCTGACATTGCCGCCCACATATCGGTATGCCCCATCAGCACAACATCCAGCACGCGGTAATCTTCGTAAGCAAATTGATCCTGACGCAACACGCCCAGACGCTCATTAGGTGACAGGCTGACATTACCTGCAGTAGGCTCTAAATCGCCGCTGAGTATTTTCATAAAGGTTGATTTACCGCAACCGTTCGCGCCGATTAAACCGTAACGGTTGCCGTCGCCAAATTTGACCGAGACGTTTTCAAACAGAGGCTTCGCCCCGAACTGCATGGTGATGTTAGCTGTAGAAATCAAAGGGATATATCCGAAAGTGTGTTGTATTAGTGTGAGTGTTATTTTATCAGGTTTCGATGCCTAAAGTGTGTTACCCAATGATGTAAGTCTGGCTTATTTCGACCGTAATCATGTAGGTTGGAATAAGCCTGTTTGAGCAGGAGCGAAAACAGACGTTTCCGACGACTACGAGCGATGTCGGAAACGCCCACCCTGCGCTATCGCTTGGATGATCTTATTCCGACCTACAACAATAATTTATCGTCGATAGCAATAAAACGCTGGGCGGCGTTAATCAGTGCGGGAGCGGTTAAAGCAGGTACGCCGTAGACTTCTGTGGTCACGCCATAACATTGATGGGCTTTAGCGAGCAGCAGATCAAAATCACCGTCACCTGACAATAAAATAATAACATCCGCTTGCGCGGCTAATTCCATGACATCCAGCGTGATACCGACATCCCAGTCGCCTTTGGCAGAGCCGTCGGTACGCTGAATATAGGGCTTTAGTTTGACCTCAAAACCGATGTGTCTGAGGATTTGCTGAAAGCCCTGTTGTTTACTGTCGCCTTTGTCGATGGCATAAGCGATTGCCGCCACTACTTGACGGTTAGCCGTTGCCTGTGACCAAAATCGCTGGTAATTAAAATGGCGTTGGTAGGCTTGCCGAGTGGTGTAGTAGATGTTCTGCACATCAACAAAAATGGCGACTTTTTCCAAGTGCTTATTTAAGAAATGAGCAGATGTAATCGGTAGGCGCAGTCACTTTTACGGTGAATTTTGCATTAGCAGGAACATTGAACGACTCGCCGCCTTTAATGGCTTGCCAGTCGCTTTCGGGTAACAATACCTCTAATTCGCCGTCGATAATTTCCATTAATTCCGCATCGGCGGTATTGAAAGTGTATTCGCCCGCCAACATGAAACCCAGTGTTTTTAGAGTGCCGTCGGCAAATTTGATGGTGCGGCTACTGACATTGCCATCAAAGTAAACATTGGCTTTTTTAACGACGGAGACATTATTAAATTCTGACATGAGGTGTCCTGTGTGAAGATGAATAAAAAAGGACGCAATAATAGCAGATTGTTTGACAACTTAGTCGAATGGCGTGTAAGTCACGGTGCGGTTTTTACCCGTTTCTTTGGCTTTATACAGCGCGAGATCCACTTTATGAAGCATCTCATCCTGAGTTTTCGGCTTATCAATCAGGCTATCGGAAATACCCAGACTGATGGTAACACGCAGATTTTGCTCACCAATAGTCGTTTCTGCCACGGTGATTCTGATTTTTTCGGCAACTTGTCTGGCTTCTTCCGCGTTAGTATTAGGCAACACGATTAAAAACTCTTCGCCGCCATAACGCCCGAACGCATCGGTTTCTCTAATCTGACCCGATATTTGTCTGGCGGTTTCCTTGATAACCAGATCGCCTGCCAGATGACCATGCGTATCATTAATGGCTTTAAAATCATCAATGTCCAGCAAAATGCAGCTGAAGATATTCTGGTAGCGTTTGGTTTGTGCAAACGCATCATCAAACAGCTGCATGATGTGGCTGCGGTTATACACTTGGGTTAAATAATCCAGAATGGAGGATTGATACAAAATGGCTTTTTGCCGTTCCAGCTCTTCAAACGCTTCAAATAATTTTTTCTGATTAATGTCACCGATAGCGGTGATTTTCGTTGCATTTTGCAACAACAGCCGATAGGACTCTAACAGATGCTGGTAATGCTGTCGTAATTCATCTTCAGATACATTCAAATCTTTACCGATAAGCTGGTAGTTATTAAGTGCCAGAAACTCATGCTTGAATACTTTTTTCATGGTCGGATCAATATCATCATTCATAAATACTCAATTAACATCAAACAGGCTAACTCTTGCTGTAGGCAAGCACGACAAAAGGCAACTCCAGATCCTCTTGAAACTCCAGACCCGTTTCTTTTATATCGTCATCATGCGCTTCATGATACCAGTTCACCTGAACCGTATTGCCCTGTTTGTAGTAATCTTCCAGCCTGTCAATAAAATCAAACAGGCATTTGGTCGAACTGGTATTGAGATAATCAATGTGCAGATTCAACGTTATGTCAGCAGCAACGTTATTAATATAATTTTCTAGCCAGTCAAACACAGGATTGAAAAAATCAGCGGCATCCTGCGGATAGGAAATGCCCCGCATATCAATGATGCCCGTTACACTATCACAGCTGATATTCAGTGTGTCTTTGCCCGCATTTATGATTAAATTATTCATGGTATTATCTTGAATAGGGTGACCGATAAGGTAAAAAATTGCGTGATTTCATCAACTGCTTGCAGTGTATAAACAATGGGATGGTTTGATTTGCGGATAATGTCAATTAAACCGATACCTGCACCGATTACGTCTTGTTGACGCGCCATGCGTAGCTTTTCTTTATACATTTTTTTCAAACCATCTTCACCCAAGGCATTCACCACGTCGCAATAGCTGCGCAGGTTTTCTGCATCGACATTTAACAATTTATTGCCTGAAGTAATGACAAACTTGTGTTCATCTTCTCGAATAACAATGATACCAATCCCTATTGCCTGTTGATTGACAAGGACTTTTTCCAGAGAGTGATTTTGAATATTTTGGGCAAGCTCAACAAAAACCCCATAAATTTTTCTGACTATATGCTGGGTTGCGTCATCTGTATTCGTTGCCAACCGTTCTTTTAATGTTTCTACCAAAGCAATTAATACACCTTGCGACATTTTACCCTCAAAAGAAAGCACGATGTTATTTTCTATGAGTAATTTGCGAAAACTCAATAAATCAAATGATTGCACGTTTTTTTCCTTATTGAAGTGATGATGCGTAGTCGCTGCACCTAAGCGCGTTGCAAAAAGCGTCATATCATCTCGTTGATGTTCGTTGCCCTGATGCTGGTTCAGTGCCTGAATCAAACTTTGTTGTTGTGTCGCAATGTCTTTATCGGCAATCGCCTGTAAGGTAACTTCCAGCTGGAAGGAGCTGAATTTTTTATTGTCCTGATTATGCTGATCCGCCAAGCCGTCACTGGTTAAATACAACATATCACCACAGGAAAACGTCAGTGCATGATCGGCAAAATGGCGTGTTTCTTCCTTTTGTCGGCCACCGATGGATTTTCGGTCGCCTGCTATTTTAATCAATTCATTATTGCTTGCTTTCACCAGATACAGAGGTCTTCTCGCACCTGCATAGAGGATTAATTGCGTCTCCTCATCAATTTGGCAGACCGCAATATCCATACCATCATTTGCCTGCCTGCTTTTGCCTTGCTGTCGTAACGCAATTTTTATTTCTTCATGTAACACTGCCAATATTAAAGCGGGATTAAAAACCCGTTTTTCCAGAATGATTTTATTCAGCAGCATATGACCTATGGTCGATAAAAAAGCCCCAGGGACACCGTGACCTGTACAATCACCGACGATAATAAATAACTTGCCCTCAAGGCGATTACACCAATAAAAATCGCCTGATACAATTTCCTTAGGTCTGAAAAGAATAAAATAGTTAGGCAAATCTTCGGCTATTTTTTCCGCTTGCGGCAACATAGCGGCTTGAATTTTCTGGGCGTATAAAATACTTTTGGTGATGTTATTATTTTTTTCTTCAATAATTTTCGTGGCTTGCTGAATTTCACTGTTCTTATTCAGTAACGATTCATTCACCGCGCGTAAATCAGCGGTGCGCTCTCGCACCGTCTCTTCTAACGTTTGATTGTATTGTGCCAATTGGCGATACAGACGGGCATTTTCTAACGAAATGGCAATTTCAGCGGACAATATCTGTAAAATTTCCACGCGGTCGGGTGTAAACGCATTGTTGGCGATATTATTTTCCAGATACAAAATGCCGCTTAACAGCCCTTTATCCAGCAAGGGCAGACACAACAACGATTTGACCTGTGCCTGTTGTAAATAACTGTCGTTAATAAAACGCTGATCGCTGACCGTATCGCCTAATAACACGGTTTCTTTACTACGCAATACATAACGAATAATGGTTGTCGCTAAATTAGTCGCCTCTGACAACGCCATTGACTGTTGCGTTATGACTTCCTGATCTTGTTCAATATTGCATTCCGCTTCAATCACATAGCCGTCCTGCTCTTTCAAAATCAATACGCCGCGTTGCGCACCTGCATTTTCGATGAGAAAGTGCATTAATTTCTGTAACAGTTTTTCCATCACAATTTCACCCGACAGGGTTTGCGAGGCTTTCAGCAGGGTATGAATATCCAGTGCAAAATCACTACTGGTGCTGTTGGTCGTGTAATGCTCCAGAGTGGCTTGTTCGAGGTCTGTATTTGATTTTTGCCGACTTAATAATTCGGGGTAATTTTTTTCCAGCAACGCTACTTTGCGCAATGCGCCCCAGCGGTAATACAGATAACTGGCATCGCTCATAAACACAGCGGCTATTTTCTGCTTATTTTTTTGCAGCCAGAATTTAGCGGTTAACTCATTGACCAGACTTTCAAACCACAGTGATTTATTGGCTTTTGCGGCGGATAAAGCTTGATCGTAATAATCAATGGCGCGGGTATTTTTACCAGCAATCCGTGCTTCTTCTGCGCATAACAAAGTCCACATAACGGCGAAATTTTCGGGACATAAGGTGTACCACTTTTTAATGGTTCGTTTATGTTTTACATAATCGGCGTGATATTCCGCTTTGCGGAGTCCGAATTGTGTTTTAGATTTTATAATCGCCAACATCGACAGACAACTGTAAAACGTATAAACCACCCGTGTGTAGGTGCCATCACGAATGACTTCATCGGTAATATGCGGCTGGGTCGCGATAGCAAACGCCTGCTCGTACTGCTCATAGGAATAATGCAGCACCAGACGACACACGACCTGATAAAACGTCCCCATTGTAGAGGTCGCATTCTGCTCGAAATAGGCGAGAGCTTCCGCTTCTTCACCTGACTGGTTATCCAGCGAGTCAGGATAATCGGTGTGACCTGCCAGATTTTTGAATAGTGTGTGATGCAGGGTATGCACATAATAGGGTTCTATCTGTTTGGCTTTATGGGCAAATTGCTGTTCTTTTTTGCTCAATTCCATCAGCTCATTCAGTGAGCGTGACAACACCACTTCCTGCCAGAAACCAAACAGGTACATATACGAAGCCCAAAAATACTCCCCCGTATCAATTAATTTTTGTAAGCCGATTTTGCGCGGCTGCTGGGAATTTTCTAATGCCTGCCCCCAGTACAAGGCAAAACTGGTACTCATGAAATAACACCGCGCTTCCATCGGCGGATTATTGACGTGTTTGTTATAGTCCATTGCCAACACACCAAAACGATGTGCTTCCGCAAAATCACCCAGTTTCGACCACAGCAACGCATAACCCGAATAGGCGAACGACGACACGGGGCCGTTACCGTGGGTCAGCGTGAGATTGAACATCCGCAAAATAATGTACGGCAACAGCTGATTTAAACCTTGCAGATAAGTGGGCGCAATCAGTTCTTTCAGTAAGCTGAAAACAGCATGAACCGCCTCATCTTCGATTAACGGCAACGCGCTTAAATCATCTGCTGTTTTGCGCCCCAATTTGAGTTTTGCACGCGCCAACTCCAATAATAACTGCGCTTGATTGGGACTTCTTGGAATATCCATTGCAAATAATCGCAATGAATCCAGCGCAATATCAATGGCTTTATCCATCTGCCCCGCGCCGCCGTAATACAAAATCAGCAGGTTATTCAGTTCAACTTTATCGGTGACGTTTTGACACACTTCCAATAAAGCATCGGCTTGTTGCAGCCCTGCGTCAATCTCACTCAGCAAAAAATGACATTCTATCTGCCCTTTCTGCACCGCAAAACGTAAGGCTTGCGCTCGCTCCCAAGCTCCAGCTTCAGAACTGGGCAAGCAGGCAGTGGCGTTTTTAAAATACAGTAATGCGGGGTAATAAGCGGTCGCTTCTTTGGCTTTCTGCCCTGCCATTAAATTAAGTTCGGCTAACCGATGGCGTTCAGCCTCATCGGTTAATAAGGCAATACTTTTATTATAATGCTCGACAATATCAAAACAGACGTTGTCCAGTTCGCTTTCAGGGGTATTTTGTAATAATAACCGCCCGATTTTTAAATGCACCCGTTGTTTGTCGTTGTCGGCAATCAGGGAATAGGCGGCTTGCTGCACTCTATCATGCAGGAATTTATCCACCGCATTAGGAAAATCCTGCTCAACAACGGAACTGTGTTCGCTGATGCTTTTTAGTAAAGCGTGTTCGTCACCCTGCGCAATTAATAAGCCTGCTGTCACGGCAGGCCATAACTCACCAGCGACCTGCTGGACGCTTTTTTCACTGATAATCGCCAGCGTATGCAAATCAAATACACTGCCGATACAGGCACTCAGGCGCAGTAAATTTTGCGTGACGGGCGATAAACGCGCCATTTTTGCCACCATTAAATCAACCACATTGTCACAACTCGGCTGCTGACTGATGCTCTCCAAATCCCATTGCCAACTTTTTTGCGCCGCATCAAACGCTAATAAACCCGTATCAACACTCTGTTTTAAAAATTGATTGATAAAAAACGGATTACCGTCGGTTTTATGCAAAATGGCTTGTGCCAACGGCAGGGTTTTTTCTGCATCGGTATAAATAGACTCGCTGACTAATTGATTAATGCAGTGCAATTGCAGCGGTTTTAATGTTAAGTCGAAAACATTAACCCGTGCCTTTTTAAGCTCCGCAATCATCAGCGGCAATGGATGATAAGCCTCCACTTCATTATCCCGATACGCGCCTAATAATAAGAAATGACTTAGCTGCTCACTGAGCATAAACAGTTTAATTAAATGTAAACTGGCTGAATCCATCCATTGCAGATCATCAATAAACAGCACTAAAGGATGCTTTTTACGCGCAAATAATTGCAAAAATTGCAGGGCTACATAATTAAAACGGTTTTGATTTTCTTCGGTGCCTAAATGGGGAACGGGTTGTTGCTCGCCGATAATTTGTTCCAGCTCAGGAATAAAATCAATCAACACCCGCCCGTTGCTGCCGAGTGCGCCTAATAATTTATTGCGCCATTGATATAAGCGTTCTGAGGATTCGGTCAATAATTGCTGCATTAGCCCGCGCAATGCCTGTACCAAGGCGGAGTAAGGAATGTTGCGCTGAAACTGATCGAATTTACCGCTGATAAAATAGCCGTTTTTTGCCACAATGGGTTTGTGTATTTCGTTAATCAATACCGATTTACCAATCCCCGAAAACCCGTTCACCAGAAATAACTGGCAGTCGCCTCTTGCAACTTCGGCAAACGCTTCCGACAACAAGGCGAGTTCCTGTTCACGACCATAGAGTTTTTGCGGAATGTCAAAACGGTCAATAACATCCCGCTGCCCCGCGACAAACGCACCGATAGCACCCGTGCTGTGCCATTGGCTGTAACAGTATTGCAAATCATTTTTTAAGCCCAAGGCACTTTGATAACGATCTTCGGCATTTTTTGCCATCAGCTTATTAATAATCGCCGATAACGCGGGGGCAATAGCAGACTCTTTTATCATTAACGGTTTGGGGGTACGCGCAATATGACAATGCACCCATGCCATCGGATCATTTTCACTGACATCAAACGGTAATTCGCCCGATAACAGCTTATAAAATGTTACGCCTAACGAATAAAAATCGGAGCGATAATCAACAGAACGATTCATGCGTCCTGTTTGTTCAGGCGATAAAAAAGGCAGAGAACCGGTCAGAAACAGGCTGTTCTGGCTTTGTTTTTCGTTGACCGATTCGCTGGCAATACCGAAATCAATAATTTTTATGGTTTCAAGGTGCGGCTGCCATAAAATATTTTTGGGCTTGATGTCTTTGTGAATAATGCCCTGCTGATGAATGGCACTCAGCGCGTCGGCGATTTGTATGGCAGACTTGAAAAATAAGCCGATAAAGTGATCGGCAGTGTGATCCAGCTGTTTTGCCAGCTCACCGCCCGAAATATATTCCAGTACCAGTGCCTGTTGATGTCCATGATTTTCTACGTTATAGACACTGGCAACGCCGTGTATGTTAGTGAGTTTTTTATGAATATCAACTTCGTGCAGGAAGCGCGCGATTTGCTGATGATTGGGATACGCCTCATTGAGGGTTTTAATGACGACTGGCACATCATCACTGTCACGCGCCGCTAAATAGACAATGGACTTTGCCGATGAATGCAGCGTTTCGGTAATGCGGTAGCCAGAAATGTGTGAAAGCATAGTCTCTACTCTGTACATAATTAGCTAATTATCATACAGTAAACTTGCGTTGTACTGCCAATATTAGATTAATAATATCAAGGTTTTATCTCGCGCATTAGGTTCCGAGGAATTGTATTTCATCCATATAACAATAAAAGGTAATTACTATGAAAACTGAAGAAGAAACATCCGCCGAAGAGGAAAATATTGTCTCGCCATTAAAACCGTTTTTGCTGGGTGTTTTAGGGCTGGCGGTAGTCATGGCTATTTTGGTATTGCTACCGATGCTGTTTACTTATCTATCATCGGGCGACACCCGCGCTCCATCACAGATACATGAGCCTGACCCTGTGGGCAAAAGCGATCAGACTGTTTATAAGGGTTTAAACCCCAAAAAATAATAGCGATTGCAAAGTATGAATGACTGCCAGTGCTTTGAAGACTGGCAGTCATGCTCAACGGTATCTGCAAAAACAACAGCCATTTAGTTCAAAATAGCTGTGTTTTCACAACGGCTCAAACAATACCGTTAAATCTTCAGCGGTTAGTGCGAGGCTTTCTTCTTTTGCACCGTCGGTATAGATGCTGTCGGCTAGGGCGCGTTTGCGTTCCTGCATGGCGATAATTTTTTCTTCGACGGTGTTTTCTGTGATTAGCTTATAAACAAACACGGGTTTGTCTTGTCCGATACGGTGGGCGCGGTCGGCTGCCTGACTTTCGGAGGCAGGATTCCACCACGGGTCATAAATAATCACGGTGTCGGCTTCGGTCAGGTTTAAGCCGACTCCGCCTGCCTTTAAGCTGATTAAAAACACGTTGACCGCGCCGCTTTTAAACAATTCAATCGCGTCATCGCGTCTTTTGGTTTGCCCTGTGAGTTTGCTGTAGCCGATGTCGCGTGCGGTTAGTTCGGCTTCAATCAGCGCAATCATGCGGGTGAATTGGGAAAATACCAGAATGCGCCGCCCTTCTTCGAGTTGTTCGGGCAGGATGTCCATGAGTAAATCCAGTTTGGCGGATTCGGTGATTTTTTGTGCTTCTTTCAGCGATAAAGTGCGCGGATCGCAACACGTTTGCCGCAATTTCAATAGCGCGTCCAGAATGGTGATGTGGCTGCGTGATAAGCCGCGTTCGGCAATGGCATCACGCACTTTTTTCTCCATGGTCAGGCGGATGCTTTCGTAGAGTGTGGCTTGTTTGGGATGCAGGGGGACGCTGCGAATAATTTCGGTTTTAGCGGGTAATTCGGTCGCCACTGCCTGTTTGGTGCGGCGGAGCATAAACGGCGCGAGGCGGCGTGATAATTGGGCTTTACGTTCGCTATCGCCTAGGTTTTCAATCGGAGTGCGGTAGTGTTTTTTAAACGTGGTGCTAGTGCCTAAGAAGTGCGGCATTAAAAAATCAAATTGTGTCCACAGTTCGCCTAAGTGATTTTCCATCGGTGTGCCTGTCAGGCATAAACGGTGGTTGGTGGTGATTTTACGCACCAGTTGGGCGGCAATGGCGGTGGGGTTTTTCACGGTTTGCGCTTCGTCCAACACCAGATAATGATAACGATGTTTGAGTAATACGTCTTCGTCTCTGGGCAGTAGCGGGTAGGTGGTCAGCACTAAATCGTAGTCGTTGATTTTGTCGAAGTGTTGTTTGCGGTCTGTGCCTTGTAAAATCAAAACACTGAGGTCTGGAGTAAAGCGTTCTGCTTCGCGCCGCCAGTTGCTCATCAGGCTGGTCGGGGCAATGATTAAGCAGGGATTGGTCATGCGTCCTGATTGTTTTTCGACCAGCAGATGCACGAGGGTTTGCACGGTTTTACCCAAACCCATGTCATCGGCGAGAATGCCCGCAAAATTGTATTCACGCAAGAATTGCAGCCAGTTTAAGCCTTGTTGTTGGTATGGGCGCAGTTCGGCGTGAAAGTTGGTCGGCAGGGCAACGTTTTCAATGCCTGCAAAGTTGTTGAGTTTTTGCCCTAATTCGCGCAGTTTTTGCCCGCCTGTGAGAGAAAATAAGCCGTAGCTGTGGGTTTCCAGATTTGCCAGACTGGCGGCGTTAAAACGGGACAGTTTGAGTGTGCCGTCTTTGCCTAACAAACTGGCATTGAATAATTCCATCAATACCGCGAGAATGGGCTTGAGTTTTTCGCTGGGAACGCTCAGGTATTGATAATTGCCTAACGGCAGGTTGAGGTGTTCGGGGAGCGCGTCCAGTGAATAATTTTCCAGCACGGGCATGATTAACGGCAGTAATGGGTAGGGCTGTCCGTTAATGTCAACGGTAAAGCGCATTTCAAACCAGTCATTTTTACTTTCGCTGATGTCGGCATCCCAGCTTTCTGCCTGTTGAAATGTCAGTTTAAAGCTGTCATCGGTGTCGATAATCCAGCCGTCTTTTTCCAGTTCAGGCAGTGCGTTTTGCAGAAAATCGCCCCATTGCGCGTCGTTGGCGTTGCTGGTCAATAGCAGGGCTTTTTCATCGGGTACGTCAACAACAGGGGGCATAAAACCCCAGTCAGCGAGTCGGGCAATAGCCGCCTGTTCAGCGGCGGTGTGCCGTTGTATGCGAATCAGCGGTGAGGTGGTTTTGATAATACTGTAGGGTTCAAGGTTTTTTGCCGATACTGGCCATTGCCCATAATGAAAACTCACCGCCATTAAATGCAGTGTGCTGTGTCGGTCAGGCAGTTGTGCGCCGAACAAGCGTAGTTTGGGCGTAGGTGTTAAGTCGCGCACTTCTGTGATGGGGATTTTTTTTGGCGCAGGGAGTGGGTGTGTGCTGTGTTCGACCAGTAACCGTCTGCTGAACTCCTCCGCATGAGCGGCAGGAATACGCGGTGCGGAGAAGTATTTTTTTAATTGCTCATCACTGAGTTGCTGATTAAACGCGCCAATCGTGTTTGTATTGATGTCGAGATATTGCGGCGGGTTAGTGAGCATCAATTGCGCTTCAGGTTCAACAGCGATGGATAATTGGTAATCGCCCTGACTGGATTGTTGCCAGTTAAAATCCAGATCTCGGTTAGCTCCAGAGCGTAATGCCTTAAGGGTATTGTCGTGCCAGAATAAACGCCCTGTGTGTAATAATTTGGTTAGCACAAGAAAACCGATATTACCGACAAGACGTGGATTGTTGCCATGATAATTGGTCTCCAAGGCAGTGAGCAGTTTTACAATGTCCTGATCTTCGGGTTGCAAATAGTTGTAGTCGTGGCGCAGGAAAGGAATATGCTGTAATGACAGACCGCGTCCCTTGTTCAGCCCCCCTGATTTTTTTAGTTTGGTGACGCGCAGTTCGACGGTAAATTCATGCGGGCTGTTAATGGCAGAATTGAGTATGTAAGCAATAAACTCCTGATGGCTATCGGGTTCCGTTGCGGGTTCATCCAGCGTATTCAGCCAGTCCAGACAGCTCGCATCCGTGGTGGCACTTTGCAGGGAATATTGATACATGAGGCAGGCGGCAACAACGTGTTTGCAATTGTAGCCGATAGGACAGGAGCAGTTCCCTGAAATAGCCGCAGAACGATGATCTGCGCGCCAGGTGATACGAATATTCTGCTTGTAGGGAATAACATCATTGCCTTTAACTGTTGCGCTCAGTTGCACAAAAAGCGCGCCTTTACTGACAATGCCAAGATTAAGTACACGTCCTTTCGCATAATACTCGATACCACGTTCATAAGTGTTGGCAGTACATCCGAACTGTATATCGGAGCGCGATAGTTTTTTGGGTGTATTCATGTAAGAAAGTATTCAGCGGCAAAATAGGGCAAACATTGTATAACAATGGCGAGACTGCCAGTGTTATTTTAGCGCAAGAACGAGTGGGAAAATTCAAAATTACCAACGTTAAGGAAGACCTGTCCAGCAGATTTATTTGAATACGTTGCAGCGATTTATATATAGTCATAAATGACTACCTGAATGCGGCTGATAAAAACAATATAGTATTAATAATCATCGACTTAACAGGTTACGGCACAAGTGCTTGGTAATGAATAAAATCAACAGTTACAAAATTATTTAACAGTTTTTTATTTATAGTTTTGACACGACACCATGTCTCATGATAAAAATTACCCCGTTGTTTAGAAAAAGATTCAGACAACCTGCTCAAAATATATTTGAGTAGCTCTCTTGAGGAGAGAGAAATCATACACATAACTATAAGTTTAGAGGATTTTAAAATGGCTGAAGTAGAAGAAAAAGATAATCTGTGGTTGATCGTCGGTGTTTGTATTGCTGCGATTATCGTCTTAGTTGTTATGTTGAAAGCGGACGAAACTAAACATTTACAAAGTGGTGCAGTTGCTGAATCACAAAAAGAAGTGTTTACCAAAATTGAAAAAAGACACACTAGCAACAACGCATCTGCTGAGCAAATCTCAGGCAAATAAGATATTAACCCCCCGTTTATTGACCTTTTCGGGGGGTTTTTTATGTCCGAAATTCAGTGATTACTCGCACTGAACATCATTATCCCCCTGTTTTTCCAACGCTTGAATCTTTTCTTCCAATTGTTTTACTGTCTTCAATAATTCAGGTAATTTGCTGATGGCGATTTGTTCTTTATAAGCAATACGTTTCTCTTTTGCAGGACTGCCGAACATTTGCGTGCCAGCCGCTACATCACCTGCTACACCTGACCGCGCCATAATCACCGCGCCCTGTCCGATATTGACGTGATCCGCTATGCCTGAGCTACCTGCTAGAATCGCGTAATCACCAATGGTACAAGAACCCGACACGCCTGTTAAGCCGCACATAATCACATGTTTACCGACTTGATTATTGTGTCCGACCTGTACTAAATTATCTATTTTACTACCCGCACCTATTGTTGTGCTGCCTAACGCGCCACGGTCAATACAGGTATTAGCACCAATCTCGACATTATCAGCAATCACGACATTACCGACTTGCGGCACTTTGACATGGGCATTATTTCTGAATTTGTAACCGAACCCATCGGCACCGATAATCGCGCCAGAGTGAATAATGACCTTATCACCCAGAACCACGTCGTCATAAATAACAGCATAAGGATAAATGCGACAGTGCTTGCCGATTTTGACATTATTACCGATGTACGCACCTGCCAATACCACGCTGCCTTCGCCGATATTGACATCATCGCCAATGACGGCAAACGCACCAATATGAACAGTTTCATCGAAGTTGACATTATTTCCCAGTACCGCTTGTGGTGCGATGTGCTGTCCATAAGCCCTATTAGGGTGCAACAAGCCCACTGCTTTAATAAACGCCATTTCAGGATCAGCGCAACGTAGTAACGCGATAGTGTCGGGACTATTATCAACGGCAAAATCAGTGGCAATAAAACACGCGGAAGCCTTGGAGTCTTTAAGATAGCGCGTATATCGACTGTTAGTCAGCTGGGTCACTTGACCTGCCTGAGCTGCGGTAATATCAGCAGCGGATTCAATGAGGCTGGACGGATTACCGCCTTCAATGTGAGCATCACAAAAATCAGCAAGTTCTTTCAATGTAATTGGCATAATAGTCTCTGCGGTGTGTTGTGTGAATCCATAGTGTAGCAAACCTGAGTTTATTTTTAGCGTGTTTATTAACGTAGGTATAAGGTTTGCTTGCTAGTCTGTTTCATCATGATAAAGAACCTTACACGTTAATTTCTTTCAATCGTTTACAATCGCCTCATGCAAACATATAGCGAACCTTTAACATCACTTTTCAGTGCGTTTTCTGAATCTGAGCGTCAGCAAATAGAACAGGCGTTAGCGATTGTCGCCTCGATTCCTGACGATCCGCATTATCACTATCCCAAAGGCGTTGAAGTAGCGGCTATATTAATGGGTTTTAATGTGGATTTGAACACCGTATTGGCAGCCATTTTAAGTGATCCGCGTCTGGTAGATACTGACATCAAAAAACAGTTCGGCGATACCGTTGCTAATTTGGTTAAAGATGTGGTGTGGTTGAATAAACTGGCAGTGTATTCGCCTGAAATGATGAACAAACCCCATCAAGCCGAAACCCTGCGCCGAATGTTACTGTCCATGACACAGGATGTCCGCGCGGTATTGGTCAAATTAGCCTACCGCATACAATTGTTGCGCAATTTAGCCCACGTTTCTTATGATGACAGGCATTTTATCGCGCAGGAAACCCTCGATATTTACGCCCCGATTGCCAACCGTCTAGGTATACACCAGTTTAAATGGGAACTGGAAGACATGGCATTTCGCTATTTAGAACCCGCTACTTATCGGCAAATTGCCAAATCGCTTGCCGTTAATCGTGTCCAGCGGGAAAACTGCGTTAATAATTTTATTCACTTATTGCAAAGCACCTTAGCCGAAGAAGGTGTCAGCTGTGAATGTTATGGTCGCCCCAAACATATTTACAGTATCTGGAAAAAAATGCAGCGTAAACAACTGTCGATAGACGAGTTGTATGATTTATTAGCGGTGCGCGTGATTGTCGATAACTTGGCGCATTGCTATACCGCGCTGGGTATCGTCCATAATTTATGGCAGACCCTACCCAAAGAATTTGATGACTACATTGCCAATCCTAAAGAAAACGGCTATCAATCGCTGCACACCGTTATTTTAGATAGCGATGGCAATCGTATTGAAGTGCAGATACGCACGCAGGATATGCACGATTACGCGGAGCTGGGCGTTGCCGCGCATTGGTCGTATAAAGAAGGCGGCAAACAAACGGCGGCAATGGAACAAAGCGTTGCCACGTTGCGTAAATTGCTGGAAGAAAAACACCCAGCCGATAGCGACGATGAAAATTTTCGGAATCAATTATTTGGCGATAGGGTGTATGTCTTAACACCTGCGGGTAAATTGATTGATTTGGTCAAAGGCGCGACCCCGTTGGATTTTGCCTACGCTATTCATAGTGAAGTAGGGCATCGCTGTCGCGGTGCAAAAGTGAACGGGCGTATTGTGCCACTCACTTACGCCCTAAAATCAGGAGAACAAGTTGAAATTCTTACCGCCAAAGACGGCGCACCCAATCATAACTGGATAGACCCTAACTTAGGTTATTTAAAATCACACCGTGCCATCAGTCGGGTCAAAAGCTGGTTCGGCAATCAGAAACAAACCGAAAAAATTGCCGCAGGCAAAGCCATTTTAGACAAAGAATGCCACCGTTTAGGTATTAAAAACCCCAATCTAAACGATGCCATCAGTCATTTTAAACAAGCGGATACCGATGCGTTCTTAGAAGCCATCGGCAAAGGGCTGATTAACAGCCGCCAACTTGCCGCATTTTTAAAAGTTCCCGAATTAGAAGAGACGCTCACCAACGTCAAACAGAAAAAAGCGGCGGCTAAGTCGGTCATTTCAGTTGCAGGGATTGATAACGTACAAACCTCGCTCGCACATTGCTGTTCGCCCGTGTTAGGTGATGACATTATCGGCTATATCTCCCATCATCACGGCATCACCGTACACCGTAAAAATTGCAAAAATATCACTCAGTTAAGTATCGAAAAACAAGTGCAGTTGATAGCAGTCTCGTGGGCGGTAGAAAAAACCTCTCACGCGGTGCCGATTGTCATTCAAGCCTATAATGCGCAAAATTTATTGAATAATGTTTCGCACATTTTAGCGCAAGCGAAAGTGCATATTTTCAGTGCCACGCTATCCAGCAACCCCGATTTATCAGGTGAACTGAATATGAGTATTCAAATTCAAAACACCCAGCAATTAAGTCAGGTACTCGACAAAATTACCCAGTTGCCGAATATCATCGAAGCCAGACGACAGGTTTAATGGGTTGCTTGGATGAATTACCCGTAATGACAAAATTAAGTTAATTTAAACAAAAAAAGTAATTTATTTATAGTAAAATGTCACTATTTTGCCAGTGATGAAATGTATTAAATTATAAAAACATTAAATATTATACTGTAGGCTACGAGCTACGCGGGATGTGCAATAAATATAAAACTTGGCACTGCTTATGCTTCATATTAATTGTCAAAGGTTCTTAACTAATTGATTTTAAAAGTCATTTAATCACTTAAACAATTGACAAGAACTTTTTATCTTATTTTTGTATTGCCTGACCCTATCCTGTATTTCCTTTTTATTACCATGAAAGCATGATATTAAGAATCAAAACTCTGTATCGCCATCCAATACACCACATTATTTAGAGGTGTATCATGAAAAAATCTATAATCATCGCCGCGTTAGCCGTGGTATTAGCAGGTGTTAGCATCAATAGCTATGCTGTATCAACTTTTACTGACTTGGAGGTTTCTGCCACAATTACCGAAGTTTGTACGATTACAACCACGCCGATTGCATTCGGCGAATATACTACTGGTTTCGCAAATGAACTCGTAGATGGTACAGGCACTGTAAAAACGAATTGCACCATCGGAACTGATTCGGGCTACGTTACCTTAGGTCAAGGACTCTATAAAGTTGCTGGCACGGATGCAGCACCACAGCGGTTGATGAAAAATGCGGGTACTGATACGCTTGCTTACTCTCTTTCTTCGGTTAGCAGCGGTGGTACAGAATGGGGAAATACTGATAGCACTGGCAAGGCAACGGCTGTTGGTACGGGTGCGGATACTACTCTTACTGTTTTTGGTCGGATACCAGCGGGTCAAAATAAACCAGCGGGTAGCTATACTGACACGGTAGTCGCCACGGTTACTTGGTAGTTCGCTTATTTTTTCTTCGGGTAACAACGAAAATATACAACAGATACGTTATCGTTTGATGTTTCTGATAACGGGAGTCGGCATAATAAATGTCGGCTCCTTGCAAGTAAATACGGCTTGCCATGTGTTTCTTGTCTGCAAAAATACCCTGATAATTTGTTGTAATAGCAGTGTAGATGAAACTATTTCCGCTTATACCGTCTTTCAATGATTTACTCGCTTGAATCCAAAAATAAAGGTCTTTTCCCAATTCCTGTTTAGGGGTATTACATGAAAATTCAAACAGTTAGCAGTCGTACATTAGGTTTTTCACTAATCTCAATACTTATAATGGGTATTGGCTGTGTATGTCGGCAGTTACAGCAACACGCTAGACAGCTTATTTATGGTTTAGTGTTGCTTGTAGGAACTAGCGTCGTGAGTGCTGGTTCATTTCAGGTAAGTCCTGTACGCGCAACGTTGTCTTCTGGTAAACCTATAAGTGCTATGACTGTGCGTAATACAGGTACCGCGCCAGCGGTGATACAATTGGAAGTAATGACGTGGTCTCAGCAACAAGGCAAGGATATTTATACCCCGACTCAGGAAATTCTAGCCACTCCACCTATTTTTACTATACCCGTTGGCGGTTCGCAGATATTACGCATCGGCTTGCGGCGTACACCTGATGCACAACGCGAATTGACTTACCGATTGTTTCTACAGGAAGTACCACCACCACCCAAGCCTGACTTTAAAGGTTTGCAGGTAGCACTGCGCATCGGAGTACCTGTGTTCGTTACACCAACAACCGTGCCACAGCCTGCTTTAGCTTGGAAAGTTTACCGCACACGAGATGGAAAAATTGAAGTAAATCTGACGAATAACGGTGGTCTCCATGTTCAGGTGAGTAACATCAGATTAGCTCGTGTTGATGGTGGCGAGTTGGGTAAGCAGCAGCTTTCTGGATATGTGCTACCTAATCAGAGTAATAGCTGGCAGGTAAAAGATGTTTCTGTTCCTTCGTCAGTGTCTACGTTGCACCTTTTCGCCAAAACTGACGGCGGCGAAGTAGATGCTGGTGTTCTTACTGTGGAATCCAAATAACGTTAATTCAATGGTGTATAGTCAGTTTGTAACATCGCTATGAAAAACGCGAAGGGATGATTTTTGTATTCCCTGTGTTGTGGTGAGATAGCCGTTATCATGGATGAATAACATCCTCGATTTTTTACCTCACGGGACAACAAGCAATCAAAAAAGTGTAAACAAGGGGGTTATGTGAACCACATACCGCGTATTTTGTTTGTGCTTACCTTGTTAATCGGCATTATTTATTTGCCCGTCATCAGAGCAGAACCCGTTGGTTCTGCTCCATCAGCTGCCGTTACAGGGATTGAGGAGAACTTATGGAGTGTCGCCCTCAATGGCAAAAATCAAAATGAAACTGTTATTTTTCTCCGTAAAACGGGCGGCAAGGTGTTCGCGGCGGCTAAGGATTTGCAACGCTGGCGATTACGTTTACCCACTGTGCCGCCTCTGGCACATCAAAATGAAGACTTCTACGCATTGGATGACCTAGGTGGCACTTACCGTGTGGATGAGGCGACTCAATCTATCGCTATCGAGGTGTCAGGCGATCAATTTATGTCCAGTTCTGTCAGCGGTCGTACTGAATCCCCCACCGCTGTTCCCTCTACCTTAGGTGGATTTCTCAATTACGATGCGGCGATTAGTTATAGCCAAAAACAAATGACTTTGAATACGCTGACCGAGTTAGGCGTATTTAATAGCTGGGGCGTTGGTACGACAACATTTTTGGGGCAGAATCTCAGTGAAGCCGCGCGTATCAAGCGACTGGACAGCACTTGGGTGACCGATATGCCTGACTCAATGAGTAGCTTGCGGTTTGGTGATGTATCCAGCCAATCGGGTGAATGGGGCGGCGCGGTGCGTTTCGGTGGTATTCAATGGGCGACTAATTTCGCCACGCAATCACGTTTTATTGCCTTTCCCATGCCTGCGGTTGCAGGTGAAGCGGCATTACCTTCCACCGTTGATGTGTATGTCAATAATCTATTGCAGATGCACACCGATGTTCCAGCTGGGCCGTTTACGATTAATAACCTGCCTATCATGACAGGACAGGGTGATGCGCGTATTGTTGTCAGGGATTTATTGGGACGCGAGCAAATTATTAATCAGCCCTATTACGTCAGCCCACAATTGCTAAGCAAGGGTACGCAGCAGTTTTCTTATGAAACAGGGCTAATCCGTAACAATTACGGCATTCAGAGTTTTGACTACGGACGCGCATTTGCAACCGCTACGCACCGTTATGGTTTCACCGATGAGTTGACGGGTGAAGCGCATGGCGAATTTTTGAAACGGCAACAAATTTTAGGCGGCAGTGCCAGTTACTTGTGGTCGGATATAGGGGTTTTAAATCTGGCACTGGCGGGTAGTCACAGCGATTTCGGCTTTAGTCCGTTTGTCGGAGCAGGATTTCAGCACCAGAATAAATGGTTTAGTGTTAATGCACACACACGGCTTGCGGGCAGACATTTTACGCAAATCGGTATTCAGCCTGACACCCTCGCCCCGCGCCAAATCAGCAACGCATCGACCAGTATTAGCTTTGGAAGTTACGGTAGCGTCAATGTGGGCTATCTGCGGCAGGATAATAGGGACAAGCCTGACAGGGCGATAGTAAACGCGGGTTACAATGTCTCGGTAGGTAATATCGGGACGCTGAACATCGGTTATTTTCGCTCTTTGAAAGGCTTGCCTGATGACACGGTCGCACTTACGTTTACTTTTTCCTTGGGCGAACTGTTAGGAGAAAGTACCAGTGCCAGTATTGGTGCGACTGCACTACAACAAAATGAACAGGCGACCTTGCAAATCCAGCGCAATCTGCCGCGCGGTAATGGTTTCGGCTATCGGGTGCTTGCGTCTGATGGACTTGCAGAGGGAGCGACTAAAAAGTTCGGCGCGACCGTTACTGTGCAGAACGATGTCGGACTTTATAACGCGGAAGTTACTCGTTTTGGCGAGCAAACCGCGTTTCGTGGCGGCTTGAGTGGCGGGGTGGCTATGATGGGTACACTGCCGCATTTTTCCCGCCGCTTAACCGACAGCTTTGCGTTGGTGAATGTGCCCAATACGCCTAATGTGCGCGTCTATGCCGATAACCAACTGGCAGGTATTACTAACGACAATGGCGATGTATTAATTCCACGCTTGCGCCCTTATCAGCGCAATCCCATCCGCATTGAACAAGCCGATTTGCCCTTTGATGCTCAGTTTAATAATCTGGAGATGGATGCGGTGCCTTATTTTCGTAGCGGCTATGAGTTGAATTTTGCCATTAAACGCTCGCGTAGTGCGGTATTTACTATGCTGCTGAGTGATGGAAAACCGCTACCTTCGGGTGCGCTGGTACAAGTTATTGGCGGAAAAGAAGAATTTCCCGTCGCGTTGAGAGGCGAGGTGTTTATGACCGATTTGCAAAATGACAATCATCTGCGTGCGAGCTGGCGCGGACAATCCTGTGACTTTGTAATGGCGTTTCCTGATACGCAAGAGCCATTACCGAATCTGGGTACTTTCACCTGTTTAGGAGTATCACCATGAAACCGTTTATTTATTATTTACGCACACTGACTCGATTACTGTGTGCCGCGCTATGCTTTTTCGGTGTACTGACTGGGACTGCGTATGCAGATGCAAGCTGCGCGGTGAGCAGTACGGGTGTCAGTTTTGGTGCCTATGATGTGTTCAGTTCCAGCGATAGTGACACCACAGGCAATATCAGTGTCACCTGTACTGGCTTGACTGAAAATTCTAGCGTTGCCTACGACATACTGATAAGTACAGGCGGCGGTGCTTACGCATCGAGAGCCATGAGTAGCGGCGGTCACCTGCTCAGCTACAACTTATATACCAATAACAGCCGCTCGATAGTGTGGGGCGATGGTAGCGCGGGAACTGCAAAAATCAGTGATGGTTATGGTCTGGGCTTAAGTGCGGTCATCAAAGATTATTCCATATACGGACGTATTCCAGCCCGACAAAATGCTTATGTCGGCAGTTACAACGATATGATTATTGTGACGGTTAATTATTTATAACAACCCCATCAATTGACTCGGATACTTGATAAAATCGCCCGACTGCCGAAGCCAGACGACAGGTTGAATGGGCTGACAGCGGTTTCATCAGGTTTACAATTCATAAACGTTAAACTAAATAGGGGTCAAAATGAGCGATATGCAGCAGTATGATGTCATTGTGTTTGGAGCAGGTCCTTCCGGGTTAGCCATAGCTTCGGAGTTATCGAAAGACTTGAATGTATTGGTTTTTGACAGAAAGGCGGATATAAGTGAAACTACCAAAAGCTGGTTGATTCCTGATATGACGCTGCGCATTGGCGGGGCAGACGATATTTTGCCGTTCATGAAAAACGGCGTAACCCGTTTTTTAGCCAATACCTTTCAGGGTGTTGATGTGCAGTGGCAGGCAAATTATAAATATCATTTTGCAAAAGAACATGAGCTACTGACTTATTGGGGCAAAAAAGTCACCGATAACGGTTCGGATATTCTGCTGAATTGCTGGTTTCAAGATTCTTTTATTACCGATGAACGGGTTGTCATCAGCACCTCAAGAGGCGAATTTTGCGCTAAATTATTGATTGATGCCTCAGGCGGTCAATCGCCTATTCGCGGCAAATATGCGTTAAGAGAAAACTGGTATTGGTGGTCGGTGTGCGGCGCGATTGTTAATTTTCCCGACGGTTTGCCCAAAGGGATGCAGGTCGGTGATTACCAACTGTGGCAAACGTTTCGTGATACCAATGCCGATGAAAATGCCTCGTTAAGTCAGGGTCGTCCCGTGTGGGAATACGAAGTGCTGGATGAAAACTCCGCGTTTGTGTTTATCTTTTTTCTGGGGCAGTTCCGTGTACCGTTTGCCGATATGGAAAGCGAATTTTTACACATTTTGCGCAACGAACCCAGCACTTCGGATTTTCATAACGTCACCATTACCGAAATGAAACACGGCTGGTATCCGTCAGGTGATGAAGATTCACAAAAAGTAACCCGTAATCGCGTTGCGTTTGTGGGCAGTTCAGCGTGTTGGACTTCCCCTTGTGGCTGGGGCGCATCGTTTATTATCGCCAATTACAAAAAATATGCGCATCAATTGAGTGCTGCCGTTAAAGCAGATAATTTGGATAAGGAATACTTGGCGGGCTTGATTCAATTAACCAGACGCTCACAATATCAAGTATTGCTGGATCAAATCGCCACGCATTTTCTGTCGTTCGCCTCAGCCGATGATCTGAATGCCTTTATCCGATTATTTGATCCTAACGGTGAATTAGGTGCAGCGGGGCCTTTGATGTGTGAAAAACTGTTTACTTTAACGATTACCGAAGAAGAAGCGTTTTTAATGTTGAAACTGGTGGCTAAAAATATCGGTGTTAAATCGCTGATAGAAACCGTTCCCAAAGAAGATTATCTGTTATTGGTCGAATTGGCGGTAGAGAGTGCCGAAGCGGCAGTGATAGATATTTTCCACAAGGGGCTGGAACTCTTGCATATTGAGTCGCCTGACGAATATGAAAGAGAGCTGGCTCTGGAATCTGGGTTCTCTATCACAGGTTAAACTTGTTACGGCGATACTAATGACTGCCAGTCCTTGAAGAACTGGCAGTCATATCTCAACGTTTAATACACTGCGAATAAATTCTGCAAATCAATCGCACACGGCGTTTACAGTTGCTGATAGATTAACAATATCTGCTTTGCTGATTGCTTTTGTGTGTAACGCACTGGCGACTAACACATGATTGATGCCCATGGCTTGAAGCTGTTGAACATCGGCAATATTGCGCACACCGCCTGCGGCGATAAACGCTGTTTGTGGATAACGTTGTTGATAATGGCGTAATTTGTCGCTATCTGCACCCATATCGCTACCCACCCGCGCCAAGGTCATGATAATCACTTGCTCAGACCATAATGTGCTGTCAGAAAATAACTGCGCCTCACCTAACGGTTCATCATGTGCGGAAAAATCTAATGATAGTAGGGCGTTTTTAGTTGCTGCCAGTTGTTCAGCAGTACAGCATTCGCTGCCTAAGACGGGGCGATAATTAGCCACATCTGCAAACGCCAAATCAGGAGATTGATAACCTGCATCCAGCCAAAAAGTAATCATTGGATAATGCAGTAAGACCTGATGAATCAACGCCTGATTATCGCCTTGCTGAGTAATTGCGTTTAAATCGGCTATATAAATAACAGTAAAATCATGCAGTTGTAAAAATGCGTCGATAACAGCGTACACATCGGCACTGGGGCATAACGGGGAATGAATTGGTTGATAGCTCTCACGTTGTCCGCGTTGCGCATGAACCACCACGCCGTCTTTTAAATCAAGCACAGGAATTAAGCGCATCAGTCGCCCGCGATGGCTAATGCGGCTTGATACAAGGTTTTTTTGCGTGCGCCTGTGATTTCTACTGCTAATGCTACGGCGGTTTTAATGGAGCATTCGGTTAATAACACGCGCAACACCCTGTCCTGCTCATCGGTTAATAGCTGCTCGCTTTTATCGACCGCTTCCGCACCATCGACGATGACGACAAACTCGCCTTTGCGCATATTGTCATTACTGGCAACTAATGCCAGTGCCTCTGTCAAGCTGGTTTTGACGATAGTTTCATGCAGTTTGGTGATTTCTCTGGCAATGACAATCTGCCGATTTAGCGGCAAAATGTCCGCCATATCTTCTAAAGAAGCCAAAATACGATGACTGGATTCATAAAACACCCACGTTGTCGGGCAGTTGAGTTGTTCAGTGAAAAAACTTTTGCGAGCGGAAGACGTGCGCGGTAAAAAACCGAAAAAAGTAAACTGGGTGACCGGCAAACCCGCCGCTGATAACGCGGCAATTAAGGCACACGCACCTGGAATAGGGACAACATCCAGCCCTGCTTCTTTGACCAATTTAACCAGCGGCATTCCTGGATCGCTTAATAATGGCGTGCCTGCATCCGACACCAGCGCGATAGATTTGCCTTCGCGGAGTTTTTCCAATAATCCCACAGCGGCTTTTTCTTCGTTATGCTGATGCAACGCGGTTAATTTGTTGGTAATGCCATAATGTTGTAACAGCATCCCGACATGACGGGTATCTTCGGCGGCAATTAAATCGACTTCTTTGAGCGTGGCGACTGCTCTGAAACTCAGGTCGGCGAGATTGCCGATTGGTGTTGCCACCACATAGAGTTTGCCGTATTCACTGGTCATTGGTTACTCGCATTTGCAAAAAAATTTTAAGGTATCTGGCATTCTAACGCATTAATACAAATCCACAGGATCAACATCCAGCGACCAGCGCACTTTAGCGGTCAGTTTAAGTTTGGCAACTTGCGGAATTATTGTTGTTAATAAGGTTTGTAAATCGCGGCGTTGTTGGCTTTGGAACAGTAATTGATAACGATGCAGACCTGCGCGTTTTGCCATCGGCGCGGTCACAGGGCCCAGTAGTTGTACGTTATGGTCTGGGATTTTTCCTGCTAAGTCGATGACCGCTTGTATAAACATAGGCGGCAGTTCCGCGTCATGTGCTTGTGCGCTGAGCATGGCTTGATAGCTGAACGGCGGGAGTTGCGCGGCGTGGCGTTCGGCTAACGCACTGACCGCAAATTGTTGATAACCGTGGTCAATCAGCGTGGTTAATAATGGGTGTGTGGGTTGGCGGGTTTGCATAATAACGCGCCCTGCTTTTTCGGCACGTCCTGCGCGTCCTGATACTTGGACGATGAGTTGCGCGAGTTTTTCAGCGGTATGAAAATCAATGCTGAATAAGCCGCTGTCCACATCCAGTATGGCGACCAGCGTGACATTGGGGAAATGATGCCCTTTCGCCAGCATTTGTGTACCTAAAATAATATCCACTTCGCCCTGATTAATTTGCTCCAGATACGCTTCCAGCGACCCTTTCAGGCGCGTGGAATCACGGTCTAAACGCAAAATGGTTTTATCGGCAAACAGTTTGCCCAGCACTTTTTCGACGCGTTCCGTGCCTAAACCTAACGGGGTAAGTTCGCCTGTTTTGCAGGCAGGACAAACCTTAATCAGGCGGTGTTCCGTACCGCAATGATGACAGCGTAATAGATGTTCATCATGATGAATCACCAGATTGGCTTCACAATGCAGACACCGCGCCACCCAGCCGCAACCATGACAAATCAAGGTCGGTGCAAAGCCGCGCCGATTTAAAAACAGTAAAACCTGTTCATTTTTTGCCAGTGTGGCGCGTATTTCGGTGAGCAGGATTTCGGATAAGCCTTCGCTGATTTTTTTATTACGAATATCCAATAAGTGTAACGTGGGTTTTATTGAATAGCCTGCACGTTCTGGCAACGGTAGCCATTGATAGCGTTGTTTATCCACATTATGCAGACTTTCTAAGGAGGGCGTTGCCGAGCCTAACAATACAGGAATGTTGAGTAATTTGCCGCGCACAATGGCGGTATCCCGCGCCGAAAAACGAACGCCTTCTTGCTGTTTAAACGAAGCATCGTGTTCTTCATCGAGAATAATCAAGCCTAGATTAGTAAACGGTGTAAATAACGCAGAGCGCGTACCGAGCAGAATCGGGCTGCTGCCTTGTTGTGCTTTTAGCCACGCGCTTTGGCGTTGATTATCGGTTAATTTAGAATGGGAAACGGCGATATTGACGGCAAAACGGTGTTTAAATCGCGCTTCCAGTTGCGGCGTGAGACTGATTTCAGGGACTAGCACCAGCACTTGCTGTCCGCGTTTCAGCACTTCGTGAATAATTTGTAAATACACTTCGGTTTTGCCGCTGCCTGTTACGCCTTCCAGTAAAAAAACCGCAAACTGTCCTAAACTGGCACACACGGTATCTATGGCGGTTTGCTGGGCGGGATTGCTGATTAACGGGGGATGGTTGACTATGGATGCAGTGGTTTTTGACGGCGTAGTTTTCGTGTCGAGGTGCAGCAATTGTTTAGTCATTAAGGGCTTGACCGCTGTTCGCCAGTGGTCATCCCATAATGTCAGTTCGCTGACGGATAAACTCGCGCCGTGTTGCTGAAATTTTTCCAGCAGGGCTTGTTGTTTGGGTGCGCGTTGTAAGGTCTGGCTGTCGGTTGTCGCGCCAGCATCGGTCAGGGCGTAGCTTTTTTCTGTCACCAACAACGCGGCTTTGCCTTGCCGTAAGGCGGTAGGAAACGCCAGACTGATAACGTCACCAATGGGATAGTGATAATAATCACTGACCCAGCGCAGTAGTGTTAAATCATGGGGCGAGAGTAATGCGCAGGTGTCGATGACGCGCTCAACACGCTTTAATTTGCTTATTTTAAAATCGCTGGTGTCGCTGATGGCAAGCAATACGCCGATTTTTTTATGGTCGCCTCTGCCAAACGGTACAACGACGCGCGAGCCTAATTGAATGGACGCACCCTCGACCTCCAGCGGCGGCAGATAATCAAATAGTTGATACAGTGGACTGGCAATGGCAATTTTGAAAATCATGTGTATCAGATAGCCATGAAAGTTAAATTAGGTGTAATAAAGTCATGCTAAGTCATTATTAGTTATCTATATTTGTGGATAACCTTGTGGAAAAGTTATTTTTAACTGGCTGAACGGATGATTTTTCTACGTTGATTATTTTGATGTCAACAAGAATTTTTATTTTATTTTCAACAAGTTACTTGACAACGATTACTGGCGGTCTAAGACGGGTTGGCGATGCGTTATCACGGTCATGTGTGTGGATAACTTTTTTGGCTACGGCTTTACAAATTTAAGCGTCATGCGGTCGCTTTCACCGATGGCGAGGTATTTTTTACGGTCTTTATCTTTCAGGCGCAACGCTGGGGGCAGTGTCCATACACCTTCGGGGTAGTCTTTGGTGTCTTTGCTGTTGGCATTGATTTCCGATTTTGCCAAAAACTCAAAGCCTGCGTTTCTTGCCAGTGCAATCACATAATCTTCACTGACATAACCTGATAGCGCATGGCTGTCTTGTGGTTTTAACGAAGAATGGCGGTGTTCGACCACGCCCAAAATGCCGCCTGATTTTAAGGCACGGAACATGGCTTTAAACACCTCAGGGGCTTGGTCGGCTTTCATCCAGTTGTGGACATTACGAAAGGTCAACACTCTATCGGCAGAGCTATCGGGGGCGATTTGCAGTGCGTCGGGTGGTTGCAGGGTGGTTAATTCCACATTGCCGTAAATTTTTGGTTGGTCGTGCAGTTTGCTGGTGAAGGCTTGCAGGCTTTTCTGAAAACGCGGCTCTTTGGCATCGGCTGCAAAATGCGCGGTATAGAGCTTGCCATGCTCTTTTAAATAAGGCGCGAGAATTTCGGTGTACCAACCGTCCCCCGGCCAGATTTCCACTACCGTCATGTTATCTTTTACGTCAAAGAAATCTAAGGTTTGGTGTGGATGGCGATACTGATCGCGGTTTTTATGCTCGCTGGAACGGTGTTTACCCGCCAGAATGGGTTTCAGAGAGGACGATGTGTCGGCAGCGTGTATGGCTAAGGGACAGCTTATCAGTAACAACGTTAATAAAATTTTATTCATGGTATTTATAGGGATAATGGAGTTAAATTCCCGCAAACCAGCGGCATTGATTACGTCCTGCATCCTTGGCTTCGTAAAGGGCAGTATCGGCACGACTTAAGACCACATCATTATCAACCTCGTCCATTGATAGAGCGACACCGCCAATGCTGATAGTAATGCGCACCAAGCCTTTTTCGTGGGGAATAGCGATGTCGGCAACTTGTTTGCGCAGGCGTTCTGCCATTACCATCGCCTCATTCTGGGTGGTATTGGGTAATAGTATGGCGAATTCTTCACCGCCCAAACGGGCAGGTATATCAATCGCTCGTGATGATTTACGGACAATATGAGCGAAGCTACATAACACTTCATCTCCCATGGCATGACCGTAAGTATCGTTGATACGTTTGAAATGATCTAAATCTATCATCAATAAGGCGGCTGATTGAGAGGTAACGCGAGCTAAACGGGCAATTTCCTGAGCTAATTTTTCCAAGAAGACCCGTCGGTTAAATAAATGGGTGAGCGGGTCGGTATTGGCTAATTTTTGTAATTGCTCTTCAAGTCGCTTGCGTTCGGTAATGTCGTCTTTGATGCCGATGAAATGGGTAATATCGCCTGCTTTATTGTTGACGGGGGCAATGCTCAGTTCTTCGTGATACAAACTGCCGTTTTTACGCTTGTTAATCAGCTCACCACGCCAGTATCTACCCTGCATGATATTGTCCCACATCGCTTGGTAGAAACTCTCATCCTGTACGCCTGAATTCAGTAACACAGTCGGCTTATGCCCTATGGCTTCTTCTGCACTGTAACCTGTGAGGCGGGTAAATGCGGTATTAACCCATGTGATGATGGCGGATTTGTCAGTAATCATAATGCCATTGGCGGCGGCTTCCAGAGCGGCAACCAATAAATTATTACGCGCTTCCAGTTCGGCACGAAACAGGGCGTAGCGTATGGATCTGGCTAAACCGTCGTACCCGAAATTACCTTTCATGACGTAATCTGCCGCGCCCGCTTCCAGTGCTTTCAAGGAAAAGTCCGTATCACAGCGTCCTGTCAGCACGATAATGGGGATGTCACCAACCAGTAACCGTGCTTTATATATGGTCTCTAGCCCATCTGAATCGGGCAGTGATAAATCCAGCAGCAGTACGTCAAACGTTGATGATTGTAAACAGTGTTGCATCGCACCGAGTGATTCGACCCACGCAACGGTAAACGTTTCGCCCTGTGCTTTTTGTAAATCCATTTTGACCAGCTGCGCATCGCCTGCTTCATCTTCTACCAGTAATACCCGAATAGGCATATTAACACTCATACTGATACCTGCGGGGTAAGCGAACGACTGTCATCCAATAGTCACTGATGTCGTTAATGGTTGCGATAAACTGCTCCACGCCGACGGGCTTGGTCACATAACTGGCAGCACCTAGCTGGTAAGAGGTGATGACATCACTTTCCACATCGGAGGTTGAAAAGACCACGACGGGAATGCCCTTAAAGCGATCATCACTTTTAATGGCAGTCAGAAATTCATAGCCGTTCATACGCGGCATATTTAAATCCAGCAAAATCAAGTCTGGACGCGGCATATTGCTATAGCTGCCTTTGTTCTGCAAAAACCCCAAGCCTTCGCGACCATCCAGCACATGATGTAAACGGGCTAATATATTATTTTCTTTTAAGGCGATTTTTATCAGATACGCATCGGCCATTTCGTCTTCTAGTAGCAGAATTTCCATTGTTTGCGGATTTTTTATCATAGCTTGGTCTCGTTGCTGTGCCGTAGGGGAGTGCTGCATTGCAACATCTGGATAATATTTCATGCCTTATTCAGGCAAATCAAACGATACGGTTGTACCACCATCAGGCGTTTCACTAAGACTGACTGTGCCGCCGCAGCTGTTGATAATACGTTGCACAATCGCCAGACCGATACCCGTAGATTCTGGGTCGCTATTGACCTGCAAACGTTCAAACACCAGAAAAACCCGTTCATGACAATCGCTGGGAATACCGATGCCATTATCGGCAATCCGATAATAAACACGCCCGGCCTTGCGCTCAGCACTGATATGTATGTGTAATGCCCGCTCTGGATGGCGGTAATGCAAAGCATTATCCAGTAAAATATTGAAAATGTCATATAAGCGTGGCGGGTCAATATATACGGGCGGCAGATCGCCGTAGTCTATACGCGCGTGGGTCTCGCGAATCAGCGGGGCGTGGTGTTTCAGGATTTTAGCGAGGGTGTTTCTGACTGACACCTGCTCTGGTGGCGACAGCGGTTTGATGGCAGACAGATAAAGTTGAATATCCCGCACCAGTGCGCGTTGCCGTAACGCGCTTTGCTGGATAAAATCCAGTGAACTCGTTATCTCTTCATTTAACGCGGGACTGTCTGACAGTTGCGTGTGCAAGTGTTGTACGAAAGTCACCACGCGGCGCGTCGGTTCTTGTAAATGATGCGCGGCAACGTAGGTGAATTGCAGTAAATCCGCGTGGGCGGCGGCTAAGGCACGCTGATTTTGTTTGAGAATCTGCATTGCCTGTTTGCGTTCAACGCTGCGGTGGTAAAAAATCAATGCCATGACAAGCAGAAAAAAACTGATAATGGGGGTTAAGTATTTGAGCAAAAAAGGCAGTAATGCTTTTTCTTCGTAAACCCCGAACCATTTTTCATACAGTTTGTCGTACACGCCGCTGACCTTGGTTAATGCCAAGCCTTCGTTGATTTTAGCCAGTAATTCAGCATTGCCTTTATGCACGGCAAAAGAAAATTTCTGCGCAAAATTGGCTTTAATCGGCAGCGCGTCAATGTTATTCAGTTGTAGTTTTTCCAGTGTCTGCTTACCTGTCAATTCACTCAGCAACAGGGCATCGTGCTGACCTGCTGCCAATAATTGAAAGCCTGTTTCAGCATTATCTACCAGCACCAGCTGGTTTCCCCAGCCCCGCGATACTGCGTAATCGTGGGCTAAATCGGCATTCAGCACAATAATTTTTTTGTCGTTTAAATCGGCTTCACTATGAATGCGCCTTTCGCCTGTACGGACAAAAACAGCCCCATGAACAATAACGTGCGGTACGGTAAAATCGGCAAATTGCCGACGTTCATCGGATTGCGCCAGATTAATGAGAACATCAATGTTGCCCGCTTTAAATTCTTGCAGAATTTCATGAAAGGGCAGTACCCGAATACTGGAATTCAGGTGACTTTCGGCGGCGACTGCTTGCCATAATTCAACGGTAAAACCGTCGGCGGTTGCCGCCGTTGATCCCAGAGCAAACGGCGGATAATTCTGCTCGCTGCCCACCACCAGCGGCTTATCCTCGGCATGACTGAATGCGCTGATGCTCAATAATAACAGCAGTAGCGTAGAGCTAATAAAGCGGTTCATAGTATCAGCTCTCGTTATCAGGCTGTTGCAGCGGTAATTCAAACCAAAATAGACTGCCCTGCCCTTCACCTGCTGATTCGACCCCGATTTTACCGCCATGATGTTCAACAATTTTGCGGCATAATGCCAGACCTACGCCTGTGCCTTCAAAACGGCTGTGTGCATTCAGGCGCGAGAACACTTTAAATAAACGGTCAAACTGGTGGTTGTCGATACCGATACCGTTATCACGCACCGTCACTTTAAACGTTGCTGCGGTAGTCGATGCGGATACTTCTATGCGTGGCGGCTGATTTTCTTGATGGTATTTGAGTGCATTGGCAATCAGGTTCTGCAATAGCCGCGTTAATTCATCGTGACTCGCCATTATTATCGGCCAGTTGCCAATCAGGGTGAGCGTTCCCTCACTGCCCTGTAATTCGGGCGTGAGAAACCCCAGTGCTTCATCCAATGCCGCGCGGCTGTCAATACACGCAATCGCAGCGGTTTTATGTCCGACGCGCGAATAATCCAGTAACGATAAAATCATGGCATCCATGCGTGTCGCACCATCAACGGCAAACTGTAAAAATTGTTGCTGTTCTTCATTGAGCTGCTGTGACAAAGCCGTTTTCAGCAGGGTTAAATAGCTGGTGACCATGCGTAACGGTTGACGCATATCATGAGACACCGCATAAGCGAACTGCTCTAACTCGGCATTGGAGCGTTTCAGTTCGGCTTCCATTAATTTACGGTCGGTGATGTCCTGTACGATGCCGATAAAACGTATCGGTGTGCCGTCAGGAAAAAATTCAGCCTGCCCAACCGAGCGCATCCAGCGCGTTGGTGCATTGCTAGTTGAAAGTCGGTATTCAATATCGTATTTCGCTCCTTGTGTCAGATGCTCCTGATTGGCATCAATCACCATTTGCCGATCATCAGGATGAACTCTGACTAAAAAATCATCCCATGTCGGCTGGGAAATGTCAGGAAATCCCACTAATTGATAAGTCGTTTTTGACCAGATTTGCCGATCGTTGATTAAGTCGGATTCCCACGAACCGATACCGCCGTATTGTTGACTCAGATTAAGACGGGTTTCATTTTCTTGCAGTTGCAGTTCCGCCAGTTTGCGTTTGGTAATATCCAGCGACAGCACAATAAAGTGCGGTTGATCAACCGAGCCTTTTTTGATGGCTGCTGATAATTCAATCCATAAATTACCTTCTGTACGGGTGAACATGAACTGCTTGCCTTGCGAATAGCCGACATTATTAGCTTCCTGTAATGCCGACAAGACAACATCATTTGCTTCGGGTGAGAGAAAATCAGACACGTTTTTGCCGATAATCTGCTCTACAGGATAGGCTAACAGGTCGCTGCGAGCGGCGTGAATATCATAACAATGCCCGTCCAAACCCAGCTCAAACAATAAGTCGGGAATGGCACTCAGTGTGGCTTGCAGCTGATTGCGCGTAGCAAGCATTGCCTGTTCCACCTGTTTACGCTCATCAATGTTTTCCAGCGTGGCAATAAAATAATCAGGTGTGCCATTCATGTTGTGAATCAATTTAACCGATAAGCTGCCCCATAAACGGTGCTTATCTTTGCAGACATATTGCTGTACCACGCTGAAATCTGGAATATCACCTGATAATAATTGCTCTATGTAGGCAAGGTAAAAACCCTTGTCTTCAACTTGAAGCAACGGTGCAAAAGTCATTCTTAACAGTTCTTCACGACGATAGCCCAGCATCTCGCAACAGGTATGATTGACCGTTAAAAACCGCCCTTTCAGGGAAATCGTGGCAACTCCGATAGGCGCGTGTTCAAAGGTATTGCGAAAATGCACTTCACTTTGTTTAAGGCGTTGTTCGGCTTCTTTGCGCCGCGTAATGTCGTTAAAAGAACAGATGACTTGTAACACCGAACCATCATCATCCAATTGCGGCATCGCGTTGACCAGCAACCAGACCCGATCATTTTTACATGGTCGCAACACGCTCATGACCACATTCTGCACAGGCAAGCGGGTGGCAATGGCTTGTGGTACGGGCATTGTATAGTCGGCAAACGGCAGACCATCTTCATGCAGAATGTCCCAGCAGGGATCAAAGGATGTTCTGCCCAGCAGTTGCTCGCTCTCAAGTCCCAGTAATTCCAGTGCGTGCGGATTATGCAGTACGATTTTAGTCTGCCCGTCATGCAGAGTAATACCCAGCCGTATATTTTCTATCAGGGTACGAAACTGGGCTTCACTTTGCTTGAGGCGGTGTTCTGCCTGTTTACGGTCACGAATATCGCGCATAACCGCTTGAATAACCTGTTTCCCGTTGATGTCCACCGCGTTGAGTAAAATTTCCACAGGAAATACCTCATGAGTATCGACGCGCTGGTGCAGCCACTCAAAACGCTGACTGCCTGTTGCCGATGTTTGCGCAATATAGTGATTAGCAAGTGTTAAAGAATCGCTGTCACAGGCTTGTTTCGGCGGTGATAAGTCTGCGGGGTGTTTCGCTAAAAATTCAGTTTTATCGGTACACCCGAATAAACTCAGGCACGCTGGGTTACAGTCAAAAAAGCCTTGTTCACCAAAAAACATCACCGCATCACTGGTGATGTTATAAAGTGTCTGAAAAGTCGCTTCCGAATGCCGCAAGGCAGTCTCTGCCTGTATTCTCTGCTCTATTTCAAGTTGTAGTTTTGCCTCGTAGGGCAAGCGCAAAGCGCGAGGAATGATTCGGAACATCAGTATAACGGCATACGGCTAAATGGATTAAGTGTAGCCTTTATTATACGATGCTACACTTTTTTATAATTCCAGATTTGCAACAGGCTGAGCGTTGCCAGCATTAAAAAGGCGAGCAATGTCCATACAGGCATACTGAAACCCAACAGTGTCCAATCCACTTTGGCACAATCACCCGTACCGCTGAGCATGAATTTCAGGGTGTCGAATAACGGAAAATTATCAAACATATACGCCAAATCAGGCCCGCATTCAGGCACTTCTTCGGGGGGTAAATGTTGTAACCAGACGTGGCGCGTGGAAATAGATGCACCCATTAGGGCAGTAACCGTACCTGCAATGGCATAACGGGTTGTGCCTTGTTGTTCAGGATTATGCAGTGCGGCGATTAAAAACACGATGCCTGTGGCTAAAATCGCCAGTCGTTGCGAAATGCACAACGGGCAAGGGTTTAACTTTTGCACAAATTGAAAATACGCGCCCATTGCCAGCAAAAACACGCAACCTAAAAAGCCTAACATAAACCAGATTCTTGAATTAAATCGTATTAATTCCAACATATATAACCGCCATTGACTGCTTCTTTAAAATGTTTAATTTCCCGTGACGGGCCCAATACTACTAAAACATCCCCTGTATTCAGGATATGTTTTTTTTCACTGATGGCAAAATGCAATGCGTCGCCCAGTTCTCGGTCAACAATGCCGATAAGTATTAAATTGTATTTTTCTGCCAGTCCCAAATCACTGCTTTTTGAATCTTCCAGATAAGACCCACTGGGAATTTCTATTTGCGCAATATTCAAATCATGTTGCCCAAACACCGTATTATCCAGCATATTGGTCACATCGGGCTTGGTGAGCATATTGTGGGTGCGTCGTGCGCAAATTTCATAGGGATCAATAATTTTATTTGCTCCAGCTGCTAATAATTTTTCCGCTGATTCAGGATCATCGACAATGGCGATAATGGTGAGTTCTTTATCAAGAGCGCGAGCAGAAATAGTTAAAAATACATTGTCCGAGTCGGTGGGATAAAAACAGAAAATAATATCCACACTGGAGCCGATACCAATGGCTTTGAGTTCATCATCATTACGAAAATCAATCACCGTGGTGTTAAAGCCCTGCTCGGTAATGCGTTCGGCTTCATCCTCGTCTTCACTGACAAATAACAGCGTGTGCTGTTTTGAGTTCAGGCGTTTCATGACTTCCAGCGACATGACGCTATAACCGAATACGACAATCTGTTTCATGGTGTGAGTCTGCGTTTAGGGCGGCTGCTTTCAATTTGATAGCGAAAATAATCAATACTGACTTCTTTACCCAGCAATACCAATAAATCCTGTGCCTGCAATTCAAACGAGGCGGCGGGATTAAAATAGAAATGCTGGTCTTTGATGGCATAGCGATTTTTATGTTTGTGGTGCAGTGCGTGGGTGCTGATAATACCGACCAACATCAGTTTGCGTTCGGCAAAATCAATATCAGCCAGCCGTGTACCGTCGATAAAACACCCTGAATGGATACACAAGGTTTCCATGACGAAGTTTTTTTCTTCATTAATAATACCGACTATCGCCTCAAACGCCACAGGCTGCCCAACGTATTCCGCAACCACTAAACTGGCTATTTCAAACGGTTGCAGCACATCATTTGCGCCCGCCTGATACAGTTTTTTGACATTTTCCCGATGATTGGCACGCGAAATAATGCGAATATCAGGATTCAAATGCCGACTGGTCAGTGTGATATAGACATTAATGACATCATCACCCGTGGTACACAAGACCGTCGTGGCTTTTTTGTTAATCCCCGCGCTGGTTAATACCTTATTGCGACTGGCATCAGCATGAATAGCCAGATAACCGCGTCGTTTTGCCTTGGCAATACGGTCTTCCTGATTATCAATAATAACAAAGCGTTGCTTATCTTTTTCCAGTTGCGTGGCAATGTGTTGTCCGATACGCCCGAAACCGCAAATAATCACAAAATTGGTATAGCGATTGAGTTCGGTGTGGGTTTTTTGGTCGCGTACTTCTTGTATTTTTTCGCTTAATGCCGCGACAATAATCGAGGTAAAAAAAGCCAACACCCCTAAACCAGAGAAAATCATCGCAATCGCGACTAAACGCCCGCCCCCCGTGTGTGGTGATATATCGCCAAAACCGACGGTGGCAACCGTGACAATAGTGAAATACAGCGCGTCGAATAAACTGCTGATTTGTTGGCTGTTATCACGGTGTTCTAATAAATAGATACTGATTGTGCCGATAAAAATCAGAAAACCCAGAAAAATAGCCAGCGTATAGAGTTCAAAACGTTTACTCGCCAACACATCGGCAAATAATTTGATGTTATTAAAGTAACGGAATAATTTTAATAGCCGAAAAATCAAAAAGATACGCAGTATTTGCAACGGTCGGTAAATCGACACAATTGCCAATAAATCAATGAGTGCCAACGGCGTGAGCATATAGCGCAATTTTTGCGTAAACACCAGCCACAGGGCTTCTCTCAAGCGAAACGGAATGTTCAGGTAGCGCGTTTTTTCATAATACTCGAGAAAAATAGTATGACTGTCATTGCATAGCCATACCCTGAGCAGATATTCCAAAATAAACAGCGCAATAATGATGTATTCAAATACTGTATCTATTCGATTAAAGTCATTATTAACTTCATAAATGAGCAAGAACACGCTGGTCATCACCAGACCAATCATGAACATATCAAAATAGTGCTTAATCGAACTGTCCTGATTTTCCAGTAAATCGTAAAAAAACCGCTTTGTCTGTCGATAACGCGGCGATCTTTTCAGGATGTAGGCAAAGTAGATAATCAGTCGGGTCAGCATCGTTTTAACATGAAGTAGAATGGGCTGGGGTTTAAATCGGTTGCGAGATCATGCTCGACGGTAAAAAGCACCTGCTTAACCCGTTACACTAATGACAGCATTTTAGTGTGATTGTTCTGCCTGCACAAAGCCGCTCTTTATTTAATTGCCCAGCAATGCTAAAGTTATACCTATTAAATTACTGGGTATTTCTGTTTTACTGGTAGTTTTCTTAGCAAGATTGCACTTAACTTTTCTTTTAGGAGACACTCATGGCTTTTGAACTTCCTGCTTTACCGTATGCTAACGACGCATTAGCACCTTATATTTCTGCTGAAACCATCGAGTTTCATTATGGTAAACATCATCAAACTTATGTCACCAACCTGAACAATTTAGTGCCGGGAACTGAGTTTGAAAGTGCATCATTAGAAGATATTATTCTAAAATCGTCTGGCGGTATTTTTAATAATGCAGCACAAATCTGGAATCACACGTTCTACTGGAACAGCTTAACACCAAAGGGTGCAGGTCAACCTACTGGCGCGTTAGCCGATGCTATCAACGATACATTCGGTTCTTTTGAACAATTCAAAGAAGAATTCACTAAATGCGCAGTGACTACCTTCGGTTCAGGCTGGGCGTGGTTGGTTAAAAATGCAGACGGCAGTTTAGCTTTAGTCAGCACCAGCAACGCAGGCTGCCCATTAACAGCAGGTCAAACACCTTTATTGACTTGTGATGTCTGGGAACACGCTTATTACATTGATTTCCGTAACGTGCGTCCAAAATATCTGGAAGCGTTCTGGGTATTGGCTAACTGGGATTTTGCCGCTAGCAATTACGCAGCGTAAATCACAAGGCGTAAAAAACACGTTTTTTCCGCTAAATAAAAAGCCCTCTGCATTCATCATGCAGAGGGCTTTTTTATGTCAGCTTCAATCTGAACGGTAGTTCGGAGCTTCTTTGGTAATGGTCACATCATGAACGTGACTTTCACGCATACCCGCACTGGTCACCCGCACAAATTGCGCTTTCTCATGCCAAATAGCAATAGTTTGACAGCCTGTGTAGCCCATACTGGCGCGTATGCCGCCTAATAATTGATGCACTACTGCCAATAAACTGCCTTTATACGGTACGCGCCCTTCAATACCTTCAGGAACTAATTTTTCTACCGTGTCGGTTTCCTGAAAATAACGATCACTAGAGCCTTGTTGTTGTGACATTGCGCCTAATGAACCCATGCCACGATAGGATTTATACGAGCGACCCTGAAATAATTCCACTTCACCCGGTGCTTCTTCCGTACCTGCAAACAAACCGCCCAGCATCACCGAATACGCACCCGCCGCCAGAGCTTTAGCCACATCACCCGAATAACGAATACCACCATCGGCAATCAACGGTACGCCCGTGCCTTTCAGTGCATCCGCGACGTTACTCACGGCGGTAATTTGCGGCACACCGACACCTGCGACAATGCGCGTGGTACAAATTGACCCCGGGCCGATACCGACTTTTACGCCGTCCGCGCCTGCTTCAACCAAAGCCAATGCCGCTTCTGCGGTGGCGATATTGCCGCCGATAACCTGCACTTGCGGATAAGTGTCTTTCACCCAGCGCACTCTATCCAGCACCCCTTGCGAATGCCCGTGTGCGGTATCGACAATAATAACATCCACGCCCGCCTCAACCAGCGCGGCTACTCGTTCTGCTGTCCCTGCGCCTGTACCGACCGCCGCGCCGACACGCAAACGTTCCTGCTCATCTTTACAGGCTAACGGATAATCTTTGGCTTTTTGAATATCTTTAACGGTAATCATGCCGCGTAAATTAAAGGCATCATCAACGACCAGTATTTTTTCAATGCGGTGTTTATGCAGCAGCGCGATAGCTTCTTTGCGATCCGCATTTTCATTAATGGTGACCAGCCGTTCTTTAGGGGTCATCACTTTGGAAACAGGCTCATCAAGACGGGTTTCAAAACGCAAATCACGGCTGGTGATGATACCGACCAGCTCATCACCATTGACCACAGGCACACCCGAAATATTTTTAGCGCGGGTTAATTGCATCACCTCACGGACACTGGTGTCAGGTGATACGGTGATGGGGTCTTTAATCACGCCGCTTTCATATTTTTTAACATGGCGGACTTCACGCGCCTGTTGCTCAATGGTCATATTCTTGTGAATAATACCAATACCGCCTTCCTGCGCCATTGCAATTGCCAGACGTGCTTCGGTGACGGTGTCCATTGCCGCAGCCACCAACGGAATATTAAGCGAGATGGTACGCGTCAATTGCGTCTTCATCTCTACATCACGCGGCAGCACTGTTGAGTGTGCTGGCACTAATAACACGTCATCAAACGTGAGTGCTTCTTGAATAATTTGCATAAACCACACCTAGGCAAGTCAGTAAAATAACCGTGCATTATACGGTGTGTTAGCGTCTATTGTATGAAAAAAGCGTATAAGCGATATGAAGCAGGTAAATAGCGTTATTATCGGCATCACTATTGGCTGATAACCGTGATTACTGCTCGTTGCCTGTTGGTGAAAAATAAGCAAAACAGCTACGTCCGTTACCTTTTGCCTGATAAAATATAACCGATGCACTGTAAGACTAACGCTATTGCCCAGTGCCGAATCCCGTTGACATCGGTTAAATGCCCTCGTGAGACTACGAATAAGCAAACACACATTATTAATGACACAAAAATATTGAAAATAACAATGGTGAAAGGATCTATGTGCATAAGTTAGGTGTGCATAAAATCATCAGGTGTTGGCGTTCGTATGTCCCAGTTAGCATAGCGTAACCCTCGCCCCTCAATAAGTCTTCATTAATCCATCTAACGTCAATTTACAGCTAGGGACAAACACCTGCATAAAAAAAATCACTTCGGGTTGTTCCGATTCGGCGATTTTTAACGCCAATTGCTCGGCGGCGGTTTCAAATTCACGGTTGCCTGCTTTTAATTCCGCCTGACATTTTAAATACGCAGAGATTTTATCGGCAGCTTTTATCAGTTCGGCGTGGGCGGCGGGGATTTGCTCACGCTGAATCAGGGCGCGAAAATCATCTTGTAATTTTTCAGGCAATAACGCCAATAATTCAACTTCGGCGCGTTGTTCGATTTGTTTATAGGCGGCGTTGATTTCGGCGGAATGGTATTTAATCGGTGTCGGTAAATCGCCTGTGATGACTTCGGTGATGTCGTGATATAACGCCGCTGTTGCCACCGCATTGGCATCCACCGTGCCGTCGTAATAACGATTTTTGATTAATGCCAGCGTGTGAGCAATCACGGACACCTCCCAACTGTGTTCCATCACATTTTCTTCGTGCGCATTGCGCTTGAGTCCCCAGCGTTTAATCCAGCGTAATCGTGACAGATAGGCGTAAAAACTGCTTGTTAGCGTGATGGGTTTCATGATTTTCTGTTATCTTGTTAGTTTTACAGCGTATTTTACGCATATCTATTCAAAAACATTATGCTTATTCAGTGGTATCCCGGTCACATGCACAAGGCGAGCAAAGAGGTAAAAGAAATTTTGCCTCAGGTCGATTTAATTATCGAAGTCCTTGATGCGCGTATTCCGTTCAGTAGTCAAAACCCGATGATTGCCCGCTTACGCGGCGACAAACCTTATATTAAAGTGCTCAGTAAAAGCGATTTAGCCGACCCTGACATGACGCACATCTGGCAAACGTATTTAGAGCAGGAACAAGGCGTAAAAACCTTGGCTGTCACCAGTAAAACCCCCGAAAAAATCCGCCAACTGTCCGATTTATGCCACAAAATGCTGCCTGAAAAAGTAGAAAGCGGCAAACAGATTACCGCGTTGATTATGGGTATTCCCAATGTCGGTAAATCGACCTTAATTAACATCGTTGCAGGGCGCATGATTGCCAAAACAGGCAATGAACCTGCGATTACCAAAATGCAGCAGCGCATTGATTTGGGTAACGGCATTATTTTGTTCGATATGCCGGGTTTATTGTGGGGCAATATCGAAAACCGTAACAGCGGTTATCGTCTAGCGACCACAGGCGCGATTCGCGACACCGCGATAGACCATGACGACATCGCCTATTTTGCCGCCGATTTTTTGTTGCGCCATTATCCCGATTTACTCAAAGCGCGTTTTCAATTAGACACCTTGCCCGAAAAAGAAGAAGATCTGGTCAAAATCATCGGCACCCAACGCGGCTGTTTGCGTTCAGGCGGGCGCGTGGAAATGGACAAAGCGGCGAAAATTTTATTAGCGGAATACCGCGCGGGAACGCTAGGCAGAATCACGCTGGAAACGCCTGAGATGATGGAACAAGAATTGGTGGAGTTAGAGGTTATTCGAGCAGAAAAAGCCGCGAAGAAATTGGCGAGAAAGAAAAAGCCGCAGGGTGGATGATTTTTTGTTGTGGTGCAAAATGTTGGGATTTATAGCTGGTAGGTTAGGTTGCGGCTTTTTGCAACCCAACCTACCAGCTCATTTAATCAAATGAGTAAATGAGGCAAATAAAAATAACCATTAACTTACGCAAATAGCTCATGTTAAACTGTAGCTACATTATAGGAGTAATATTATGCCAAACACACTTTCACACCCACTTAAAGTGACCGAAATACGGTCGCGTATAGAACCCGACTTAAAAGAAAATGCCACGCGAATTTTAGCGTCTTGCGGTCTTAACGTATCGGAAGCTGTGCGTTTATTTTTGCATCAGGTTGTCGCTCAAAACGGCTTACCGTTTGCGGTTAAAGCCCCTAATACTGTAACACGCGCTGCGATGCAAGAAGCTGACTCAGGCTCTTTGCCACACTTTGCCACCGTTCAGGAATTATTTGATGACCTCGAAAAAGTCGGCAAAGAGTAAACACACTAATCCGCCGCGAGACTTTACCCGCACCAAAGAATTTACCAAAGATTGGGAACGCATCAGCCATAGTGGGCGGTATGACATGAATCGGCTTAAAAAAGTCATGTTGCTACTGATTGAGAACGCTGAACCACTGCCTGAGCAATGGCTAGATCACCCGCTCACAGGGCAATGGTCTAAACACAGAGAATGCCACATTGGCGGCGACTTTTTGTTGATTTACAAAGTAGAAAAAAGCAGTGCCGATGAGCGGATTATCTTTGTACGCGCTGGCACTCATGCTGAATTATTTGAGTGAAAAGGTGTTGTTGGGTTTCGCCTATCGCTCTACCCAACCTACGGGCTGCTGAGATGATGGAACAAGAATTGGTGGAGCTAGAGGTTATTCGTGCAGAAAAAGCCGCAGGGTGGATGATTTTTTTGTGGTGCAAAATGTTGGGATTTATAGCTGGTAGTTTGGGTTGCGGCTTTTTGCAACCCAACAAACACGATGAACAAATAACGTTTGCAATCATAATTGTGCGTGATTGTGTTGGGTTGCCAAAAAGACGGCAACCCAACCTACGCCGCTTAAAATCAGGGCAACCTTTTGACCTAAACTATACCGTTTAATTATTACTTGCGTTTTTGTCAGCAAGACGGTATCTACGAGCTACCCATCTTACGGGTTAAATCCAATAACATAGGAATTGTATCATCTACAATTTTTCGAGTCATTTCATCCAGCTTACCTGAGTTTTTCTCAATTGCATAAGAGTAAGCTGATTCAAAATTTACAATACAATTGGTAAATCCACGCTCCCACTCCGTATTTACTGCGGTTAACGCATCGCGTAAGAATATTAAATCCGCAATCAAAACATTTAAACCTATACCCCCACTACGATATGAATCTATCTGTTGGCGCATCTTAGTCAATTGACGCAAATCATAATCGTTCATTTTAACGTTTTCCGTTTATAACAGTGACAACCTTACCATCACTGTTCGTAATTACAACCCGTAAGATGCGCCAAATGTAGGATGTGCCGAGGCACGAGGCGCATCATTCACATAGCAATCGTTTGTTTGGATTGATGCGCCTTCTATCGTCGGCACATCCTACGCGCTGATTTGTGCGGGAAAAGCGGGAAATTTGACTAGAAAAAAGCCGCGTGGCGGCTCAGGTTAGGAGTACAAACTTGGGTTTGTACTCCTGTAAAACATCAGTTAGCTGACGTATTTGTCATAAACCATTTGTAACATTTTTAATTCGCCTTCTTCTGGTTTAGTCCAGCCTTGAATTTGAATGTCTTTTAGAATTTCTTTGCCTTGTTCGTCATTTTCCATTGCCATTAAGACATCAATAAATGCCTGACTTTCAGCTTTTAAATGCGGGGCGACACAAAACAAATGACAGGCAAAATCGGTAACGCTTTCATCCAGTTTGCGCACATTGCTACGGCTGAATGAGGATAGACCTTCGTAGGTTTTTTTCAGCATAAACAATACATCGCATTTTTTGCGTATCAGCGATTGCAGGGCTTTGATTTCATTACCCGAAAATTCAAAAGTCAGTTTAGAGGAATCCAAGCCGTTTTCATCACATAAAAACCGTCCGAGCAGATACACAAAACTGCCTTCGGTTGCTGTGCCGACTGTTACACCTGCGTAATCTTTTAGCTCACGTTCATCATCGGCGCGGGTGAGGATAACGACTTCATCGACTTCGGCGATAGGGCGCATCACGGGGATAAAGCCGTGTTTTCTAATCATCAAACAGGCTTCAAACGGTTTGGCAAATAACAAGTCGGTGCTGCTGGGGTCAGGGGTGTCAACTGACTGGTCAAAATGAATCGCACGGGTCAAGCGGCGTTGCAGGTAGGTGTTTAATAAATACCAGCCTGTCAGTTGTTGTCCTGATTGCAAACTGGCAACAAAATTCAGTTTATCGCTGGTCGTGGTTTTAGCGTGTATCAGTGCATCATGTTCGCTGTGGCGCGGGGGTTCGGGATTAACGGCTGATGTGCCTGATACCGCGTCGCCCGTTTGCCCTTCGGTGAGTACAAAACGCCCTAAGCCTGTAATTTTAAACAACATATTAACCATGCGATTGAGATGTTGCACTTCGACACGGATACTTTTGCCTTCCCATTGTTCAAATAATTTCAGCAATAAGGATAAGCCCATGGAGTTGACTCGTTCAACTTGGCTGAAGTCGAGCAATACATGAGATTCGGGCGGTACTGTGGATAACGATTCCAGTTGTTCGGCACAGGTGGCATCAATGGAGCCGATGAAGTCGTAGTGGTAGTCTTTTCCAGTAATCGGTTGAATAGTAAAAGTAGTTGTCATGGTTATGCTCTGTTCTGATAAGCGGCTTCATACTCGCTGTGATAAAGAAATTGAATACCTGAATCGACGTTCATATCAATAACGCCGTTGATATTCCATAGCGTAGTCACTTGGGTGCGTTTTTGGGGATGGACGCGAATTTGTAAGTAGTCCGATAAACGCCACATCATGTATAAACCCGCACCACCGATACCTGCTTCAACCCCTTCATTCATTGCGTGTGAAATGTTTTTCAGGAAGACGCTGGGCATGAGTGTTCCCCAGTTATCAGTAATCATCAAACCCAGCATATCTTTAGTCACGGCAATATCAATGCGCACTTCTTCGTGTTCGGACAATGTGCGAGATTCGCCTTTAACATAGTAAGCCACACCTTTACCATCGCGTGGTGCTGCATATAAGCTGTTTTCCGTCATTTCATCGAGAATAATCATCAAGGCTTCGATATGATCGCTGGGTAAATGCTTATGATCCCTTAACCATGATTGTATCTCTTCCATAATGAACACTTTGTCTTCCGTATGCGTCAATTGGAATTGACGATATTCAGGCATTTCTGGAATCAGTACATATAAGTCATCATTCGGTGTTTCATGATGCTGATTGAGCAAATGTTCCCAGCCCAGTTTTTTACAGAAATCATTGTGTCTGGGTAAAATGCGGCAAATACCGTCCTGACTGAAACGGGTCAGTAAATCGGCATAAGTGTGTTCTGCCAAAAACACCACATATTCTTTGGATATACGCGGAATAGGATGGTCGCCTTGGCGATAAAAGTTTTCGGAGATACGGATAATATCGCTGACTTCGTTAGTGGCGGCGGCTTGAATAACGCGGTCACTGTGAGTCACAACAACGATAGTTACGTCATCGGTATACGCTGCGCCACGGCAATGAATACGCAGGGCATCCATGATGATGTCGTGCAAGGTTTCAGGGTCGGCATCTACGTTGGCATTCAGCAGTGCTTCCAGACGATCATAACCAAATGCTTCACCTGTCGGTGATTCTTCTTCTGCCAGACCATCTGTGTATAAAAATAAGCGGTCGCCCACTTCAAGCATGAGTTCGATAGCGGTTGCCGAGTAATCGGAGTCAATACTTTTACCTAAGGGTAAACCAGAGGCTTCTAACATTTCCCAGTGTTTAGCTTTGTGGCGGAGTAAATAGGGCAGTACATGACCCGCGTTGGCAAAAACTAGTTTACCGTTCCGCGCATCCAGACTTAAACACGCCATGGTCATTAATAACGATTGCTGTGCGGTTGCCCGCATGGTTTCATTGAGTGAATTAAGAATTTCGATAGGGGACGTGATACCTTCATGAATCAGCGGATAAACACCCGCTTTTGCCGCGCCCACCATTGTACCCGCTGCCACACCATGTCCACTGACATCACCAATCAGCAAGACACTGTGATGTCCTGCGACTTTATAATAATCGTAATAATCACCACCTACCTCACTGGAAGTGAGCAGGGTCGCTTTACCTTGCATACCGGGTAAATCAATGCGTGGCGGGGGCAGAATAGAGCGTTGTAAGGTTGCCGCCAAATTGACCTCGCCTTGTAAACGGCTGGTTAATTGGGCTAATTCAGCGTTGGCTTTAGTTACTTTTTGTTCGGCTTCTTTACGATCGGTAATATCCAGACCAGTGGCTAAAAACATAACTGGTGTTGCCGATTTTCCTTCCTTAATAACCGTCGGACTCCAGATAATATTGAGTAAGTCGTTGGTACTGACCAGCATTTGCGTTTCAATATCATCGGCATATTCAACAGCCCCTGACATCATGTCGGTAAATAAATTGAGCAGCTCTGTTTGATCTTTTTCAGGAATAAACTGTTCAAAAAAGTTTTTGCCCCTTACTTCTTCTTCCGACCAGCCGCTATTTTCTTCAGCGAAATGGTTAAAAAGAACGACTTTACCTTGTTGATCTACACCGATAATCAAGGCTTGGGTGGTGTTAATAACGTTATCGGCAAAGGCTTTTTCCTGCTTCATTTTTAACGCACTGTCTTTTAGTCGTGCCACCATCGGCTGTAGCAACAACGCACCTACGAGGAATAATGTGCCTATCGAGATAGTGAATATTAAATTTTGCTTGTTAGCGGTGCTACCCAGCATAAATTCACTTTGCCGTTGCTGTAATAAACTGGCTCTGTCCAGAGCATCTAATAACGGAGGGGATAGTGTGAACAGGAGTTTGTTCAGTGCTTCATTATCCAGCTTAAGCGTATCAGCAGGCATTCGTTGCAACTCACGAACAATTGACAGATAAGCGTGCATTAAGTGGTCAATGGAGTTCGAGCCATCAAAATACAACGCTCTTAATTCTGGTGATAACTGACCTCGCGTTTGAATTAAGCGGTCTTTTTCTTTAACGAAGCGATAGCCTGATTTTAAAGCCTCGTGGTCTTGCGTTAATTGCAGCTGCGTAGACAGAACTCGCGCATTGAGTTTATGCAGATCCGCAGTGTTGGTAAGGTAGGTTTTCTGGGTCAGCGCAATGTTTATATCGGAAATCATCAAGCCCTGTTCGGTACTCATTTTAACGAGTCGCGCATTGCCTTCCTGATCTCTAATATCAGTAATAAGAATAAGATAGGTCACGGTACTAACAGCACCTAACACCAACAGTACCGTCACATACTGCCCCATCATATTATTAATAATTCTCTGGAAAATATCTCTCATTGATTTACTCCTCTATTTTTATATTTATTATGTGTCACATTGCCATTAACGCCCCGAAATTTAGTTTACTCTCGACTATTGGAAATCAATAAGATAAATAGGTGTTAATAATTTATATCCAGTTTATATTTAATAATTTTTGCAAATTGCGTTAAAAGTCAGAGTAACCGTATCAGTTTATTATTTTAGTAGGTTAATGGGTAGTTTTTTATGTCGTTATCTAGCACTTAGTGTCGAATGCCGTCTTTTTTTAGCAATCTGATGGGGATGACAGTGATTGGATAATTCGCATCTCGGTTATTATTCAGTGATAACATCCTTGTTATCTTGGGATTAACTATACTTCCGCGCTACTTAACCAAAGGTCGTGCTTATTACACAGACTTAAGGCATATACAGTACCACTGTAGTTTTTAAGCGTAAATGTTGAAACAGGTACAGTTTCTTTAGTTGGATCAAACATATGTTCATCGAGAAATTTATGGTTTTTATCCAACAGCACATGCTTGACAATGTAATGTTCGTAACCTTTCATTTCATGAGGCGTAGTGATTTTTACGGTAGCGTTACCCTCGGCTTTTGCCACCTCAATAACTGGTAAATGGGTCGCTGCTTTGCCTTCCCAACGACCTGTAGATTCTTTTGTATAATAAATATCGCTAGTCTGAGTTATCTGTTGTTCACTGGCAGCAAGCGTTAAACCAGGAGCGATTAAACTTGCACCTGCACCTGCTACCGATAAGCGAATAAAATCACGACGTTCCATAGTAATTCCTTATTATTGTTAGATGTTGATATTTAAATTGAAAACAGGATTTCTATTTTAAATTAACCATTTGATTAATACATTTTCTTCAAACAAAAAAAAACCGATGCAAAACACATCGGCTTTTTTATAACTTATTCAGAACGATAGCTTATAAAGAATTAACAGCATTCAATTCTTGGAAAGCCTGTTCCAAACGCTTTACCATGCCGACTTCGCCTTCACGTTGCCAGACGCGTGGATCATAGTATTTTTTATTAGGTTTATCAGCACCGTCTGGGTTGCCGATTTGACCTTGTAAATAGCCTTCATTTTTCTTGTAAAAATTCATAATACCTTCCCAAGTTGCCCATTGGGTATCGGTATCAATGTTCATTTTCACAACGCCATAGCTGATTGATTCTTTAATTTCTTCGGGCGTAGAACCTGAGCCACCGTGAAATACGAAGTCTAAGGTATTGTGTGGCACACCGAATTTTTCAGAGACAAATTTTTGTGAGTCCGCCAAAATGGTAGGAGTCAATTTGACATTGCCGGGTGAATACACACCGTGTACGTTACCGAAAGAAGCCGCGATGGTGAAACGGTTGCTGATTTTGCTTAATTCTTCATAAGCATAAGCTACGTCTTCAGGTTGAGTGTATAGGGCTGAATGATCCATGCCGCTATTGTCTACGCCGTCTTCTTCGCCACCAGTGCAACCTAATTCGATTTCCAGCGTCATGCCCATTTTAGACATACGCGTTAAATATTGCGCACAGATTTCGATGTTTTCTTTCAGGCTTTCTTCTGACAAATCCAGCATATGCGAGCTGAACAACGGTTTGCCTGTTGCCGCAAAGTGTTTTTCACCTGCATCTAACAAACCATCAATCCAAGGCAATAATTTTTTTGCCGCGTGGTCAGTGTGCAGAATAACAGGTACGCCATAGGCTTCTGCCATTAAGTGAACGTGTTGTGCGCCAGAAATAGCACCTAGAATAGCAGGTTGTTGACCTTCTAATTTTACACCTTTACCTGAGAAAAACGCAGCACCACCATTAGAGAACTGAATAACCACAGGAGATTTAACTTTCGCAGCCGCTTCTAATACAGCATTGATTGAATCTGTGTTGATAACGTTTACCGCAGGAAGAGCAAATTGGTTTGCTTTGCAAATAGCAAAGACTTTTTGTACGTCTTCACCAGTAACAACACCAGCTTTAACGACATCGGAAATTTTTTGTGACATGGAGAGGAATCCTGTTTCTATCTAATACAAAAGTACAAAAGCAAAAAAGCCTCCAGATTGTAGATGCAGTTGCATCTACACCATGGAGGCTCTGTATTTTTTAAGCTTCTAAGCTCGCTAAACGATCAGCCAGCAATTTTTCAAGTGCTTCTAATGCTTTAGCAAAACCGTCAATACCTTCGGCTAATTTATCAGTCGCCATAGGGTTTGCAGCGTGCATACTCTCAAATGTTGCTTTGTCTATTGATAATTTTTCAATAGCCATTGTTGCCGCATTTTCTGGGTCTAGTTTGCGTGGTAACTCGCCTTCGGTGGCTTGTAATTCAGCCAATAAAGAAGGGGCGATAGTTAATAAATCACTACCTGCTAATTCAGTAATTTCACCAACATTACGGAAACTTGCGCCCATAACTTCAGTTTTATAACCGAATTTTTTGTAGTAATTATAAATTTCAGTCACTGATACCACACCTGGGTCTTCAGCAGGCGCGTAAGAATCACGACCAGTATCTTTTTTGTACCAGTCAAGAATACGACCAACGAAAGGAGAAATCAGTGTAATACCGTTTTCTGCGCAAGCAATCGCTTGGTGTAAGCCGAACAATAAAGTCAGGTTACAGTGAATGCCTTCTTTTTCTAAAACAGCAGCGGCTTGGATACCTTCCCATGTTGCAGCAATTTTAATTAATACGCGATCTTTTGAAACGCCAGCTTCTTCGTATTGGGCGATTAAATCACGACCTTTAGCAATAGTTGCGTCAGTATTAAATGACAGTCTTGCATCAACTTCAGTTGATACACGACCTGGAATAATTTCCAGAATTTTTAAACCGAAAGAAACAGCTAAACGATCAAACGCTAAAGAAACTACTTCAGCGGCTGATGCTGCCGCACCTAAAGTTGTTCTTGCTGCTTTTAAGGTATCGTCAACAATCGCTTGGTATTGTGGCATTTGCGCCGCCGCTGTAATCAGCGATGGGTTTGTTGTTGCATCACGTGGTGTGAATTTTTCAATCGCTTCAATATCACCTGTGTCAGCAACCACAACTGTCATTGCTTTCAGTTGTTCAAGTAAGTTTTTTGCCATGAATAGTACCTTTATGTGTATTTAAAAAATCTATTAGAGTTGCAACAACAGAATCTGTATGGAGCAACTCATAAACCTGCAAAGCATTAATGGCATCAATTAACCTTGATGACGCATATATCTTTCAACGCTAGTTTCGGCATTTGCTTTTTGTTGTTCGGCTAATGCTTGTCTGTTTAAGTATTTTGCTACTCTGCTAGGTTGTGGTAACTCGTCTTGGTGTTTGACATATTTATCAACACCTGTTTCGCCACGTTTTACGGGTGCTGGTTTTGCCTGTTGTGCATCTAACAAAGCCTGTCTTGCCAGATATTTAGCCACTCGGCTAGGTTGTGGCAGGCTTTCTTGATGCTGTAAGTATTTAGCAACGCCTGTAGGCGTTGCCACGGCTGGTGCTGATTTAGCGTGCAATGCAGCTAAAGCTGCTTGTTTTGCCATGTATTTAGCAACTTTACTGGGCTGGGGCAGGCTTTCTTGATGTTTTAAGTATTTTTCTACACCGCTTAATGCAGGTGCTGATTTCATACCGTTCAGATACTTATCAACACCTGTTTTGCCGCTAGTTGCAAGGTTGCTTTTATGTGTCTGTTTTTCAGCAAGTGCTTGTCTGAGAGCGTAACGATCTACACTGGTCAGCGGTGCTTGTCCTGCCAAGTATTTTGTAACACTGCTAGCTGAGGCTTGGGCTGCCAGTTGTTCCAATTGCTCAGCCTTTTGTCTTGCTAACAACGCTTCTTGGCTTTGCAGATATTTCTCTACGCCGCTAAGTCCGTCGGGGTCGCCCGCACAAACACGATACATATTTTCAGTTGTTTGAGATTTTGCTTCAGTTCCAAACGAAAAAAACGCTGCAACAGCAGATAAAAATGAACTGTTCAATGGATTCTGGCTCATTGCTTATCCCCGATTGCGCATATATTTTTCAACACCTGTAGCTTTCTTTTCTGCTTCTTCTGCCGCTCTTGCTTTATCAGCTAATGTTTGCTGTGCAACATATCTAGCAACACTGGTTGCAGATTTTGCAGTCTTAACTTGATTGTCTACATAGCGAGAAACGCCTGTGCCAGATACTTTGTTGATGTATTTACCAACACCTGTTGTGGCAGCAGTTTTGGTGCTTGCAGGGGCAACACTAGCTTTTTTAGCTTTGGCGGTAGCAGGCGTTGCTTGTTGTCTGAACAAGAAAAAACCGACTGCTGCCAAGCCTACCAAGCCTAGTAAATAAGTTGCACTGGAATCTTCTTTTTTGGTCTCAGTAGCAGTAACGCTTTCATCTGAAGCTTCTTCCTTAACGGATGCAGCAGAAGAGACGCTTGCACTTTTAGACGCACTGGCAGGTAATGTTTTATTGTGTTTGTAGTTGTCATCGCTGTAAACAACTTTAGGCTGGAAGTCTGCCGCTGGATATTTTGAATCGACTTCAGTTTTTACTTCGGCAGCAACGGGTGCTGCTGGTTTGACTGCTGCTTTAGCTGATGAGCCATTTTTGACATCATCGCTTTGATAAACAACCGAGGGCTGGAAGTCTGCTGCTGGATATTTCTCGTCTGCACTTACCACGCTGCTGACTAGCAACAACGCTGTAAATAGACCTTTCGTTAAATTATTCTTGTTCACACGATCACCTATGAGTCGGAAGAAGTGGTTCGTGACACCTCCGACAATATGCCAACTAATCGTATGGCATCATGTGTGAGAGGTGTCCCGTTCCAAGGTTATCTTAAAAATTAAAGTACAGCTTCTACGTTACTGACAACATTTTCAACGGTGAAACCGAAGTGTTTCATCAACGCGCCAGCAGGAGCTGACTCTCCGAAAGTGTCAATACCCACAACGCCGCCTTCTAAACCAACGTATTTACGCCAGTAGTCAGTTACACCAGCTTCAATAGCAACACGTTTTACACCAGGTGTTAATACGCTGTCTTTGTATGCTTTATCTTGACGATCGAAGACATTGGTTGACGGCATGGAAACAACGCGCGCCTGAATACCTTTTTCTGCCAAAGCGGCCTGTGATTTTAACGCTAAATCGACTTCTGAACCTGTGGCAATCAAGATAATTTGTGCAGTGCCTTTGGCTTCAGAAATAACGTAAGCACCTTTGCGAATAGCGGCTATTTGATCATCATTACGCGCTATGAAAGGTAAGGCTTGACGACTTAATACCAAGCTGGTTGGGCCTGTTAAACGCTCTACCGCCATTACCCATGCAACCGCAGTTTCAGTTGAATCTGCTGGTCTCCAAACATCCATATTAGGGATGAAGCGCATTGCTGAAGTGTTTTCAATCGGTTGATGTGTCGGACCATCTTCACCTTGACCAATAGAATCATGAGTCAATACAGCGATGGTGCGGATTTTCATCAATGCTGCCATACGCAATGCACTTTTCGCATAGTCAGAGAACATATGGAATGTGCCGCCGAAGGGTATTAAACCACTGTGTAACGCCATGCCGTTCATGATGCCGAACATACCGAATTCACGCACACCATAGGAGATGTAATTGCCTGGTTCTTTAGCGTGTACATGAGTAAAGCTGGCGCAACTGGTTAAGTTAGAGCCAGTCAAGTCAGCAGAACCACCTAAGAATTCAGGTAATAAAGGCGCAAGACCAGCAATCACTTTTTGTGATGCCTGACGAGAAGCCAGATTTTCAGCTTTAGCATTAACGTCAGCAATTAAAGCATCGGTCGCTTCTTTCCAGTTAGCAGGCAATTCATTTGCCATACGGCGTTCGTATTCAGCCGCTAATTCAGGATATGCTGCTTTATAAGCGGCAAATTTAGCATTCCATTCTGCTTCTGCTTTAGTGCCTTTAGCTTTCGCATCCCAGCCAGCATAAACGTTTTCTGGAATGATAAAGGCTTCGTAATCCCAACCTAAAGCTGCTTTAGTTAGATTGATTTCAGGTTGACCTAATGCCGCACCGTGACATTCGTGTGTACCAGCTTTGTTTGGTGAACCAAAACCGATGGTTGTTTTGCAACAAATTAGTGTTGGCGCACTGGTCATATCTTTTGCCAAGCTAATGGCTTTAGAAATTTCTTCAGGGTTATGTCCGTCAACAGATAAAACATGCCAGCCGTATGCTTCAAAGCGTTTTACGGTGTCATCGGTGTACCAGCCTTCGATATGACCGTCGATTGAAATACCGTTGTCATCCCAGAATGCAATTAATTTGCCTAAGCCCCAAGTACCTGCTAACGCACACGCTTCGTGAGAAACGCCTTCCATCAAACAGCCGTCACCCAGAAATACATAAGTGTGGTGATCAACAATATTATGGTCTGGACGGTTGAATTGGTGCGCAAGTAACTTTTCTGACATTGCAAAACCAACGCCATTGGTAATACCTTGTCCTAATGGGCCAGTTGTTGTTTCAATACCTGGCGCATAACCGTATTCAGGGTGACCTGGGCATTTTGAATGTAACTGACGGAAAGTAGCCAATTCACTCATCGGTAAATCATAGCCAGTCAAATGCAGTAATGAATAAATCAGCATTGACCCATGACCGTTAGACAGAACGAAACGATCACGATTTGACCAGTTTGGGTTGGTCGGATTGTGACTCATGTAGTCGTTCCACAGGACTTCGGCGATGTCCGCCATGCCCATAGGTGCCCCTGGATGTCCAGAGTTGGCTTTTTGTACGGCATCCATGCTCAAAGCGCGTATGGCGTTCGCTAATTCTCGGCGCGAAGTCATATTGTTCTCCTACTTGTTAGTGAATTCTAGTGAGTAACTCTCATCTAATGTGTCGATGTGGTTACGTTGTTGTTCTTTTATATTCTTTGACTTAAACAGAGCTAGAGAACGAGTGGCTATCACCACTCGCTCCTAACGAATTACTCTAAGTTAGCGTGTCTTTCTCTCATGATTTCTTCAGGAATTCCTTTTTCCCAGATGATATGTGAGATTAGGGCTTCCAAAAAGCACAGTGTTGATAATTCAAACACTGTTCCCATTGGCATTCCCACAACCTTGCCATACAGTTCTTCTTTTCCAATTTGGAATACACCATCAGCCATATCGCCGATAGTTGAACTGGCTTTCGCAGAAATCAACACGATGTTGGCACCGACTTTTTTGGCATTTTTGGTGAATGCTATCAATTGCTCAGTTTCTCCAGAACCTGAGATAATGATTAACAAATCACCTGCTTTAATACTCGGAGTTACAATTTCGCCAACTACGCTGACATCGTAACCACCGTGTACCAAGCGCATAGCAAAAAAGTTACCAACTAACTTGGAACGCCCAGCACCTGCGATAAAAATGCGCTTGGCTTTATCAAGCATTTCAACTAGCTTTTCATCATAAGAATCGTCTGTAGCCGTTAAAATACCTGTGATTTTATCTAATATAAGTTGCTGATGCATAAGTTGCTGCCTCTATGAATTATACAGCGTCAACCAATTCACGGATTTCTTGCGCTGCTGTAGCAGGGCAAGGTGCGCCGTAAATTGCTGCGCCAACAACGATGATGTTCGCGCCAGCTCTTACTACGTCTTGAACTGTAGATGCTTTGATGCCGCCAGCGACTGAAATACGGACTGGTAAGCCTAATTCAGCAATTGCGTTTAAGTCAGCGAAAGGTGTGTGACCTGCTGCTTGAGCGTCTAAGCCTGTGTGAATACCCATGATTTGAGCACCCGCTTCAACAGTTGCACGAGCGCAAGCGACTTTGTCTTCAACATTGATTAAGTCGATTTGAGCTTCTGCACCGTGTGCGTTTGCAGCTTTAATAACACCTTGACAAGTTGCAAGGCCAGATACGCCTAAAACTGTACAAATATCAGCACCTGCTGCGTAGAAAGGAGTTGCTTCGTATTCACCAGCATCCATAGTTTTTAAGTCAACCAATAACAAGTGATTAGGGAATCTTGCTCTTAATTCTTTAACTAAGTTGATGCCATTGTGTTTGATACATGGAGTTCCGATCTCGAAAATATCAACGTGTGGTGCTACTAGAGTAGCAAGGTTTACTGTTGCATCGAAATCTAATGAGTCTAATGCCATTTGTATTAACGGTCTTGCCATGATAAATGCTCCGAAGGGTTATATTATATTTAGTTGTTTTTAATTACATAGTTATGAGTCGTAATAGAAAGACGTTCTATGGGACTCGAAACGCTTTAACGCAAACTGCTGAGATGGGTTGTCCATTTCAGGCTGATATTTACTTCACGTTCATATAGCACTGCTAACTCTCAATGCTTCTTCTAAGAAAAGAAGTGTTGGCATTATAAACGCTACGTTAGCATTATCAACGCCGATGTTCTTACTAAGGCAATGTTTTGAGATTTTGCCACAAATCGCTGCTGTTTTTACAAAAGAAAACAATACTTGTTTTTCGGGCGTAACTGTAAAGTAGAAAGGGGATACCTGTCAATGCCCAATGCTCAATGAGCCAAGTGCTGTACTGGTGTGTGAGCTGTGAAAATATAAAATCAGGACGTTATTATTGTTGATAAATTGTGCTGTTTGTTGACTCGTTAAAGCGATTACGAGCGGGTAACGCCTATTTCGGATAATAGTGCAATTATGCCGTTTTCAGCTTGCCGCAAATAATTATCACCAAATAAATTAAGGTGATTCAAAATATGATATAGGTTGTAAAGCGATTTTCTGACTCGATAGCCTTCATTTAATGCCCAAATTTCTTGATAAGCAGCATAAAAATCCTGACTAAAGCCACCAAACAGTTCGGTCATGGCTAAGTCTGCTTCTCGGTCTCCGTAATAACAGGCGGGATCAAAAACCACAGGCTGCCCCTGCCTGTCTGTTGCGGCATTGCCTGCCCATAAATCACCGTGCAGCAAAGAAGGCGTTGGCATATAGCTGGTAAAAAATACGCCTAATTCGCTGCACAGCCGCTCGCCTTTATTTTGCAAACGACCGCCATAACCATTTTTTATAGCCAGTTGCAATTGAAATCCTAAGCGATGTTCACGCCAAAAACTCAGCCAGTCGGCAGTGTGTGTATTGCGCTGTAAGGTGCTGCCAATTGTATTATCACGATGCCAGCCAAAATACGGTTGGACTTGTTGATGCAAACGCGCCAACTGTTGCCCTAATAAGCGATCAGACGCAGGATGAGAGCGACCTAACTCAAGGTATTCCAATACTAAAAAAGAATGGCTATTGCTTTGTCCGTAAACTACTGGGGCTGGCATTCGTAAGGTTTGCGTTTGTGCAAGTGCTTGTAGTCCTGCAAATTCAGCGGCAAACATTGCCACCCGCTCAACTCGGTTAAGTTTAACAAAATAGCTCTTATGCGTATCTTGCAGACGAAAAGCCGCATTAATGTCGCCACCTGACAGGGCTTGCACTGATTGCGCAGTAAACGCCTGACCCGTTGCCGCTGAGATGTGTTCTGTAATGGTATTCCAGTTCATAAATAAACCGCTATTAATTTTTATACAGTTTAGCTTGAAAATCCATCAGTTGATAAATTCGACCATAGGATTGTCGTCCAATTTTTCATCATTCCTGCGCTTAAAACACTGGTTTTCTAAGAATGAAGCCAAAGTATATCTCTCCAGTATAAAAACAGGTTATTTAACCTGTTAATGTGTTAATTAACTTATCTTTTATAAAATTAAAACAATAAGCCATTGAATTTAATAAAAATTTTATATGGTATATAAATTGCTTTTAACGCTGTTCAACTATTATAAAAATAAGTTACACAGGAGTTGTTAGTGATTAATTGTAAACATTCCATACTAAATAGAGAGAGCGCGAAACATCATTTAACTAAAGCTGCCGTTATTGCGTTAGCTGTTCCTACATTGGCTCTGTCGATGACAACGCCAGTGACTGCTGAAACGGTTAAAAAATCAGATTCAAAAACAGCAAAATCGAAAACGTCGGCAACGCGGAATGTACCCAGTAGTGAAGAACGGATTACTGCACTCAATGAAATGACGGTTTCTGATAAACAATTGCACATTGATAACTGGCTGACGGAAGACACCGATGCGATACCCGTGCAGAAAAGAACCGAGTTAGGACGTTTGACTAAAACCACCCCGCTGGCAGGGAGCATTATTGATCAGCAGGAACTGCAAACAGTGAAATACGTCGATCTTTTGCGTGAGCAGTTAGCACGTATTCCAGGGGTCAGTATGCAGCGCAATATCCGTATAGCCGACGGCGGCAAATCTTACACCAATGGCGCAGTGGATGGTTTTATGGTCGGTTCGCCCTCTAATGGCAACACCACCAACAACACTGATACTATCAATCCCAAAGAAATTGCCGCAATGGAAGTGATACGCGGCCCTGCCTCGGTGTTATTCCCCAGCAACGCGATTGGCGGCACGATTAATATCATCACCAAAGACCCCACTGATCATCCAGAATATTCGCTATCACAAGAAATCGGCTCTTATGATTATTTTCGTACCCAAGGTTCAGCCAGCGGCACACTCAAAGACACTGCTATCAATGACATCGGCTATTTTGCCGCTGTCAGTGCGCTGAAATACAATCCGTGGCGCGACCGCAGCAAATCAGAACGACTTTCGGGTACGGGCAAAATTGTTTTACACCCTGATGATGTATCAAAACTCACCCTGCGCTTTGATTACACCGACTGGTATCAGGAAAATGCGGGCAGTCTTAGCCGTCAACAATGGGTGGATAACTGGGAACAAGTTAATCCTGCCACACCTAATTTATATCAACAGTTTAAATACGTCTCAGGGCTTGCCTCCTATAAACGGCAAATCGGTGACGGCGGCGAATTAGAAGTGTCATTTTCCAAACGTGATAGACGCGGCACAGATGCTTTTCCGGGCGGCGGCGGCGGTGCTACGGGTTTAACAGAACAACACGTTGATACGGGACAAAACAACGCGCACACCGTGTATCGCCAAGATTTTGATTTTATCAAATCGCGCGTTTATACCGGCGTAGACGTACTTAACGGCTATCAGGATGTTGAAATCTGGAATCGCACGACGAACGGTCTTGCGGCAACCAATAAAGCCTCCGCCAGTTTGTTTAACGAAACGCAAATCGCGCCGTTTATGCAGTACGAATTTTCACCGATGAACGGTCTGTTTAACAGCGGCTTTTTATCTTCGCTGGACAATTTACGTTTTAACTTCGGCTTGCGTTACGAAGATATTCAACAACGTTTCACACAAACTTTCGATGCAAGAGGCGGCGCACTGAGCAGCCAGCGTCAGGAATACAACAAACTGATTAAAAAAGGCGGCTTGAGTTATGAATATGTTCATGACCACACGCTATGGTTTGGTGTTGCTGACGGCTGGTTAGTGCCGGGAGCGAGCAGCAACGTGACTGCCATTTATCCTAATAACAACGTAAAACCTGAATCCAGTATTACCAAACAACTGGGCTTGCGCGGCTTTTTCCGTGACCAAGGCTTCAGCTACGACGTAGCAGCCTTTGAAACCAATACAGATGACTACATCGCGAGCGTATTGTGTAGTGATAACCCCTCGGTGTGCGGTGCGGCATGGTCGAGATTACCTGATACCATTGTGACACGCGGTGTTAGAACCGCCAATGCCGCCAAAACCACCGCTTCTTACTCAGGCAATCCCGGTAAAGTCACCATACGCGGTTTTGAGACCAGCCTATCCTACCAACCGCATGACATGATCAAGTTTGACGTGGCACATACGTTAAACTTTAACTTCTGGAACAACTTCAATGCAGGTGCGGTGAAATTAAGCGGCGTGAGCATGATCGGCGCACCGAAACATCACGTTAATGGACGGGTTACCGTTTATCCGGTTAAAAACTTAAGCGTAGAACTGGAAGCCGACTACCTAAGCCGTTACCAAACCAACATCCAAAATACCAACAGCTACTCACGCCCCATGCTGTTTAATTTACGCAGCAGCTATCAATACCAAAACTGGACAGTATCACTGCAAGCCCTCAATTTGTTAAACACCAAATACAGCTCGCGCGTCACCTCCAATGCCAACAACACCCAAACCTATTTAGGAATTGCGGGCATCAGCGACAGTCCGTTCCAAATCCGCGCAGGTGTCGAATACAACTATTAACGCTTTGCCACGACCTTTCAGGTGTCACAGCTTGAACGGATTTTTAAGTATTTATTCAAAAGCAACAACTCAGGAGTAAAGAATATGTCAACCATTGATCCATTATCACCTATCGCTGAGCCTGCTCGCGTAACAGGCAAACATCCTGCAAAAATACTAGCGGCACTAAAAAAAATCACCTTGCGCAAAGTGCTGTTAAAACTGCATCTCTATATCACCCTTTGGCTGGGTGCATTTCTGGTCATGGCAGGTCTGACAGGCAGCTTGCTGGTTTACGATCACGCTATCGACAAATGGCTTAATTCCGACATCATGCAGGTCGAAGCAGGGCAACAACACCTGCCTTTGTCAATGCTGATAGCGGCTGCCAATCAGGGATCGCCCATCAAAGCTCCTGCGACTAATATGCAGTTACCCGAAGACGCGGATGATGTGTTGCTTGTTCGCTACGAAGTGCCGATGGAACACAAAGCACACGACGGTAAAGAACATAAAATGATGCACGCCCCCTTACACGAAGTCATGGTGAATCCGTATACAGGACAGGTGTTAGGCGACCGCGTCAGAAATGATTCGTTAATGACCATCGTATTGCTACTGCACGCCAACCTGCTACTCGATGATACGGGTAAATTGATTATGGGCATCACAGCATTACTGACTTTGGTGCTGACAATGACGGGCATTTATTTGTGGTGGCCGAAATTAAGCAAAATCAAACAAGCGTTTACCATTAAGAAAAATGCCAGTTTTACCCGCTTTAACATTGACCTGCATAAAACGGTGGGGATTTATACCGCTGTTGTTCTGATGGTGGTTGCATTTTCTGGTGTGTATTTCAATCTGCCCGAAGTTTTTAAGCCTGTTGTGAATTATTTCTCGCCACTGGACAACATGACAGGCATGGCGGCGATGATGCAAATGAATGCAAGAACAAAATCCGCACCCGCTAACGGGGCGGCACCGCTATCGCCCGAAGCCATTGTTCTGGCAGTTGAAGCGGCTTATCCCAATATCGACATTCAGCGTTTAGTGCTGGCGAAAAAAGCCGATGACAGCATTCGCGTGACTGGACGGCAAGTCGGTGAAATTCGCAGTAAAGGCGCGACCAATATCTGGGTGGATCAATACAGCGGTAAATTCCTGCAAGTCCGCGACCCGTTTAAATTTAATGCGGGTACTGCGTTTGTGAACCTGCAACTGCCCTTGCACAACGGCGAAATTCTCGGCACTACAGGACGCATCATGGTGTTGATTACAGGTTTCGCGCCGTTACTGTTGATGGTAACAGGCATTATTCAGTGGCTGAAAAAACGCAAAGCGAAACGTATTCATGATGCCCGTTTAAAAAGCATTTAATGACGTTTTATAAAGTTTGTCTTTCACTTTAAACACACCCCACTAAAAGGATTCTTTAATGACCGAAATATCGCGTAGAAAATTTTTAACCGCTGCCAGTATTGCCAGTGCGACCGTCGCGACTATTGCACTGGGCGGCTCTCGTTTGGTGATAGCAGCAGATGCACCTGCTGTTATCCCTGAGGCGGCACCCGTTTTCCCTGCCCCGCCACTGCCTTATGCCGAAGCGGCTCTTGAACCTATCATCAGCGCGAGAACGGTTGGCTTTCATTACAACAAACACCAGCTGGGTGCGTTAAAAAGTCTCAATGACGCGCTGCGTCTGCCTGAAAACAGTCAGTATATGGGTAAAAGCATAAATGCAATCATGCGTGCCACCGCCAATAAACCCGCCATGAACAAAGTGTTTAACGGTGCAGCGTCTGTGGTCAACCATGATTTTTATTGGGGCAGCATGATGCCGAATGGCGGCGACGCGGTGAAACCGACTGGAAAATTACTCACCTTGATAGACACTGCTTTTGGCGATTACGCGACCTTTAAAACCAAGTTTCGTGATCTGGGCGTTGCCCATACGGGTTCAGGCTATCTCTGGCTGGTTGAACATAAGGGTAAACTTAACATGATGACGCTCAATAACCTTGATAATCCTGAGATACACGGCTTAAAACCGCTACTGACCATTGATATTTATGAACACGCCTATTATCTGGATTACCAAAATCTTCGCAAAGATTATTTACAGGCAGTGATTGATAAGTTACTTAATTGGAATACGGCAGCGGCTCGTTTAGACGCTTAAAACACAGGTCGATGCGATAAATCCGCAGCTACTTTGTTTCTAAATTATTCAACATAAAAATATCGCTATGAAGCAATTTAATTCAATTAATCTGTTATGGCTTATTTTTTGGGTGTCGGCGGCAATGCCCGCCGCCGCGCAAGTTAAAATCGGTCTGTTATCCACGCAGTTTGTGCTGGAACAAAAATTCAAGCTCATGGAGCAGGCCGCCAAAAAACAAGGTGTTGCACTGGCGTGGACACAGGTTGACCGCGACGGTGAAGCGGGCGTGAAGCGGGTGCTGGAAAATGCCACTATGGTGATTATTGACGCGCCGCGTAATGAAGATATAACGCTGATTGAGCGTGTCAGTGCAGGAGCGATGACTAACAACGCATTACCTACGCTGAGTATTAACATGATGAATCCGCCCAATCGGCTTAAGCCTGTCAATCTTGAGGCGGCGGTGGCGGAACGCTTGTTTGATTATTACGCAGGTGGTACGCCGATTAATCATGAACGATTATTTCAGTATTTAAACGCCCTGCTGACAGGCGGTGATGTCAGCAAAATTGCTGAGCCGATGAAATTGCCGAATGGCGGGATTTATCACCCAAAATTTGCCGAGTTGATTTTTGATAATCTGCCCGCTTATTTGACATGGTGGGAAACGCAAACGGGTAAAAAATGGCAGAATAATCCCGTGATTGCCATGGAGTCCTCTTCCAGCCATATTTCCGATGGTCAATTGCGGATGCTTGACGAAACCATTGATAGTATTGAAAAAGCAGGCGGTGTACCGTTGATTTTTTATCGTGCCACCCGCGTCGGTCGAAACGAAGCCGAAAAAGTAGGCGGCAGACCGACTGCGCCAGCGAGCAGTGATCGTCCAGAAGCCGGTAGCGCGCAAGCTGCACCCAGCGGCGAAAGACCACGCGGTCGCCCTGAATCCGCACCGACAACAGCAACAGACAGGGGTTTTCCGAATCCCAAAGCCGCGCAAAGTGTTGCTGTTAATGAGCCGTTATTAACAATGGATGGCAAAATTATCGCCAACGTGTTGATGGTCAATACTTTTTTAGGCATGAATCCCGATGGTCGCAAAGCGTGGCATCAAGCAATGGGCATTCCTGTCATTAATATCCTGTCGTATCGCACAGGCACACGCGCTGATTATTACCAAGATTTAGCAGGTGTCAGCAGTTTTTATCTGCCGTTCACACTCACCAATGCCGAATACATCGGACTGCAAGACCCTGTGGTATTAGCCGCTAACGAAGGCGGCGAAATGGTGCCGATGCCTGAACAAATGGCACTGTTGACGGGCAAAGCGATGAATCTTGCCAAATTACAAACGCTAAAAAATGTCGATAAAAAAGTCGCGCTGTTATTCTGGAATCATCCCCCGGGTGAAAAAAATCAGGGCGCGTCCAATATGAACGTCCCGCGCTCGATTGAATACCTGATTGACCAACTGCGCGCGGAAGGTTATGTCTTTGATAAAGCTAACGAACAGCAAATTATTGATGCTGTTGCCACCATGCTCAGACCGCGTTATCGACGCGGCGAAATAGACGCGCTGATGAAAACCCCGCATTGGGATTTTTTGCCGCTGGACACTTACAAAAAATGGTTTGCCACCTTGCCTGAATCGGTGCAAGCGGACGTTAATAAAGCCTTTGGCGAACCTGAAAAAGCGAAATGGTTAGCCGATAAAGACGGTGTGCGCGGTTTTGTCATCCCGCGTATGAAATTGGGTAATTTAGTGATGATGCCGCAACCTGCTCGTGGTGAAATGGCGACCGATGAAGATGAGAAAAAAATGTTTCATGACACCAAATTACCGCTTAATCATTCGTATCTGGCGGGTTATTTGTGGATTCGTGAACAATTCGCCGCCAATGCCATTATCCACTTTGGTACCCATGGCTCACAAGAATGGTCACAAGGTAAAGAGCGCGGCTTATGGGCATTCGACTACCCCAATTTGCTGGTCGGCAATGTGCCTGTTATCTACCCGTACATCATTGACAATATCAGCGAAGCCATACACGTTAAACGCCGTGGACGCGGGGTAATTGTCAGTTATCAAACCCCTGCGTTTGCACCCGCAGGTTTATCGGATGAGTTTGTCAACATTAACGACACCATTCGTGAATACCGTGCGTTGGATGACGGCCCTGTGAAAATCAGCAGTCGGCAATCCATTATCGACCAAGCGATTAAAATGAATATCGCCAAGGATTTAAAAATCACGCCTGAAAATTTGGCGGCTAACTTTGAAGAGTCGTTACGCGATATTGAAAATTATCTGGAAGAACTGGGTTCAGCCATGCAGCCTTTGGGTTTGCATACCTTGGGCAAAGATGCCGAACGCGGGCATTTAATCAGTAACGTGATGCAGATGCTGGGGCAACCTTACTATGCAGCCTTGGGTATTGATGCCAAAGCCACTTTTCAAGCCGATTACAAACAACTGCAACAATCCAAACCCTATCAATTTGTTGAAGAATGGGTATTTTCCGATAAACCATTAACCGAACTCAGTGATGAAAAACTGCGCACTCAAATGGAACTGGGGCGCAAATACCTGATTGATTTATACGCCAAACATGAAATAGAAGGCGTGAGCGCGGTGTTAGCGTCACGCTGGATAAATCCTTCTTATGGCGGCGATCCCATTCGTAACCCCGACTCATTACCGACAGGGCGCAATATGTACGGCTTTGATCCCTCGCGTGTGCCGACTCGTGCCGCTTATGACGCAGGTAAAAAATCCATTGAAGACCTGATTGTCAATTATAAACAAGCTCATGCAGGTCAACTGCCCGAAAAACTGACGTTCACCATGTTCAGCTCAGAAACCATGCGCCACATGGGAATGCTGGAAGCGCAGATTATGGCGGCAATGGGCGTAAAACCTGTCTGGGATGCAGGCGGGCGCGTTACGGGAATTGAAGTCATTCCCCAAGCCGAATTGGGCAGACCGCGCATAGATACCATTATTTCCATCAACGGATTATATCGAGACCAGTTCCCCAATGTCATGGAACGCTTTAATGAAGCCATCGTCATGGTGGCTAAACTGGACGAAGCCGATAACGTCAATTTTGTGCGTGCTAATACCCAGCGTATTAAAGCCGATTTTATCAAACAAGGCATTGAGGAAAACAAGGCGGAAGAATTTGCCCTGACGCGCATTTTCGGCGAACAAAGCGGTGAATACGGCACTAAATTACCCAAAGCAACGCTGGCTTCTGATAAATGGGAAAAAGACGACGGCAAACTGGCAAACCTGTATTTGGACAGAATGTCATGGAGCTACGGACCTAATCCTGCTAACTGGAGCAAAAAACTGCAAGATGCAGCTGGAAAAGAGGTCAATACCTACGCGGCGCAGCTGAAAGGCACTAGCGCGGTGGTGTTCTCGCGTTCGTCTAATTTACGCGGCTTACTGGATACTGACCATCCGTTTGAATTTATGGGCGGCATTTCGCTTGCCGTCCAGCACTTAGACGGCAAAGCCCCGCAAATGTACATCTCCAATATGCGAGATCCCAATAAAACCAAATTGGAAAGCGCGGAAAAATTTATGGCGAAAGAGTTGCGTGCGGTCTATCAGCATC